>CAZQUW010000193.1:0-12265 GCA_964596215.1 uncultured Planctomicrobium sp. | reverse complement strand
CATTGCAGTGACCTACGAGGAACGAGGCATGATTCGTAGAACGCCCGAAATCATAAATGACAGGCGAACCGGGCGGCATCAGCCCCCGGATTCTTGATTGTTCACGCTGCCCGTAGCGGTACTGCCGCTGCTTTTCACAGCGGTCAGAATCGCGACGGTCAGGTTCGCCTGAAACGTGAGTTCTGCGGATTCTGTTAGAACAATTCTTTGATTTCGTGCTTACCGAAATCGACAATCGGGAACGGTCGACCGGACGGGCCCGGCAGCTTGGTCTCCAGATCGAGTCCCAGGCTGTGGAAAATCGTCGCCACAATGTCACCGGGATCAGTCGGACGCTCCGCAGGAACACCGCCGATGGGATCACTGCGGCCGACGATCCGGCCCCCCTTCACACCGCCGCCAGCGTAGTATGTCGAGAAGCACTGGGGCCAGTGGTCACGCCCCCCCGCCGGGTTGACGCGCGGCGTGCGGCCGAATTCGGCAAGATTGCAGACCAGCGTGGAATCGAGCATCCCGCGATCAGCGAGGTCGCTGATCAGCGCCGAGTATGCCTGATCGTACATCGGAGCCACGATGTTCTTCATCCCTTCAATCGACGTGAAGGGCTTCGAACCGTGGATGTCCCAGGTGATTTCATCGAACACCGTCAGGAATGTATTGATCGTCACGAACCGCACGCCGGCTTCGATTAAGCGCCGTGACAGCAGGCAACATTGGCCGAAACGATTCATGCCATAACGTTCGCGCGTGGCGAGCGATTCTTTTGACAAATCGAAGGCTTCGCGGGCCTGAGTACTGGTCATCAGGCGATAGGCCACCTGAAAATTGGAATCGAGCAGCTTCGCGTCGTCGCTCGTTTCGAAATCCTTCACGGTTTCGTCCACGATCTGCCGGAGTTTCTTGCGGCGATCGAGGCGCACCGTGCCGATCTCCTGCGGCGGCAGTAGATCCGGAACCTTGAAATTTGGCTGTGAGGGATCCGCGGACAACACAAACGGATCGTGGCTTTTGCCCAGGAATCCACCCGCCTGACCATTGGGCAGGTTTCCGCCGCCGCGGCCCATCGTTTCGGGCAGAATGACATGCGGCGGTAGATCCGATTTCCGTCCCTTGAGATAACTCAGCACGGCCCCGGCATGGGGGGTATTGATCCCCCCGCTGAATTGCCGGCCCGTCTGCATCATCTGCCAGCCGGCGTCGTGCACGGCGGCGGACGTGTGGTAACAGGACCGGACAATCGAGAACTTGTCGGCAACTTCGGCGTGTCGGGGAAAGATTTCAGAGATCTGGATTTCCGCGGATCTCGTATTGATCGGCTGGAACGGACCGCGAATCTCGGCCGGCGCTTCGGGCTTCATGTCGAAAGTATCAACCTGGCTGGGTGCCCCCAGGTTGAAGATCATGATGCAGGCCTTTTCGCGCGCCGCAGGATCAACGGCACCCTGTTGTTGCGCCGCCACATATTGCGGCAATGACAAACCCACGGCGCCCAGCGTTCCAACCTGCAAGAAATCGCGACGAGTAACGCCGTCGCAGGTGTGGGCAGATCCTTGACCGGTGAATTCCAACATCGCCCATACTCCCGTGGATCAGATAGAGCCAATAATGATGCCCAATTTGGCACCGGCGCGGTGAGTTGCGGGCAATCACACGTCCAGGCGCCACAGACCCATCAAGATTAGCAGATCCGTCCTTTAAAATCGACAATAGAACCCAGATTCAGGCTCCATTTTGTCCCTGCTGTCGGAATGCGCCAGGCGACCATACGTTCACACTGAATTGGCGTTAAATTCGGTTTAGAAGCAATGCGCGGGTTGCTGCATGGATTCAGGCGCGCGATACTGCATCGCTTGAGCCCGGCGGGGGTGATGACCAGCGAAGAACTTCACTGGCAGCTCGTACGCCGGAAATCTCGCGCTTCAGAACGAATCGCCAATTATGCCCCGCCTGCTCATCGTCGAAGATCAGATACCACTTCTGGACAGTCTCACACGTGGACTGCGTGAAGAAGGCTATGAGGTTCTGCCGGCCGCGACGATCGCCGAGGCACTGGTACATATTCACGACAAGCCCGTCGACGTCATTGTCCTGGACCTGATGCTGCCCGACCGCGACGGACTGAGCCTGATACGCGAACTGCGAGAATCCGGATTCGCGAATCCCATTCTCATCATCACCGCCCGCGATGCGATTGAAGATCGCATCGCGGGATTGGATACCGGCGCTGACGACTACCTGATCAAACCGTTCTCGTTCGAAGAGCTGCTGGCCCGTTTGCGGGCCGTCATGCGACGCTCTCGACCGGCCCCCGAATCGGTGTTGCGCGTGGCCGATCTGGAGCTGAACCTGCTGACCCGTGATGTCACGCGTAACGGGGTGTCGATTGATCTCACCCAGAGGCAGTTCGAACTGCTGGCGTGCCTGGTCCGACACGCCGGTCTCGTTGTCTCGCGTGAAATGATTGCACGCGAAGTCTGGGAGGAAGCGACAGCTACCTGGACAAACGTCATTGAAGTTCAAGTCAATCATTTGCGACGCAAGATTGAACGCCCGGGATGGCCCCCCCTGCTCCATACGATTCGCGGGGAAGGCTACCTGCTGGGGGTCCGTTCATGAAACGGCTGAAAGTCCGCTGGCGGCTGACATTGTGGTACGGCGCTGTGCTGACTGTAATCGTCCTGGGATTTGGCATCTGCGTCTATGCAATGATGGCTCGCCATCTGCTCGTACGGACCGACTTTGAACTCGATGAAGAATTGCAGGAATTACAGGTCGAAGTCGGGCTGGCGCAGACCGAAGAGATGCTGCTGGAACAGTTGCGAGCCAGGTTCTATCATCACTTGAGCTTCAACTTCCAGGTGTCTCGATTGGATGGCACACTGCTGTTTCGGAGTTCTGGTCTGGACCGGCGCGACGATCTGATCCCGTACCGTGGACTGCCGATCTCCACCACGGGAAGTTACCGCGAGACGCGTCGCTTACCCGGGCTGGGTCCGATGCGGATCGCCAGTCGCATTGCGGTGGGACCGCGGCTGAAAGTTGTGACTCAAGCCACGATCCCGCTGCTGGAAAATGACCAGGAGCTGTGGGCTCTCTTAATGACGTTGCTGGCGGCAGCCCCCCTGGCGATTATCGCGGCGGTGGCGGGGGGCAGTTTGCTAGCGCGGCATGCTATGGAACCGGTCCATCGTATGGCGGCCACAGCGGCCTTGATTACGGGATCACGACTGGCAACACGCATCGAGATTGAGAACCCGGATGATGAGTTGGGGAATCTGGCTGCCACCCTGAATTCGATGATGGATCGACTGGAGCAAGCCGTCGAAGAGTTACGCCGATTTACCGCCGACGCCGCTCATGAATTGAGAACGCCACTGGCCGTATTACAGACGGAAGTCGAAATCGCCCTCAGAACGCCCCGTACCGCTGAAGAATATCGGCGAGTGCTGGAAGTGACGTGGGGCGAATCCCGCCGGTTGACCCGACTGACAGATCAATTACTGCAATTAGCGCGACACGATTGTGGCCTGTTAACGCGGCGACACGACGAGGTGCCGTTTGACGCCTTGATTGCGGATATTGTGGATCAACTGCGCGTGCTCGCAATCAACAAAGGGGTGACATTAGAACTCGGTCCGCTGCAGGAATGGCTGGTCACAGGGGACGACATTCAACTGGGCCAGCTGCTGTTCAATCTACTTGACAACGCGATCAAGTTCACCCCGCCGGGTGGGCGGGTGCACGTGCAAGCCGAGGAACGCGCGGGACAAGTCGTCGTCACCATTTCTGATACGGGAATCGGCATTCCAGCCGAAGACTTGCCGTTTCTGGGCCGCAGATTTTACCGGGCTGACAAATCGCGTAATGAGAAAACCGGGGGCACAGGGCTGGGGCTGTCCATCTCCAAAGCCATCGTCGAAGCCCATGGAGGCACGCTATCAATCGATAGCGAACTCCAGGTCGGAACGACAGTGCGAATCAGACTGCCGCTGGCGGCTGCCGCCGCAAGGACCGGCTAGCGGAACTCATTAGAAGCAAAGCCAGCTGCCCAGGTACGTCCGCGTGTAGGGCCAATTGCCACAATACGTGATGCGTCGCACTTTGAGATATACTCAGCAGGCACAAACAAAATCCCATCCAACCATCAACACATAAGGACCACTGCACGTGAATGAAGCGGAAGTACTTGCCCAGCGGGTTACGGAACTCGAAATCCGTTGTATGCATTTGCAGCAGGATTTTGATGCACTCAATGAGGTCGTGCTTGGTCAACAGCGTGAATTGCTGGCGTGGCGTGCGGCATTCGCCCGTTTCGAAACTCGTTTGGACAATCTTGCAGACCCCGAACCACCCCGCGACCCGCTGGCTGAACGGCCTCCACATTATTAGCATGGAGCCCAGATCGGTCCTCGCGGACGGGGACGGCATTCGTTGCGGTCCGACGACGACCGATCGCCGACTGGTCATGATGACCTTCGGTCTGGCCGTTGTGGTGAGGTCAGGAGACTGAACCATAATATTATCTTCTCTTAGTCACGGACGGTTGCATGAGCCAGGAGAAACAGCACTATCACCCCGGTCTGGAGGGCGTCCTCGCAGGCGAGACCGCAATCTCAACCATTGAGGGCGGCCTGCAGTATTATGGGTATGCCGTTCGTGATTTGGCGGAGGATGCCACGTTCGAAGAAGTCGCCCATCTGCTACTGCGTGGCCGACTTCCCTCCGAAGAGGAACTGGCAGATTTTGAAGCGGTCCTGATTGAAGCCAGCACGGTACCGGAAGAAGTCATCAATTTCATGGCCAGCATTCCACTGCACGTGGATGAAATGGACGTGCTGCGAACGACGGTCAGCGCGCTGGCCCACTGGGACGAAGATCCCTCCGGGACGTCCAACGTAACGAAGGCCGAGCGACTCCTCGGCCAGATTCCCATTCTGATCGCAGCCCGCTACCGGCAGCGCATGGGACTGCGGGTCCTCCAGCCACAGCCCGATCTCAGTGTCGCAGGCAATCTGTTGTATCTGATCACGGGTGACGATCCATCGCCGACTCAAGAACGCGCCATGGATGTCTCATTGATCCTGTATGCCGAGCACGAGTTTAATGCCTCCACATTCACGGCCCGGGTCGTAACGTCCACCCTTTCCGATCTGCATTCTGCCGTCGTGGCAGCCATTGGAGCGCTGAAAGGCCCATTGCATGGTGGTGCGAACGAACAGGTCCTGCGCCAACTGCAGGAGATCGGCTCACCCAGCAATGCCGAAGCCTGGTTTCGGGGCATGGTCGCCAACAAGAAACGCCTGATGGGATTTGGCCACAGGGTTTATAAGGAAGGTGATCCACGCGCCTATGTGTTGAAAGACTATTGCATGCGGCTCGCCGAAGAATGCGGGCAACTGGAACTGGAACGGACGGCCGAGACGATCGAACGACTGGCCCGCGATGCGAAGGGGCTGTATCCGAATCTCGACTGGCCCAGTGCAAGGCTCTATCACTACATGGGACTGGACGTCGATCTGTTTACACCATTGTTTGTGGCGAGCCGCGTCGCCGGCTGGTGTGCGCACATCATCGAACAATCCCAGCACAATCGCCTGATCCGCCCGCGGGCGAGATACGTTGGCCAGACCGGCCTGACTTTCGAACCGCTGTGTGAGCGCGAAAGTGCTGAGTAAGGGGGCGTAACGGCCAGCATCTACCCTGGTAAAGTCTGCAAGTACTTCCCGAGTGCATCCTGCCAGGTCGGCATTTCTACATTCAAAATGCCCGCGGCCTTCTCGCAGTTCAACACCGAATAAGCGGGGCGCGGAGCCTTGGCAGCAAACTCGCGAGTCGTGATGGGTTCAGTCGTCACTGCCAACCCGGCAGCCCGAAAAATCTCCCGCGCAAAGTCGTACCAGGTGGTGGACCCGCGATTGGTCTGATGGTACAGGCCGAAGGCTTGCGTCTCGATCAATTTCACCAGCGCGGCCGCGAGATCGACCGTAGAGGTCGGAGTACAATGTTGATCATTGACGATCCGGACATGTCCTCGCTCACGGCCGAGTCGCAACATTGTCTTGACGAAGTTACCTTTCCCGATTGCCTCAGCATGACCATACAAACCACAAGTGCGGATGACAAAATGCTGGGGACACAAGCTCCGGACAAAGTACTCGCCTGCCAGTTTTGACAACCCGTAAGCGCTGACTGGTCCAGGAACGTCTGTTTCACGCAAGGGAGTCGTACTGGCATCCAAACCAAAAACATAGTCCGAGCTGACATGCAATAATGGGAGGGAGCGTTCGGCACACACAAGTGCCAGATTTCTCGGGCCGAGCGCGTTCACCCCATAAGCAATCTGAGGTTCGTCTTCAGCCTTGTCGACCCAGTTATAAGCCGCCGCGTTGATCACGAAGTCGGGGTTCGCTGCAATTAATGCCGCCCGAATGCTGAGGGGATCTGTGATCTCGATCTGACTGTGCCGGATGGGAATTGCACGTTCACCCAGCAGTTGCCGGAATGCCGATCCCAGCTGCCCGCTGGCCCCGATAATCGCAATTCGCTGATGTGGGTGACGTGGCACGCTGCAGCTCGATCTATTAGGAAATTTGAGTTACTCCGGCGGCCATCAAAGCTCCGGCCCTTCCGCAGGGTACTAGGCCAGAATCGGCACGACCTGGCGCTGCAATTCTCCACCCGTGACGTGCACTTTCTTATCGGCATCGACGAAGACATTAATCTCAGACCGCACCCCGAATTCGGGCAAGTAGATCCCGGGTTCGACCGAAAAGCAGGTTCGTGGAAGAATGCGGCGCTCTTCGTGCGTCTCGAGATTATCCATGTTGGCACCGTTACCGTGAGTTTCCTGGCCGATGCTGTGTCCGGTGCGATGGACGAAGGCTGGGCCATAACCGGCAGCCGTGATGACATCCCGAGCAGCCTGATCGACTTGCCAGCCCTGCAGATCATTGCCGGTGGCAAACGCATTTCGAACGCACTCGATGGCGGCATCACGAGCCTGGGCCACGATCTGGAAAATTGCCTCATACTTGTCCGGCACAGTCTCCCCAATAAAGCCGACGCGTGTGAGATCGCTGTAAACAGCTCGCGGCTGATCAAGTTTCGCCCACAAGTCGACCAGCACAAAATCTCCCGCCTGCAGTGGCGTGTCACCCGTTTCGTAATGCGGGTCTCCACTATGCGGTCCCACGCCCACGATGGGAGGATGATAGGTGGTCATGCCATGCTCGGCAAAATGACGCATGATCTCGTCCTGCACGTCACGTTCGGTGACAGTGGTTCCCGAGCGGACGCGGTCGGCAATGAATTTCCAGGCGCGAGAATATGCCGAGTCCGTATGGACCGCGGCTTCCAGATGGCTGGCCCACTGGGCATCATCCCAGGTCGCTTCAAACAGTTGAATCAAATCGCCAGAGGGAACAGGCTCGACTCCACAAGACCGAACCAGCTCCACCGTTCCGGCATCTACCTTGGAAATATAGGGATTGGCGTTACGCGGTGAGTATTCCATCGCGACACGCAATTGGCCGTTGACCAATTTCTGCACACCGGCTTCCAATTCCTGCCAGGTAAGGTACACGGTTTTGTCGCCCGGCAGATGATCCAGTGCCCCCTGCTCAATCCGATGCACCAGCTTACGAGGTATTCCGTCAGCGGGAATACAGTAGAAAAATCGCCGCGAGCCGATGGGTTGCTCACCCAGGTCCAGGATGCGGCGGGCCAGAATGTTACTGCCGCGAAAATCGTACAGCAGCCAGCCATCGAGTTGAAAATCTTTTAATGCCTGTTGGATGGCGGGCAAATCAAACATGAGGGATGTCTCGAACAAACCGGGAAGTGCAGGACCGTACCAGATTCACGCATGATAATTGATCTGCCGAGTGAATCGAAGTGATCGCGACACTCGCTCCATGCGAGTGCATTTGTATCACGTTCAGCAGCGATGCACTCGCCCGTGCTTAGCGGTAATGATCACTTACTTACAGCAGAACCAGCGCCGGGATTGCGTCCAGCAGTCGTAGGTGCAGTCCTTCGTCCCCTGCCAGGCGCGCCCATACCAGGTCTCGCTGACGGGAGCTGAAGGTTCCGGAGGTTGGGGCAGGTTGTAGACTGTGCCCGACTGATAAATATTGTGCTCCGTCAGACTGGTCACCAGGGCGACCGGAGAGACTCGCGTTGGATTGTCTGAGGAGAGGTGCTGGCTGGCGATCAGCGCGTCCGTGAGATATTCCGAACAATGCAGCCCCTGGCAGCGACGTCCCGTCGCAAAGTGCTTGACGTCATACGGCCGACCAAGTTGCGCCCGCAAATGCTGCTCGAAGGCAACTGACTGAGTTTCAGAAAAAGGTTTGGTCGGATGCAACAGTTGAATATCAGTAGGCCGCTGCGAGATCAAATAATCCGCCAGCGGCAAACGCCGTACGCCCGATCCAGGCACCGTATCATAAACGACGGGCTGACCATCCTGAACAACAACTGCGGCCACATGGGTGTAATGACTCAGTGAATAGGCTCGCACTGCCAGGCAGTCACCCTGCGAAGCCAGAATCGACCCCGTTTGCACAGACGACGCAATTTCCTGGGCCGTTGCGGCCGGCAACGGAGACTGCCTGATTGACGGATCTCCCAGCAAGGCTATGGTTAACAGCACGAACTTCATCGGATGGACCCTGTTCGAGAGAGGAAATCGAGACGGGTTTCAGATCAGTTTGACACCGACACTCGTCGACGGAAACGGAAGCCTCTGCATTTTGGATCACGTTCTCGCACCGAATCACAACTATTGAGAGTCCACGCCCCTTGAATTCTCACCCTGTTTTGCCAATAAGTGAGTCTGCTCCTATGACCTAGCTCTCAGGAAAATCATCCGATGTCAGAATGCTCCGCGGTGCCACCTCAGTTCCGAGTTCGCGTGACGAAAGACCACCTTGTCTTCAGCGCGGCCCATTTCATTACGTTCAATGGCAACATTTGCGAGCGGCTGCACGGACACAACTGGCGGACGGCGGTCGAAGTTTCCGGGCCGCTGGACGAAAACCAGTATGTGTTCGATTTTATTGCATTGCGAGATGCATTACAGAAAATCGTGCTGGAACTCGACCATCATATGTTGCTCCCGACGCACCATCCCGCGATTCATGTCACCAGCAATGATCGCGAAGTAGAGGTCCGCTTTGAGGAACGACGCTGGATCTTCCCCCGTGAGGATTGCGTGCTGTTGCCTGTGGCCAATACCACAGCGGAACGAATCGCGGAATGGATCGCCCATCGTCTGCGAGACGCCATCAAGCCACAACACACGCATCCGCTGACTGCGCTGCGCGTCGAAGTCGAGGAAAACTTCGGCCAATGGGCGATCGTGGAAATGCCCTGGTAATTCGTGCTGACCTGACGCACAGAGTCAGCTATGGGGCTTGCAGAGCTTTCAAAGCACGCGGCCAATACTGCGTTGACCCAGCCAGCTTCTGCTCTGACGAGAACTCAATCAGGGGGGAGACGAAAAGGGGACGCAGCTCTTTGTTTGCAGAGTGGGACTTCATGTTGGGGAGATGAGATCATGCCTCGTCGGCCTCGGATATGTCCTGCTGGGACTTGCTTTCACGGAGGCGTTCGACCGCGGGGTGGCACAGGTTTTTCACCTGTGTGAGCGTAGCGAATTAGAGGCCGATTCTTGAAAACGCCTCGCTATCCGGAGAATTGGTGCGGTGCAAGCACCGAACGATCTGCCCCCGACGATGACCGCCCTGCAGTCGAGTATCCCCGACGTAGTGGCCCATCCGGAGACAGTGGTCTCTAATTCGCTGCGCTCACACAGGTTCGGAGAACCTGTGCCACCCCGCGAAGAGTCATGCAGTTGCCAAACAACCCGACCATCCTGAATGTGCGCCACGAACTATCGCACTTCCTTGACTGGAAAAAATATGGAGATGACTATTATAAACGCTTCACTCAATTTCAACGCGAACAAATGGTTCTGGATCGATTAAAAAATAATCGCGTTTGGAAGTGGCTCAATGACGCAGAGCGAAGCTGGTCTGAGAGCTACCCTTCAAAGTACTTAAAGAAATAGCAATGATGCGGAGCAATTCAATGAGCAGTAAGTCCAATGACGCGGTAGCCACGGCCGTCGAATTTATGTCGAAGAATGGCTACCGACACGGGAGCTGTATCAATGTTGTTCAGTCTAACATTGAAAGCGATGAACAATGGGAGGTTGAATTGGCATATGATGGTCTCCATGATCGAAGTCCGACAAGTGATCCGCCCTCAATAAAGCTGGATGTGAACATCCGGAGTGGTAAGGTGACACCGATCGAGTTGATGTAAGAAAATCACAAAGGGAAAAGAATAACGAAAGGGTAAAAAAGGGGGGGCAGAACTGAATGGCACTGCCGTTGTTGTAGTGACTCTCGATCGGCGCAGACCGGTAGGACGTAAGCGCGGATGGCATATGCTTCGGACACGAGATACAGGATGTGGTTGAGGAGCTTGTGCACTTTCGTCAGTAGGTGAAATGAGATCATTAGCTTCGTCGGTTGATTTGCTGAGCACAATTCTCGTCAATATTGCTAAAATCCAGGCTGCAGATGAGCAGTCAGTTGAAGGATTATGCCGTTGGCTAGAAGCCACTCGCATAGAGCATGAAATGTCCAATGATGCCGAAGGCATCCTCCGTACGTCAGAAATGATTCGGGATGAAATGTTTCCAGAATCGGTTATGTCTGGTTACCCTTTAGCTTCGGACGTGTTTGATGGCTTGTCGATTGACGAGGTACGTTTTCGCTGTCTAGGCGTTCTGCTATCTACTCCAGCATCCAGAATGACATCAGATCTGGAACAAGGGGCCAAGATAGTGATGGACTACTTGGACGAGACGAACCGGCTTGCAACCGACGTTCGTGAGTGACTTTGTACCCGGAAATGAAAAGAAGTCAGGGTGCGCCAGCAGAAGCCGGAGGATTGTAGCGAATGGAGCGGAAAAGGTGTCAGGAACCAAATCTTGTTATTTGGTTCCTGACACGAATGGCACTGCCGTTGTTGTAGTGACTATTGCTGAGCGCGCAGCGGTAGGACGCGCCCGCGAGGGGCATGGTCATTGTGAGTGTCGGGAAGTAAGATTTCGAGGGCAAAGGGCAAGATTGGGGTTGTTGGTGAAGCCGTCTTGGTCTATCTTTCGCCCTTGGTGAGGCCTTCCTTGGAGTGGTGTGCAAAGCTGACCAGGGAAGGTCTCATGTCTTTTCGCACATCTTGCCCCATGGCGTCTAGTGCATTTCAACTGGTGCGGGATTCGCTGCTGCAGTCCCAGAGTCTGCCGTTCAGTGACGTGTTGACCGCCCAGCACATCGAACAGGCCTTCGAACAGGAAGGCGTCTCGTTCGCCCGCGAGGGAGGCTGCGGCAACGAACCCGTCTACACGCCGGCTGTGACGTTATGGGCCATGCTGTCACAGGCCCTGTTTACCGCAGAACAGCGCTCGTGCACTGCCGCCGTGATTCGCGTCGCGATGTATTATGCTGTGATCGGACGAGAGGTTTCTTCTACCAACACGGGAGCTTACTGCCGAGCTCGAAAGCAGGTGACGGAAGGCATCGTGCAGCGGTTGACTGAAGGTGTCGCCCAACGGGCGGAAGCCGTCGCCCCTGAGGACTGGCGGTGGTTGGGACGCACGGTGCACATGGTGGATGGCACCACGCAATCCATGCCTGATACCCCGGAGAATCAGGCAGAATACCCTCAGCCGTCGAGTCAGGCGGAAGGCCTTGGCTTTCCCCTCCTGCGAGCTCTGGCGGTGGTCTCGTTGACCACGGGAATGATCAGGAGCCTGGCCGTGGGGCCGTATGCGGGCAAAGAGACGGGAGAGACGGCACTGTTGCGAACGCTGTTCCACCACCTGCAGCCGGGTGACGTCATCCTGGCAGATCGTTACCACTGCGGCTGGTTCATGCTGGCCCTGATGCAACAGTTGGGGCTGGACTTTGTCGTACGCCTGCATCAACTGCGGACGGCCGATTTCCGCCGCGGCCGCCGCATGAGCAAGGGCGACCATATCGTCACCTGGGCCAGGCCCCTGAGGCCTGACTGGCTCGATCAGCAGACGTACGACAGCCTGCCGGACCAGTTGGAGATCCGCGAAGTCCAAGTGCCCGTCGCCATTCCCGGCTTCCGGACAGAATCACTGGTCGTGGTCACGTCGCTGCTGGATCCGAGCGAGGTTCCGGTGGAAGAGGTGGCAGACCTGTACCGTCAACGCTGGTATGTCGAA
>CAZQUW010000192.1:4109-12305 GCA_964596215.1 uncultured Planctomicrobium sp. | reverse complement strand
CAAAGAAGTCAAAGAAGTCGCGAGATTTGTTTGTCCGTGAGTTGAGTACTCTTCCCGTGCGGTCGGGAGGTTAAAGTGGTCACGGAGCAAAGAGGGCGCGAGAATTCTGCGGGTGATTTGGTTCTAAGGGTCAACTTGAAGACGCAAATTGCGGCTCTTCCAGTGCTTTTTGTCAGCAATCAGACGCATGCCACTGGCAAATTGAGTGGCACCCGACTTCAATGTCAAAAGTGGACGCAGTCCCAGCAACTCCTGCAAAATGGTAAAACCTCAAGTGGCCGACCCTGCGCCTGAACCTCTGGTGGCTTGCGACAACGTGGGGCTCACGTTTCCCGGACCGGTGCAGGCACTGGCTGGCACCACCTTTCAATTGCAGCGCGGGGAACTGGTCTCGGTGGTGGGGCCGTCCGGCTGTGGTAAATCGACCCTGCTGAGATTGATCTCGGGATTGATCACCCACACCGCCGGCACGTTGCAGGTGGCGGGGCAGTCGCCACTGGAAGCCCGGCGCCAGGGATTGCAGACCGGGTTTGTCTTTCAAGATGCCACCCTGCTGCCGTGGCGTACCATCCAGGACAACATCCGCCTGCCGCTGGAGTTGTTACGGGTGCCACGCTCCGAGCACGCGGGGCGGATCCGCGAGGCCCTGGAACTGGTCGGGCTGCAGGATTTTGCCAACGCGCTGCCGAGCCAGCTGTCCGGCGGTATGCGGATGCGGGTCGCCCTGGTCCGGGCCCTGGTCACGCACCCGGAATTACTGCTGCTGGATGAACCGTTCGGGGCGCTGGATGAGATCACCCGCCAGCGTCTCAATGAAGATCTGCTGGATCTCTGGCGCAGTCAACGCTGGTCGGGGGTGTTTATCACGCACAATGTGTATGAGGCTGTGTTTCTCAGCCAGCGCGTGCTGGTGATGAGCCCGCGGCCGGGCCGGCTGATTGCCGACGTCCCGATTCCGTTCGAGTTTCCCCGCAGTCCCGAACTGCGCGGCACGCCCGAATTTGCCAGACTGGCGGCCGAAGTCAGTGCGCTCCTGCGGAGGATCTCCTCATGAGGTCGATGCTGTGGACAGGGACCCAATGGCTGGGGCCACCCCTGGGGCTGTCTCTCGTGGTGCTGCTGGTCTGGCAGCTGGCGACGAGCCTGTTCCAGGTCCCCACTTATCTGTTCCCCACGCCGTGGATGGTGGTGCAAGCCGCCCAGGAAAAATGGCAGGAGCTGTCGGCCGCGTTGATGATTACCGGCACGGCAGCGAGCCTGGGCTTCCTGAGCAGCCTGGCGGCCGGGTTTGTGATTTCGCTGGCCTTTTCCCAATCGTCGCTGATTCGCCGGAGCTGTTACCCCTACGCCATTTTTCTGCAGACGGTACCGATCGTGGCCATCGCGCCGCTGATTATCAACTGGTTTGGGTTCGGGTTTCGCAGCGTGGTGATCGTCTCGTTCATGATCGGCCTGTTTCCGATCATCACCAATACGACGACCGGCATGCTGGCAGTCGACCGGCGGTTCCTGGAGCTGTTTGAAATTTATAACGCGTCACGGTGGCAGACGCTGTGGAAACTGCGCGTTCCCAATTGCGTACCCTTCCTCGTTGCCGGCGCGAAAACCTCGAGCGGGCTGTCGGTGATCGGGGCCATCGTCGGAGAATTCTTCGTGGGCTTCGGCAGCGAGTCACACGGACTGGGGTATTACATCATGCTCTCCTCGGGGCAGCTGAAGACAGACGTCCTGTTCGCGGCCGTGCTGACGTGTACGTTGCTGGGGCTGACTGTATTTGTCCTGGTCAATCTGGCGAGCCAGATCGTCCTGCGCCGCTGGAATACTCCGTGATTCCACCTGGGACGGGTCTCCTGGTCCGCCCCAGTCCCGTAACATTCGACTAGAAAATGGTTTAGCTCACGCGAACTTCGCGTAGCGCACGGTGTGCTGGCCTGTGAATGGAACAAGAAACTCAGTGAGTCCCATGCAAACTCAGCCGAGCGCAGCGCGAAGATTGCGGGACATTTCACTCTGCAGCATCGATTGCTACAGGCTCGGACGGGCCTGGAGACCCAACCAGTGGCAGATCCTGTGTCAGTCCGGTCTCCCCCTCGACCTTGGGAACGCCTATAATTCCAAACTGGCTCTCTGAATCTCAGGTGCCTTTCACCTTCTGACCAGTTCACTTGAATATGCCGAAATCATTGACCGGAAATTTTCTGATTGCCGCGAAGCACATGCGGGATTCGAATTTTTATCGAACCGTCGTGCTGATGGTGGAGCATAACAAGGACGGCGCGATGGGGTTGATTGTCAATCGCCCCTCGCAGGTGACGGTGTCGCGGGCTCTGAAGGGACACTTCGAATTGCCCGACACCGGCGATGTGGTGTTTACCGGCGGCCCGGTCGAAAAGGCGGCCCTGTTTATCCTGCACAATTCCGAAGACTTCGACGGCAACGAATCGCCGGTCGTCCCGGGATTGTACGTCGGCAACAGTGCCCACGTGTTCGAGGACATTGTTTTGTCCGCCTCGGAAGGGCATGCCGAGCTGAAGTTCCGCATTTTCGCCGGTTGTGCCGGCTGGGGGGCGGAACAACTGGAAGGGGAAATCAGCCGCGGCGACTGGCTGACTTTTCCGGCGACGACCGACATGATTTTCCACAAGGATCCCTATGCGATCTGGGATTTGCTGTGCCATCTGATTTCGCAGCAGGGCGATTTCCTCCCCTCGATTCCCAGTGATCCGGAATTGAACTAGCGACCCCGCTGTCGCCTGGCACTCTCGAGCCGGGCAAATTCACGTTATCAACCAGCCCGATTCGAAAGAGCCGGGCTATGAACTTGCGCTTGCGCTAAGGAGTTCGGGATTGACGCGCCGCTGCCTCTCCGAGATGATCCCCGCGTGTAATGAGGCGCAAGGACTGCGCGAGGGGTTCTCACGGAACCACACCAAGAACTTACGTCACGGATGACGGTGCCATGTCGTATCAACTGATCGATCTCGTACAACGGCTGGAAAACCCCCAGGTTCTGGTGCTGGGGGACCTCATTCTGGACCGTTATATCTGGGGCGATGCCGAGCGCGTCAGCCAGGAAGCGCCGGTCATTCTGCTGCGTCAGGACAAGCAGGAAATCCGGCTGGGCGGTGCCTCCAACGTCGCGAATATGCTCGTCGGGCTGGAAGCCCGGGCGACTCTTGCCGGGGTGGTCGGACACGATTCGGACGGCAATTGCGTCCGCCAGGAACTGGCCCGCGTAGGCGTTTCCCACGAACTGGTCATCACCGATCCCAGCCGGCCCACGACGGTCAAGGAACGCTTCATCGGGCGCGCACAACAACGCCATCCGCACCAGATGCTGCGTGTGGATCGCGAAGTCCGGACCCCCCTGGATGCGACTCTCGAAACACAATTCCTCGAGCTGATCCTGCCCCGGATTCCCGAGTTTGATGCCGTCCTGATTTCCGACTATGCCAAAGGGGTCTGCACGCCCCGGGTGCTGCAGGCGGTCATTCAGGCGGGCCGTGCGGCCGGAGTCCCCGTGCTGGTTGATCCCTATCCGGGCGAAGATTACAGCAACTACCGCGGCGCAACGGCCGTCACCCCGAATCGCTTGGAGACCCGGCGGGCGACCGGAATCGAGATCAAGACCACCGAACAGGCATTTGCTGCGGGCGCCAAGCTCTGCGAAATGCTCGAACTGGAATATGCCTACGTGACGCTCGACAGTGACGGCATTGCTTTCGTCCGGGCCGACGGGCAGGCGGAAATGCTGCCGACTCGCAAGCGCGAGGTCTACGACATCACCGGCGCGGGCGACATGGTGCTGGCGATGATTGGCGTGGGCCTGGCTGCCGGCTGCGACCCGATGGACGTGGGGCGTATTGCCAACGTCGCGGGCGGGCTGGAAGTCGAACAGATTGGCGTGGTCACGATCAGCCGTGAAGAGATTCTGCATGATCTCCTGACGAACTCGCGACAGATTGAAGGCAAGGTCTGCCACCGCGACGATCTGGCCCGGCAAGTGGCAGCCCGCCGAAAAGTGGGGCACAAGGTCGTCTTCACCAACGGTTGCTTCGACTTGTTGCACATTGGCCACGTGACCTATCTGCAACAGGCGGCTCGCGAAGGCGATTGCCTGATTGTGGCGATCAACAGTGATTCCAGCGTACGCCGTTTGAATAAAGGCCCCGACCGACCGATCTTCGCGGAAACCGACCGGGCAGCCATGCTGGCCGCGTTGGAAGCCGTCGACTATGTCGTCGTCTTCGATGAGGCCACGCCGAATTCCTTGCTGGAACAATTGCGTCCCGACGTGCTGGTGAAAGGTGGCACTTATGCCACGCACGAGATCGTCGGCCGTGACGTCGTCGAGTCGTACGGCGGAGTGGTGAAGCCCCTGACGCTGGTGGAAGGCATTTCGACCACGCGCATCGTACAAGGCCTGCGGGGCGAAGCTCCCGTGCCGCGGCCGCACCTGTCGCTCGTCACCACCGACGGCGAGAACCAATCAATTAAACCGCTGATGGGGACGGATCGTAAAGCTGGCTAATCTGTTGTTAAAGACGAACGTTGAAAGACGAGAAATGGGTGCCACTGGCTCTGCCAGTGCTCTGCAGTACGGCGAAGCTAGACTCACACTGGAAGAGCCAGTGGCACCCAGACCCAGATTCAAACTGTGACCAGGCACCCGGAAGAATCATGGTGCGACATCTCACCGACCTGTTTGCTCATGACACGATCCTCGCCCACCAATTGCCTATAGACCACCGAGAACGGATAGCACCCCTATGAAAATTGCCATGTTCCTCCCCAACTGGGTCGGTGATCTGGTCATGGCGACGCCCGCAATGCGGGCCATTCGGGATCACTTTGCCGATGCGGACATCACGGCCATCATGCGGCCCGGTGTGGCTGATGTGCTCTCGGGACTGTCCCTGGTTGATCGCAAAGTGTTTCACGACCCGCACGGGGCCGATCCCGCACGTCGCGGGCTGCAGTTTGCCCAGCAACTGCGTAACGAACACTTTGACATCGCGGTATTGTTCCCGAATTCGTGGCGTAGCGGCTGGCTGGCCTGGATCTCGGGGGCCGAGCGTCGGGTCGGATTTGACCGTAACGGACGCGGCTGGATGCTGACAGATGCTTTGCAGCCCAAATCTCGAAAGACGCCTCATCCGGTCCTTCATGAATACCTGCGACTGGCCGGCCAGCTGGGTTGTGATGTGACTTCGACAAGTATGGAGCTGGCGACGACCCCGCACGACGAGTTACGACTGGACCGGTTCTGGTGGAAGCAGCCCATTGTGGCTCAACGCTATGGCAGCGGGCACAGCTATGTCTGCTTGAACTCGGGGGGCGCGTTTGGAGCCGCGAAGCATTGGCCCGTCGAACACTTTGCCGATCTCGCCCGCCGCATTGCGTGGAAGCTGGAACGCCGCGTGCTGATCAATTGCGGTCCTGCCGAACGGGACCTCGCCCGGCGCATTGCGGAAGAAGCCGATCATCCGGCCGTGGTCAGCCTCGCCGAGGAAGATCTCAGCCTGGGACTGACCAAGGCAGTTGTCCGACGCGCGGATCTGCTGGTGACGACCGACTCCGGGCCCCGGCACTTTGCTCAGCCCTTCGACGTCCCCGTGGTCACCTTGTTCGGTCCCACCCATCAGGCCTGGAGCGAAACCGACAACCCGCTGGCGACTCATCTGCAGCTGCCTGTAGATTGCGGTCCCTGCCAGGAACGAATCTGTCCGTTGCAGCATCATCGCTGCATGCGTGACTTAAGTGTTGATACCGTCTTTCGATCTGTGCAATACCATTTAAACACCGCCGACTTGCTGCCCCTGTCGAGAGCGGCCTGAAGGCGACATGAAATCCTGAAGACAGCCAGGCGAGGCGGGTGCTATCAGCCCCGGGTAAAAGTTCACTAATCGTAACGCAACTGTTTGACTCATTTCGGATACGCGTCTTTCTAGATTAAGTCACTGTTTTATGCACATCGCCCTGGTTCGTCGCTGCTACTCGTTGAAAAAGGCCGGAGCTGAACGCTATTGCGTGAATCTCTCCCGGCAGCTGCAGCGGCTCGGCCATCGCGTGACAATCATCGGCGAAGAGATTGATCCGGACTTGCGGGACACCATCGAATTTCTGCCGGTGAAAGTCAATCATTTCGCATCGTGGACGAAGAATCGCTCGTTCGCGGACAACGTGGACAAGGTCGTCAAACAGAATCGTTTCGACATCGTGCACGGCTTGTCGAGAACCCCTGCGGTCGACACCTTTCGCGTCACCGACCCCCTGCAGGCCCATTGGTTGAACGTCTTCTATCGCAACCGTCTGGTGCGCAGGCTGCAGGACTGGAATCCACGGCATCGCACGATTCTAGATATTGAACGTTCGGTCTATCAGTCGAACACAGTCCGACGGTACATCACGCAGTCGAAGCTGGATACGCGATTGCTGGTCGAATACTACGGCGTGCCCGAAGAGAAGATTGTGCGGGTCTGTAACGGCGTCGACACGGTGCAGTTTCAACCGCAGGCCCGTCAGGAAGCGGCGGCCGTGCGGGAAGAACTCGGTGTTCAGCCGGGTGAACCGCTGCTGGTGTTTGCCTCCATGGACTTTCGCCGCAAAGGGCTGGGACCGTTACTGAAAACATTAACACTTTGCAAAACCCCGGGCGTAAAGCTTCTGGTACTGGGGAATGGCGACACCCGCACTTATAGCAAGCTGGCGGTGCAGCTGGGGCTGAAGGATCGAGTCATCTTTGCGGGGCGGCAAAGTGCGATGGCGCGTTATTATGGGGCCGGCGATCTGTTCGTGCTGCCGACGATCTATGAGCCGTTCCCCAACGTGAACCTGGAAGCTATGGGCTGTGGTACTCCCGTGCTGACGTCAGCCACCGCGGGTGGGGCTGATATCATTCGGGTTGGCGAAAATGGATACATTGTGGCCCAGCCCGATGCTGTGCATGACATGGCCGAGTGCATCGACTATCACCTCGCCCGTTCCAGCAGCGAGCGGCAGATCATGGCCGAGCATTGCTGGAAGACGGCGCAAGGAATGACGGTCGAACAGAATGCTCGAAACACATTGGCCGTGTTTGAAGCAGTGGTGCAGGAGAAAGCAGCCTGAACAACACCGTGGGACGGGTCTCCAGGCCCGTCAGTCTCGCGTTTTCGATTTCCAGTTTCTGCGTATCCTGCAATTCAAGTTGGCTTGGTATCGTTGATTTACACGCGGTGCATGAAGGCAGCTCATGTGAGAGATATCAATCACGAGCCGACAGATCGCGGACCGGCCTGGAGACCTGTCCCTCGCACCTTCGAATGACTTTGTTCCATGCCGTCTCCCCTTACAATCACTGAATGGGATGCAGGTCGCCTGCAGGTCAACGCGGCGTTTGCGGATACCTTGCGGCAGAACGGGCTGACCACCTTCGAAGCGTTGATGCATTACTCCGGTGGTGAGGTGGCAAAGCATCTGATCGCCGAACGCCCGACCACCCGGATTGAACTCCAGGGACCCAGCGGGCGCGTTGTCTGCTACTTGAAACGCCATGCTCCCGCGAAGCTCAAGGAGTATCTCAAGCCATTGATTCGCCTGCGTTGGCCGCGGATCGGAGCGCGGCCTGAATGGGAGGCAATTCGCGAGTTTCAGCGGATTGGCATCCCCACGATGACGCCGGTGGCGTGGGGGCAAAAAGGCCGAGAATCGCTGCTGGTCACCGTCGCCATCGACGGCTGTGAAAAGCTGTCAGAGTGGATGCAGCGCACGCCGCGGCCAACGACTCCGGAGCAAGTGGCAGCCGTGCGGCAGGTGATTCGAGACGTCGCCGAAGTGACCCGTAAGATGCATCAGGCGGGGATGCACCACCAGGACCTGTATGCGGGCCATATTCTGTTGCCACACGATGCATCGCGCGGCATTCACATCCTGGACCTCGGCCGAGTCCGCCGGTGCCGGCATCTGGGCACGATCTGGATCGTGAAGGATCTGGCCCAGCTGCACTATTCTACCAAGTGGTTTACTGCCGCCGACCGTCTGCGATTCTTGAAGACTTATCTGGGGCGACCGCTACAATATAGAGATCGCACAATCATTCGCCGCATTCTCAGCAAGGCGGCACACATTCAAGCGCATTCACGGAAGCATGGCTATCAATAGGCCGGCGGTACGAGCCAGCCAATCAAAACAGCCGGGAGCGGGCGAACCAGTTTT
>CAZQUW010000192.1:0-4009 GCA_964596215.1 uncultured Planctomicrobium sp. | reverse complement strand
GAAACTTAGGTACGCCCGACCCCTCTCGATAAGGAGATTTTAAGCCACCAATTGTTCCTGCATCCGGTTGGACGAAGTTCCGAACTGATCGCGGTAGCCGTTGACCGATTGAGCGTGCAGGCGTTCCAGGCCTTCGCTGATCAGTGGCAGCGAACAACCCAGGGCCTTGCGGATTTTCAAGGACTGCAAGGAAGTCTCACCCGAACCAAACTGGCTGGAGCGTTCGGTCAGCGGCTCCAGGGGGGCGGCGGGGGTGTAGGGGCAGCCAAAGGCGTTGGCCAGCAGCGTGCCCAGGCGGTACGGATTGAGGCGTTCGGCACCGCCAATGTGATGCAGTCCAGTCAGTTCGGCTTCGTAGGCCTGATGCAGGATCTCGGCAAGATCGGTTGCCAGGATCGGCGTGGCGTGGCGGATGCAGTCCAGATTTAACCGACGGCCGGCATACATCTGAGACAATGTTTCTTCGATGAAGCCTGCGGTCTGAGCCGAGGGGGACCAGCCAAATACATGTGAGCGAATCAGCATGGTAGACGGTGACGCGGCTGCGATGGCGGCTTCCATCTTCTGCAGCGACTGGGCTGCGGGGGTCTGGCAGAAGTGGTCGCTGGCTTCGTCGTGGAACATCCAGGGGCCCGTAAAGACGGCGTCCGAAGAGACCACGGTGGAGGCACAGCCGATGCTTTGTGCGGCTTTAATCCACGGCAATACGGATTCTGTCGCGTTCAGGAATTGGCTGGAATTCTGCTGAGGATTCCAGGGTGATTCGGTCCACGGGCCGCAATAGACGAACCAGTCGGGGCGTTCAGCCGCCATCCAGGCTTGAATGGCCTGCGGGTCCCGGCTGGGGCAGGCGGTTGTCGAACAACCGGCAATCTGCACGCGGTCATTAAACGTGAGTCCAATGATTTCGTAACGATCGGACAACCAGGCCGCCATATTTCCGCCAAGAATCGTATCGACACCGGCGATGACAAGTTTATCCACGCGAAGCCTCCCTGCATGTGCGTGTCAATTGGTAGCTGGTGTGCTGCTCGCCACGGGAGCCATCAGCGTTTCACCATTACCAACAGAAATCAATGCGGACATCCGCCGCACTTTCACGCGCGCCAGGTGGGTCGACCAGGCGCGCGTGGCGGAGTATACGTTGTCTGGCCAGAGCGACCAAGGCCAGTTTTGAGCCCGTTTTTGAGTGCCCACAATGAAGATGCCAGTCGTCGGTCTTTCGACATTCGGATTTCGTCAGTCAACATTTTTTTTCCCCTTTTTTCTCCACAATGGACACCAGTCTCGACGGCCGTTAGTGTGTAATCCAATAGCAAATTCACGGGGTTGCAGTGGCGGAAGCGATGCTTTTCAGCCACATCCCGGTGGGATCGAATTCATGAGCATGCCGAGTGATCTGTGGTGGCGCTACCTGTGGTCCCAAGTCCTGGGCTTGCTGGTGCTGGTGGTTGTCGCGCTGCCCCTCCTGTGGGCCTGCAATCTGCTGCCTGGTTCGACCGGTCTGGCAATGGTCATGGGGGGCCTGTTGACCGCCGCATTGGCGATCTCGGTCGGCGGACGAGAAGCGCGTCGGATGGGAAAGGCTCTCAACGAAGTCCAGATTGCACTGCGGCACGCAGAAAAGGGAGTTTTTGACTCACCGCTGACGTCTGAATGCCACACCGTCCTGCCCGATATCGCCTCGGTGCTCGAACGGGCCGAAGCTTCCGTGCGACTGGAAGTGGCTCAGTTGTCCGGCCAGCGAGATCGGCTGCAGAACGTCATCAACAGCATGGCCGAAGGGGTGATCGGCGTCGATCGCGATCAGCGGATTCTGTTGATGAATGTGGCCGCCTGCGAGATCTTTTCCTTACGCGAACGTGCGGCATTGGGCAGGCCGGTGTGGGAGCAGGTGCGGTCGCCCCAGTTGCAGACTTGGGTCGCGGAAGCCGTCGAGAAGTCGATCCCCGCTGGTGGCGAGATGCATGTGCGGGCCCCGGTGGGACGCGACCTGGCTCTCAGCGTGTCAGCCTTCCACGGTCACGAACTGGCGGGCGCGGTCATCGTGATCACCGACGTCACCGAACTCCGGCGTCTCGAACGGGTGCGCCAGCAGTTCGTCGCGAATGCCTCACACGAATTGAAGACGCCGATTACGTCCATTCAGGCGTGTATTGAAACGCTGATCGATGGTGCGGTGGACGACGTCCAGTGTCGCGACCGATTCCTGCAGACGATCAACGAACAGACTTCGCGGCTGGACGCCTTGGTGAAGGACCTGCTCTCGCTGGCCCGCCTGGAATCTGAACCGCTGCAGCGCGAACCGCGCCCCGTGTGGGTCGAGGCCCTCGTCCGGATGTGTTACGAACGGCATCTGCAGACAGCCGAGCGCAAGGGGCTGGCCCTGACGATGGAGCCGATTCCCGCCGACTTGCGAGTTCTTGGCGAAGAAGATGCCTTGGAGCACATCCTCGATAACTTGATCGACAACGGACTGAAATATACCGAGCCGGGCGGCCGAGTGAACTTATCGATCCGGCTGGAGGGAGGCTGGGCGAAAATCGATGTCAGCGACTCGGGGATTGGCATCCCGCAGCAGCATTTGCCGCGAATTTTCGAGAGGTTTTACCGCGTGGACCGGCATCGTTCACGTGATGTCGGCGGGACCGGACTCGGGTTGTCGATCGTCAAGCATCTGGTTCAGGCAATCGGCGGCAGTATTTCGGTCACCAGCAAGCTGAATGAGGGCAGTACATTCTCGGTTCGACTGCCGCTGGCGGGGGCATGAGTATCGACTTCCGTGACGAAAATCTATCACCATGAGCTACGAGCTAGTCCTTACACCGATCGAACTTCCGGCGCGTCCTGTTGAAGGCAACAAGGGGACGTTTGGCCGTGCCTTGATCCTGGCGGGCAGCGTCGGGATGAGCGGCGCGGCGGCCTTGGCGGGTATGGCTGCGCTGCGTGGCGGGGCCGGCCTGGTCACAGTCGCCGTGCCGGCCCCGATTCAACCCATTGTGGCCGGGTTTGAACCCTCCTACATGACGCTGGCACTTCCCGCGACCGCCGCCGGACAGTTCTCGCGGCTGGCTGTATCGAGCCTGGAACATCTTGTCCCGCACGCGAGCGCGGTTGCCTGCGGTCCCGGGTGGGGGCAGTCTGCAGAACTGGCCGAGATCCTCGGCTGGTTGATCCAGAACGCCCGGCAGCCCCTGGTGATTGATGCGGATGGACTCAACCTGCTGTCGAAATCGCCCGACATGCTGGGGCGATCCGCGGGACCGCGCATATTGACTCCGCACCCGGGGGAATTCGCCCGCCTGATAGATTCTGATGTCTCCACCGTCCAGCTGCAGCGAGTTGACCTGGCGGTAGAATTTGCCGCCCAGCATCGGGTGGTCGTGCTGTTGAAGGGTGCGGCCACTGTCATCACTGATGGACGCCGAGTCGCGGTCAACACGACGGGCAATAGCGGCATGGGCACTGGAGGCACCGGGGATGTTCTGACAGGGTTGATCACAGCCCTGCTGGGCCAGGGGTTGGAGCCCTTCGCAGCGGCTCGCCTGGGAGCCCATCTGCACGGTCTGGCGGGTGACCTGGCGGCGGCCGAGTTATCACAGCCAGCCCTGATTGCCTCCGACCTGCCCCGCTATTTCGGGCCCGCCTGGCGGCAGTTGATGATCAATCAGTAGCAGGGGCCCCGGGTCTGACTGAACCCATCGCACATACGTTTCATAGACGCCCCACGAACCTTGCATCGCCGGCTGCTGTCCGTAGGGAGACGCCTCATGCTTAAATGGAGCAAGACGTGACTTCCAGCCGAATCGCAAGACCCGTCCCGCAGCCGAACGTAGAGAGCCCGTTGCGAGACCAATGTCCGTCAGATAAACTCTGTCAGCGCAGCCTGCTGCAGATGAATCGTGCAAGCAAATCTTGACGCGTCTGGCCAAATGGCCTAACTTGATGTGCCTCAAGACGTAAGATCAACGGAGGGATGGCAGAGCGGCTGATTGCACCGGTCTTGAAA
>CAZQUW010000191.1:9496-12336 GCA_964596215.1 uncultured Planctomicrobium sp. | reverse complement strand
AAAAGCATGGACTCCATCCTCGGCATGACCTCGGCCAGAATTTCCTGATTGATCTGAATCTGATCTCCTACATCGTGGAGACCGCCGACCTGGAGGCGCACGATGTGGTCCTGGAAGTCGGCGCGGGAACGGGTGGCATGAGTGCCTTCCTCTCTGTCCGCGCCGGTGCCGTGGTCTCTGTCGAAATCGACAAGAACATGTACGCCATGGCCCAGGATGCGGTCGCCGGGCGGGACAATGTCACGCTGCTGAACTGCGATGCGTTGAAGAACAAGAACAATTTCGCCCCGGAAGTGCTGGATGTCGTGCGAGCCAGGCTGGCCGCGATTCCCAACAGCCGGCTGAAACTGGTCGCCAATCTGCCGTATTGTGTCGCGACGCCGGTCATCACCAATCTGGTGGCCAGCGATCTGCCGTGGGTCTCGATGGTCGTCACCATTCAATGGGAACTGGGCGACAAAATGCGAGCCCTGCCGGGCGAAGAAGGCTATGGCGCGCTGTCGGTGTACTTGCAGTCCCAGGCCCGTGTGCGGTTGCTGAAAAAGTTCGGCCCCGGTGTGTTCTGGCCCCGTCCGACGATCGATTCCGCCGTGGTGGGCATTCATCGCGACCTGAAGCGACAGGAACAAATTGAAGATCGCGAATTCTTTCACGACTTCATTCGCCGAATCTTCACGCAGCGACGCAAACATCTCCGCAGTACGTTGATTGGAATGTACAGCAAGGAGATGACCAAGGCCGAAGTCGACGAAGTCCTCGGACCGTTAGGGTTTCCCGACGCCGTTCGGGCCGAGACACTCGAGCCTGATATTCTGGTCCGCATCAGTAATACACTGGGAAAATGGCTCGCAGCCAAACGCCTCAGCCAGCAGAAATAGACGACGAGGCGTGCAGCAACAGGCAAAATTTGTCAGGACTCCCAACAAAACACACTGCTCCAAACTTCCTCTCCGTGATCTCCGTGGTGCAATGAATCAGAATATTCACCACGGAGACACGGAGAACACCGAGAAGACGCACGAAAAATACGAAATCTAAGGGCCCGAAAACGATCTGGTCCGGAAAACGACCTGGACCAGAGGCCTTCTTTAGGGGAGGCCGCTGTCGTTTTATCTCACTTAATCAATAAGGGTGTCTGAACATGGAACTTCGCATTGCTTACCGCGGAGTGACTTTTGACGATGTCTTGCTGGAGCCGGCCTACAGCAATCTGCTGCCGGCCGACTGCGACGTCCGCTCAATGCTGACCCGCAACATTCCGCTGAATGTGCCGATCGTCAGCAGCCCGATGGATACGGTCACCGAGAGCGAGATGGCCATTGCCCTGGCCCAGGAGGGGGGCATCGGCATCATCCATAAGAACATGACGATCCAGCAGCAGGCGCTGGAAGTCGATCGCGTGAAGCGCAGTGAGCACGGCGTCATCGTCGATCCACTGACTCTGCCCCCCGACGCCACCGTCGGACAGGCATGCGAGATCATGGATCAGCGAAACATCGGAGGTGTTCCCATCACGCAGAACGGAAAGCTGATGGGAATTCTCACCCGTCGCGATCTGCGGTTCCTCGAGTCGAAAGAGACTCGGATTTCTGAAGTTATGACGAAGGACAAACTCGTCACGGCTCCCGAATTGACCGACCTGAAAGAAGCGCAGCGGATTCTTCGCGAGAATAAGGTCGAGAAACTGCTGCTGGTGGACGACAATTATCAACTAAAGGGCTTAATTACCATCAAGGACATCGACAAGAACCTGCGGTTTCCGCTGGCGTCGAAGGACTTGCGGGGTCGGCTGCGGGTCGGTGCCGCGGTCGGTGTCGGGAATTACGAACGGGCACAAGCCCTGATTGAAAAAGGAGTTGACGTTCTGATCGTCGATTCAGCACACGGTCATTCCGAGAACGTCCTCGAGACCGTTCGCGAGATGAAACGACGCTGGAATATCGAGATTATCGCCGGCAACGTGGCAACTGAGGCAGGCGCGGCAGCTTTGGTAAAGGCCGGTGTCGATGCAGTGAAGGTGGGGATTGGCCCCGGCTCCATCTGCACAACCCGGATTATCTCAGGTGTGGGAGTTCCGCAGCTGTCCGCAATTGCCGCAGCCGCCAAAGCTGTGCAAGATACCAATGTTCCGATCATCGCCGATGGCGGAATTCGTTATAGCGGTGACATCTCCAAGGCCCTGGCAGCAGGTGCCCATACGGTGATGTTAGGAGGCTTATTAGCGGGATTGCAAGAAAGTCCCGGAGAAGTGATACTCTACCAAGGCCGCACGTTCAAGCAGTATCGCGGCATGGGCTCTCTGGGAGCCATGGCAAAAGGTAGTAGTGAGCGTTATCGCCAGTCGTTAAGTGTTGGTGATGGCGAAGCCAAGTCCCAGAAGTTTGTGCCAGAAGGGGTCGAAGGCCGAGTCCCCTACCGTGGCTCTCTGAGCAGTCTCATCTTCCAACTCATCGGAGGACTCAGAGCAGGCATGGGATATTGTGGCGTTCGGACAGTCGCGGAACTGCGCACGGAAGCGCGCTTCATACAAATCTCGCCCGCATCGGTTAGGGAGAACCATCCGCATGATATCGTCATCACACAAGAAGCGCCGAATTACACGGCGGAACATGCTGGTTTGGATGCAGGATAGCATCTGGGTTTCAGCTGGCCTGACATTTGCCTTAGGCTTATCCAGCGTCGGCTGGGCTGAAACTCCCACACTGAAGACCAAACCCAAGCCGCAACCGGCGGCCGTCACGGGACGTGCCGCAGTTGACCCGGCAGGGATCAAGATCATCCGGCAACCCGGACAACCCTTCACGATCCTGGCCCGCAAACCAGCGAAGACCGCTCGGAAT
>CAZQUW010000191.1:0-9396 GCA_964596215.1 uncultured Planctomicrobium sp. | reverse complement strand
ACCGCTCGGAATGTCGTGCGGGGCCAGAACGAATTTGAAATCCCCGAGCCCACCGTGGTGGCCCCGATCGGCGTCATCCCGCCGCCCGCGCCGACACAACTGGTCGAGGGCCAGCTTGATGAGGGGCAATCTGAAGCCCTCAAGCGACTCAAGGATCGTTCCGTCAAAGAGCGTTGGGAACAGATCCATCAGGAATGGTTACGGAACAAGAAAAGCCGCGAAGCCCAGGCGACACCGGCGAAGCAGGCGGACCCCGCCTCCGAGCAGCCTGCTGATCCGGCAGGCTCCAATCCGTTTGAGACCACTCCTCAGGTGCCGCCCGCCTCCGATGCAGAGGGCGCCGCCCCGGCGACCGCTCCCGAGGAGAACCTGGTTCCCGTCGAGCCCGGCGAAGCCACGAATCCCGACGCGACGTTAACCCCCGCAGTGCCATCAGGCGATGGGGTCACCCGCCCCGCGGTCCCTGCTGACAAGCTCTTTCTGCAGTCGCAACAAAAGCCGGCGGAAAAACTGCCGACTGACGAAGAGTTGACTCGCATGTTGAACGACGACAGCGGACTGCGCCTGCCGCCGCCCGTTCGCGACCCCAATGCGATGCCCAAGATTTCCGAAATCATCCCGAATCCCAGGCCGCGTGCCGACGCCGTCGGAAGCCCGACCCGGCCGATCCCGGAACAGGATGCCAAGAGGTACGTGAAGCTGGACCGGGAACACGCGCCATATGTTCCCCGGGCGTTCCCCGAACTGACCTACAGTTTCGAGGCGGCGAACGTCTGGACCAATCCGTTGTATTTCGAAGACCCGCATCTGGAACGCTACGGCCACACGATGCATCCCGTCATCCAGCCGATTGCCTCGACATTCCTGTTTGCCCTGCAGGTGGGTGGCTTGCCCTATCAGATGGCCATCAATCATCCCAAGGAAAAGATGTACCCGCTGGGCTGGTATCTGCCTGGCGACAATGTCCCCTACCGGATGCGTCAGATTCCCCTCAGCCTGAAGGGCGCTGCCGTGGAAACCAGTGTGATCCTGGGAACACAGTTTGCCACGCCGTAAAACGACGTGACGTACCAAGCAGTGCACACACAAGAACCCCGGTCTGATTCAGCCGGGGTTCTTGCATTTACGGAGAGACGTGAAATTCAATCTGAATGAGCCCCCGGCAGTAATGCCGCTGGTCAGTGTTGACTGCCAACGCCAACACCCCGCTGCTGGCATCGCCGGGCTCACCAGGAATTTGCAGATGCCTGTCGACTCACTCTTTCGCGTCCGCTCCTGACTCGGCCTCCCGGTCCTCGATTCCCAGCTGTTCCATCCGGCGATACAGGCGGGCGCGGTTGATGCCCAGCAGATCCGCAGCTTTCGTCTTGTTGTAACGGCTGCGTTCCAATGCCAGTTGAATGGCGTTCGTTTCCACCCGCGTCAGCATTTCATCCAGGGGCAGGGGGCGAGTCGTGGCCGGAGGGGGCGTGTCTTGAGCCTGCAGTGCGGTCCGAAAGCGAAACGGCAGATCGGCCAGCTTGACCGTGATATCGGTGGCGACCGCCGAGGCCTCCTGAATCACACGCCGCAGTTCGTCGAGATTGCCGGGCCAGCCATAGCGTGAAAAGACAGGCCAGACGTCCGCGGCAAACCCGGTCAATTGTCGGGGATGGCGGCGGTTGTGTTCCTCGAGAAAGTGCTGCGCCAACAGCGGCAAATCGTCGGTCCGCTCCACCAGAGGGGGCAGGTCGATCGTCAGTGTCGTCAGCAGCGACTCCAGGTCAGCCCGCAAAGTTCCCGCGGCAACGGCGGCCGACAGGGACCGCTTACCTGACGAGATGACTCGCAGGCCCGGGTTCTCGGTGGACTGCGTGTTTTTCAAGGCGGTCGCCAGTTTCTCCTGCAGATCACGCGGCAGCAGTTCGACCTCGGCGAGGTAGACGGTCCCCGGTTGAGGACGCGCGCCCGGCGCGACCCCGGCCAGATGGACTTCGATCAGTCGACTGACCACCCGGTCCAGTTCCTCGGCATCCAGCTGTTCGCACTCGAGTGGCACAAACCAGCCCGCCTTCAACGCACCACCGTAATGAATGATGCGGGCCAGATGTTCCTTGCCGGTACCGGGTAATCCCACCAGGCACACGTGGATCGTCGTCCGAATCGCCAGTTCCAGCTGAGTCAGGACCTTGCCCATGGCGGGACTGCGGGTCACCAGGGTTTCTTCACCGAAGCGACTGCGCAACTGACCGCGCAGCGCGGCCAGCTCAGCGTGCAGTTGTAATACGGGCGAAACCGGGGCGGCCGGGGGGAGTGACTTGAGAGGCGTCACAACCCCCAGGACTGCGGCCACTTTATCGTGCGGCCCGCGTAACGGGAAGAAATGAATCAGGCGGGGCAGGGCCGCCCCATGCTTGGGGGTCAGGTAAGCGGGCAGCTGGAGTTCCTGGCCACGCCAGACTTCGGGAGGGGGGCAGATGGCCCCCGTGACGGCCTCGAGATTGGAGCTGGCGGCCGTCGTGGCATACTGGCAGGTCTGCCCGACGATGTCTGTCGCCGACCAGCCCGTCAGCCGCTCGCACCCGGCATTGAAATAGACCACGCTCTGGTCGGCCGCAATGACGAACACGGGAATCGAAGTCTGCCCCACCCAGCGCTCAAACTGACTGCGTTTGCGAGGGCTGGGAGGCATCTGGTCGAACCATATGGAGAATGACGAAACCAGAATGACGAATGTCGAAATCCGAGTGACGAAAGAAGTCGAATGACCAGATCCCGATGACCAGACGGCTGAACCCGTCTGCATTTCGTCATTCGGATCTGGTCATTCATACGTCATTCGGGTTTCGTCATTCCCACCACTAGCGGCCCATCATCCAGTTGTAGCGGCTGCATTCCAGGTACAGGAAGATGATTCCAGTCGTCAGGGCTGCGGCCGAGACGAACAGCATCGCGACGTAGACGTCCGGGTCCGCCGACTGGCCTTTGGCCTTCTTGGTGCCGCCCTTCGCGCTAGTTGAACTTCGTCGTGACATAGTCTCCCTTTTCTACCAGACCGCTCTTTTCAAACAGCTCACAGACGGCGGTGTCCGCATTAATCGACAGGATTCGGGCCCGGCCCAGATACTTGGGTTTGTCCCCAGTGCGATAGACCAGCATGATATTGCCCTTGGAGAGCCCGTCATTTTCACCAATCGAAATCGACAGCAACAGGTCGCCGCCGTCCTTCGGCTTCTTCGTCTCCATCACCACGCCTTCGACCTTGGGCGGCGGGTTCTTGGCCTTCTGATATTCTTCAATTTCGAGCGGCAAGCCGCGCGAATTCAACACATCGCGATATTGCTGATTGGCAACCAGCAAGGTCTTGTTCTGACCGCTGAGGCGTTCGATCTTGGTGTCTTGCTCGAAGATCTTGTCTTCGAGAGCGGCCTTGGCCTGGTATTGGATGTCGCGATCTTCCAGGGCTGCCTTCAGCTTCTCACGAACGATTTTGACTTCGTTCTGGCGGGCGATGGAATCGTCGACAAGATCGGTGTTGATCTGCGTCTTCTGGGCCGCTTCATCCGACAGCCGCTTGTTTTCGCCCGTCAACAGGCTGACCTGCTGCGTCAGCTGTGAGTTACGGGCACCGGCCTCGCGAGCCTTCTCCTGTTCGGCCTTCAAATCGACGTTGAACTTGTCCGCGGCCGCCTTCGACTCCTGTTCCAGTTTCGCGAAGCTGGCACGCTGGTCGTCCAATTGCTTTTGGACAGATTCAGACTTGGCCTTCCAGTTGGTCTGATAGGTGCTGACTGCGGCGGCAAACGCCATCAGGCAGACGCTGAGCACCAGCTGCAACACCACCAGAATCTTACCGATATAGGACATCGTCCCGTTCCCCCTGCTGACAGTAGGCCAATCCGTACCTATAGGTTTTAATCAGGGCGTCCCTGCACTGTGCTGATCGTTGAGGCTGCACTGCTTATTTTGTGATGATTGTCCTGGCATCGTCCCTGGAGTCGCTATCCCGGTAAACCGACTCGCCAATCTATTCGGAATCACTCTTATTCTCTGAATCCGATTCCTCGGGCTGGGAAGCGTCAGGCTTGGATTTCTCGTCCTTGGGCTCCTCAGCATCTTTCTCGTTCTTGTCCGACTCGTTCTTGTCGGTATCATCCTTGTCGGCGGCTACGGGAGCCTTGTCCTCTGCGACGGGCTTCTCCGCGGGCTCAGCACCGGCGTCGTCATAAATGGGTGCTCCGTCGGACTTCAGCAATTCCTGTCGAGTCTGGGCTCGTTCGAGATTGGCCTTCGCCTGGTAGACCAGCGCCTTCAAGCGGGCCAGCTCTTCGGTGGCCACTTCCCGCTGGGCCTTCAATTCTTCCAGCTGATTCTTGATCAGAATGTATTCTTGCGAGCGTAACTTCAAAATGGCCAGATCTTCGGTCTGCTTCTTCGACTCCATCGTGAAGTTTTGCGACAGCTGATTCATCTGCTCCAGCAGATCCGCAAACTGCTTATCGAGGTCCGCCTCACGGCGCTTCATGGCGTCCAGATCGGCATCGATCAGCGCCCGGGATTCGGTAATGGCGCTTTTGCGCTGGGCAATCTTGGCATCCAGATCGGCCTGCTTGGTGCGTTCCTCGTCGAGCAGTTTCTTCTGGACGGAGACAATCGCCGCCGGCAGAATGGGGCCACTTCCCATGTCCGAGTTGTCTGTACGGCGTTTGGCGGTCCAGGGAGCCTGGGGATTCGCACGCTCGAACGACACTTCGTCCAGCTCTTTCGACTTCGCTGTCCAATTCGGACCGCCCGCCGAGACGTTGGCCATGACCACCGCCATGAATGCCACACTGGCAATCGTGACGAAGACGGCGAGAATCTTGCTGATCAAAGTGGTCATCAAACAACTCCGGAAGCCCCGGACCGAAAAAACCCGCACAATTTGACATGCTGTCAAACCGCAGCGTCACATACATTGAAGCTGGATCGGCGATTCAGGCATTCCTGCCGCAGGCAAGTTTAAACCTGACACATATCAAGAACAATATGCACGCCAAGCATCACCGGCAGGACCTGCACGACTGGTGGAATCCATTCCGGGTGGCACGGACCGATGAAATTCAGTCCGCTGAAGATTACGACTCTATTATATGGGTCAGAAAAAACGAGTGTCAATTCGCGAGTCGCCATTCGATGAATTGTGGCGACGATTTCCCGTAGATTCCGGCGAATAAGACGGGGCCCTGAGGAAATGAAAGCTCATCGACTTCAAAGACAGCGTTCGGCCTCAATTCACTCACCCTGCGATTCGCAGTCGACTGTTCGCCACCCCGGAACAGACTTTATCTTTAATACGGTTTGCCACAACCGGAATCGGGGCGCAGAATTTCGCCACAATGTCTTGCCTGCAGATCAGTTACCACCGGACTTGGACGCCCCAAAAACTGCGGTCAAGTTATCTATGGTAATCCCCGGACGTTTGTTAACATCTCGAACCGTTTCAGGACTGGGGTCTCGTTGAGCGTGGCAACGAACCAGAGATTCCAAGTTGAAACGCGCGGCAGGCGAGGACCAGCCGGTGGCCTTGGACTGCCGGGTTACTGCCGAGGATCGCCGATGCCGATCGCTACCGGCCAAGGAGTTTAATCAGGTGGACTCATTAGAATCCCCTTTTCACTTCGAACGACATGCCAACCATGGCGTGGTCAAATTCAATCCCCTGATCAACGAAGGTCAATGGGGCACAGTCATTGAAGTGGGCCACGAAATCCTGGTCCACCTGAATGACCTGCCCGGTCAGGCCCTCGTGGTCGATCTCTCGCGACTGGACTACATCGGCAGCCCGCAGGTGGCGTTGCTGGTCCGGATGTGGAAATCGTTGAAGAAGTTCCAGGGGCGGATGTCCATCGAGTGCCCCGCCGGTACGGTTCACGATGCCTTATCGACGGCTGGCCTGCGTTCGTTGTGGCAGATCGTCGAAACTCGGGACGCGGCCTTGGCTGCAGTCGGCGTCACCGGCGTCTCGTCTGCCAGGTACTTACCGTGGAACTGGTTCCGATTTCGCTCCGGCTGGCTGCTCCCGACAAGATCGAATCGCGCCGGGTAAATCCACAGGGCAGCCAGGGCAGTGGCACGGGACGGGTCGCCAGATCGCTCAGGATTGGCCAGTTCTGAACGTTCCGAGTAAATTACTCTGCGTATCTGGTTCCACGAAATCCTCCGCGTTCCGAGATCTCTATGCCCAAAGTGTTGATTGCCCCCACGGCCTTCTTTCATGTGCCTGGCCCGTACGTCAAGTTGTTGCAGGCTGCGGGCCTGGAAGTGGTCTACCCGCCGAAGGCAGATCCCCGGAGCGAAGCGGACACTTTGGCCTGCCTGCAGGGAGTCTCTGCGATCATCGCGGGGGGCGAATTCCTGAACGAGAAATTATTGAATCAACTGCCCGATCTGCGGGTCATCGCCCGCGCCGGGGTTGGATATGATCGAGTCGACATTCCCGCGGCCACGCAGCGGAATATCGCCGTCACGATTACGCCGACCGCCAATCACGAAAGTGTGGCGGAACACGCGCTGGGGCTGTTGCTCGCCTTGTCCCGTAACATCGTCGGGCACCACCTGGACGTCCTGGCCGGCGACTGGTCGCGCCGCCGGATGGTCCCCGTGCGCGGCATGACACTGGGACTGGTGGGACTCGGTCGCATCGGCCGCAGTGTCGCCGTCCGTGCCCAGGCCTTTCGCCTGCGCGTGATCGCCCATGATCAGTTCGTCGACCCGGAACTCGCGAAGCAGCTGGGGGTGGAACTGGTCGACTTGCCCACGCTGTTTGCCCAGTCGGATTACATCAGCCTGCATGCCCCGCTGAACGAAACCACCAGCGGACTCATCAACCGCCAGACCCTCGCCTTGATGAAGCCGGGAAGCTTTCTGATCAACACCGCGCGCGGCGGCCTGGTCGTTGAAGAAGATGTGTGTGCGGCTTTAGAGTCGGGCCAGCTGGCCGGAGCGGCGCTGGACGTCTTCGAAGTCGAACCGACTCCCACGACCAACCCGTTGCTGAAACAGCGTAATTTGATTGCCACGCCCCACCTGGCCAGTGGCGACTATCAATCGATGGAAGACATGGGCACCGAGTCGGCTCGCAACATCATCGCCCTCTACCAGGGGGGCTGGCCGGAGGGAGCTGTCGTCAATCCGCAGATCCGCCCGACATTCCACTGGTAGCCCGCTCGCTCGGGGAACGGATCGCAGACTCGTCTCACACCAGATCTGATCCATCCGTTGGATCAAAAACGGCGTAAGTTATAATGCCGTCCGCGGAACGCCTGCGCCCACAATTCGTCACTGGCTTGTGGCCGCGACGCAAGTTCTGCTTTAATCACGATTTACACTGCGAACCCAGCGGGCCGTACCGCGAGTTCGACGCAAGCATCATGCAGGAATGTGGCTCTATGTGGAAATTTGGCGCACAACGATTCGGATTCGCCAGCGGGCTGGCGTGGTGCTTGATTTGCAGCCTGCTCCTGTCGAGCCTCGCGGGTTGTGACAATGGAGGAAGCCGGGGGAATCGGGCCAATCGCGCCCCCGGTACTGCCATTGATCCCGATGAGCTTGTCGGCCGCTGGAAGCTGGCTTATGTCCAGATCCCCGTCGAACTCGATTTCTGCCTGCTCGATATCAGTCACAAGAGCAAGAAGTTTGACGTCAAAGTTGTCACCGACGCCAAGCACCCGTCCGATGTCAAAATTAAGTCGTCCGAGATCAAGGAAGATGGCCAGGTCAATCTGGAGCTGGAAACCAGCGGATTGACGTGGAGCTATCAGGGGCGTCTTGATGGCGAGACCGTCTGGGGCACGTTGATGATCCCCAAGTACCAGCTGACCCCCGCCAAGCTGGAACGGACCGAGCTCACCGAGCTCGATCATTCCAAAGAACCGCAGCATATTGCCAGCCTGCAGGATTTGATGGGGGCCGAGAATGCCGCCGACAAGTTTGTCGCGCTGAACGAGTTCGTCAAGAAGAAGGAATCGTACCGCAGCCCCCTGCTGGTGGAAGGCTATGCCAGCCTGGCGAAGCATTTTAAAGCGGAAAAACTGGGGCTGCCGGAGATCAAACAGATCATTGCGGACTACCGCAAGGGTATCGAAGTCTGGGGTCCGCGGATTGCCGGTCGCGTTGACCTGGAAGTCGGTAAAGCCCTGGCCGAACAACAGATCGAGCCCGCCCTGGCCAAGGAGCTGTTAACCACCGCCGAGAAGCAGATCACTGCCGATTATCCGCTGGACTGGAAAACCCAGCTGGCCGACGCCTGGGTCATGGTCGGCGAACACGAGCGGGGTTTGAAACTGCTGAAACCACTGCAGGAACTGGACCCCACCAATCCATTCATTCAGCTGGTCTACGCTGCCGGCAAGGAGAAAGCCGGAGAGACCGACGAAGCTCTGAAGGTGTATGCCGGATTGGCCACACTGCCGCAGTTCGAACGCATGCTGACGGCACAGGGTGCCAAGCCCTCCCTGGTCCTGCCCAGCGAAGCCGTGGCCCGACTGTGGAAAGCCAAACACGAAGGCAAGACGACCGGCCTGGATACCTTTCTGAAGGCATCGTACGAAAGCCAGATGGAGCTGTATGTTCCCAAGCGCACGATCACGAAGCCCCAGGCTGATCGCCAGGTGCTGCTGATGGAAGTCTTCACCGGTTCCACCTGTGATCCCTGCGTTCCGGTCGACATCTCTGCCGAAGCATTACACCGCGGATTCTCTCCGGAAGAATTAATCGTCATCAAATACCACGAACACGCTCCGCTCGCCGACCCGCTGGCCAACGAACAGGGGATGGAACGCTTCCAGTTCTATGACGGCAAGGGGACACCGATGATGATGGTTAACGGCCAGCCAGTCCCGCAAGTTGGCGGCAACATCATGATGGCTTCGGCCCAGACCAGGCGCCTCACGATGGGCGTTGAGCACGAGCTCAAGAACACGACGCCGGTCTCCGTGAAACTGGCTGCGACTCGCGAGGGTGACGAAATCAAGATTAAGGCCTCCGTGTCCGGCATCAAAACCACGGACAACGATCCGCGGCTGTATCTGGTCCTGATCGAGAATGACATCCAGTTCGGGGCACAGAACGGCATTCGGATCCACAACTGCGTCGCCCGGGCATTCCCCGGTGGTGTGGCCGGCTTCAAGCTGAAACCCGGCCCTGTCGTCGAGCACGATGTGACCGTCTCGCTGAACAAAGTTCGGGAGGAGCTGGCGGCACACCTCAAGCAGTTCGAAGATCAGGCGGGCCGCGAGTTCCCCTCCAAGCCCATGGACCTGGCAAAACTGCAGCTCGTGGCGTTCGTGCAGAACCAGATTACCAAGAGCTATATGCAGGCCAAGCTGATCGATCTCCCCAATTCCGCCGCCGAACCGGCCAAGGAACCTGCAAAAG
>CAZQUW010000190.1:0-12338 GCA_964596215.1 uncultured Planctomicrobium sp. | reverse complement strand
GGGTGACCATGAGCACAGCCCAGATTCACCAGGCGGCCTTCTGCCAGCACAATGATCGACTTGCCATTCGGGTAGACAAACTTGTCGACCTGCGGCTTGATCTCAATCTTCTTGATCTTCGGATCGTTAACCAGCGACGCGATCTCGATTTCGGAATCGAAGTGTCCGATGTTGCAGACGATGGCGTTCGTCTTCATGGCGTCGAGGTGCTCTTTGCGGATCACGTCGATGCAACCAGTGGCAGTCACGAAGATGTCACCCTGAGCGGCAACGTCTTCGATGGGAGCGACCTGGTAACCTTCCATCGACGCCTGCAGAGCGTTGATCGGATCGATTTCAGTGACGATGACGCGAGCACCGAGGCGGCTCATGGCCTGGGCACAGCCCTTGCCCACATCACCGTAACCGCAAACGACGACGATCTTGCCGGCGATCATGATGTCGGTCGCGCGCTTGATGCCGTCGGCCAGCGACTCACGGCAGCCGTACAGGTTGTCAAACTTGCTCTTGGTGACCGAGTCATTCACGTTGATCGCGGGAACGGCCAGCTTGCCCTCTTTGAGCATCTGGTAGAGGCGATGGACGCCGGTGGTGGTTTCTTCGCTGATGCCGCGAATTCCGGTCAGCAACTCGGGGAACTTGTTGTGGACCATCAGCGTCAGGTCGCCGCCGTCGTCCAGGATCATGTTCAACGGCTTGCCATCGGGCCAGAACAGGGTCTGCTCAATGCACCAGTCGAATTCCTCGTTGTTCATGCCTTTCCAGGCAAAGACCGGTACACCCGATGCTGCAATCGCGGCGGCGGCATGATCCTGGGTCGAGAAAATATTGCAGCTCGACCAGCGGACTTCCGCTCCCAGCGCCGTCAGCGTCTCGATCAGCACCGCGGTCTGGATGGTCATGTGCAGGCAACCGGCGATACGAGCCCCCTTCAGGGGCTTCGAAGTGCCGTACTTTTCGCGCAGAGCCATCAGGCCCGGCATTTCATTTTCTGAGAGTTCGATCTCTTTCCGGCCCCACGCGGCCAGGCTGATGTCTTTAACTTTGTACGGTAACGCAGCGGTCGAAACGGTCGCCATATCCACTCCTGAAAGTATTTCTCTACCGAAAATGCCATCCGCGACATTCTCGTTTGTACACAAACTCTCCGCCTTCAAACCTTAAAGATAAGCCTCCGTGCCCCAAACGGCAACCTAACACCCGGTTTCGCAAACCGGATCTTGCCCGGAAATCGTGATGAAAGTACTCGTTATCTGACAACTGGTGCCGGAATGCTCACACTCAAATTCCCTCAAAAGTACCGTTTCCGGATGACAATATTGGATACACTTGCTTGCCGTAAGGCTCGGCATCACCAGCCATTCGCAGTACTCAGTAACCGCTACTTCGCAGGGGTATTAACGCCTTCCACCAACAATATCTTGCGATACACGATACCGCCATATTCGCCATCCAGGGCGACGAAGCCCTGCTTGGGCACTGCAGCGTCAATCGCCAGGGCTTCGAGTACCTTCTTGCCGTTAATCGTGATCAATGTCTGTTCGCCACGGACCTGCAGCGTCAACGTATTCCACTGGCCCCCCGGCCGGGCCGCGTTTTCGGTGGGGGCGTAATAGTTGAACAGTGATCCCGTGCAGAATTTATCTGGCGTTACGCCAGCGTCATTTGCAAGGTGCACTTTGAAGGCCGTGTCGAGCGCCTTTCCCTGACCGGGGTAGCGGAAATAGATCCCTCCCTGGCCGGTCGGACTTATGGTACGCCACTCCAGCGACAGATTGAAATTGTCGTAAGACGTGGACGAGACCAGCAGTGAACCCGGTTGCTTTTGTGGTGTGGCCGTATAACTGCTGTCTTCTGCAGACCGCTGCCATTGACGCCCCCCCCGTTCATCCCATTTCACGTACGAATAGATCTTAGCGCGATGCTGCTCGGCAGCCGCGGTGCTGGGCGATTGCGGAAACGCCGTGGCCAGCTCATCGATCTGCTGCAGCGCGACCCCCAGATTCTCGCGGGCCAGTTCCTGCTCGATGATCTTCAGGCGACGGACCGCCAGATGTTCGCGAAACTCCTCACCCGCCCCTGCAGTCCGCTCGAGTCGGACCTTCAAAGCCTGTGCCTGGGACTTGCCTTCAAAGTGCAGAAAAGTGCAGATCGCCATCTGGCCTGTCGGGTCAGTCTTTGAGATGATCTTATCGGCTTGAGCCAGCAAGTCGCCGGGGCTCATTTCACTAAGCTTCCTGACGACTTGCTTCGTTTTAGCCTTCAGGGTGAAGACGCCGGCTTCATACTTCTCGAACGTAAATCCCGCTCCACCAATTCGAATTGGATCGTCGGGTTTGTAACTCGCCGCGGCCTGTTCTACCGCAGCCCAGAACGTCTGCAATGCCGCAACTTCATCCGCGTCCCACTTGAGCAACTCGCGGAAGGGCTGGAGTTCCGGATTATTCCGCTGTTCGGCGACCAACTTCGCGGCGGCCGTGATATCGCGTCCGGTAATCAATGCGGTCAACTTCTGCTGGAATGCGGCGTAGGGGGTAGGACGCGTGCGGGGATCGACTTCCGGAGTCTCTGCCTTCTCGGACTTGGGCTTCATTTCAGGGGCCGGATTCTCGGACTCGTCCGGTGCTGTCCGGGCGATCGTCTTCGGCTTCAGCGCGCGTCCCACGACCATCACGCCACGTCCCGGCCCCGCTTTCAGACGGACCACAAACAACTTACCGCTCGTCGCTGGATCCTCGGCATAGTACAACCATTGTTCATCCTCCGTGACCCAGAACTGACGCCGCTCAGGATGGGGCACATAGTCCGTCAGATTCGGTTCAGCAATCACCCGGGGAGCTGAAAACGGCTCGGTGATGCTGCCACGGCGTGCACGCTGCAGTTGCTTGCCATCAAACACGTACTGCCGCAGTTCATCCGATGACAGGCACGGGTGCCCCCCCGGCAGAGGAAACTTCCGCGGCTTATTGAATTCCACTTCGAGTTCATAACGCGCGGCCGTCCAGGATGTCGCCTTGCCATCGCGGTTCTCCAGCCAATAGAGTCGCTTTCCATCCGCGGACAACTGCGCCGAAGGCCATTCCGGATCACCTCGTCCTTCAAAGTAGTAGAGGGGCTTTTTACTGTCGAACGCACCTTCTTCAGACTGCCGCGACAACCCCCAGACTCGGCCCACTTTCCCTGGAACTGTATAGCCCACCAGCAAGCCGTCCGAGGTCGCACTGGGCGAAGCGGGCAGATCCGCACCGCGGCTGAGGAGCAGCAGGCTCGGCGGTTCCCATTCATCATAGGGAGTGCCGCGGGTGGCATAGTAGATCCCCATCCCTTCAGGTCCCGATCCCGCATACCAGATCTCGCGACCACTGGGCGACACGAAGGGGTCCTGGCAACGCCCCGAAAATTGCAAGGTTTCCAGGGCAAGTGGCTTGCCAACAGGCGCGTCGAGATACGGTGCCGCAAAAGTCGTGCTGGTCTCGGCGAATGGTTCGTAGGTCGGTTCCTGATCGAAATCCATGGCGGCCGTCACATCGACGATACGCGGAATATCATTCCACCCCTTCTTGCCGACTCGAATGCTGTGCCGACCAGTTTCGATCTGCACTTCGCACGGTGTCAGCACAATTTGACCTTGCGCATCCCGTACGGGCTGATCGTCGACGAACGCCACGAACCCGGGTTCAGGTGTATTGATACGGCATTTCCACGGACGTTGCGGAAGCCGCAATTCATCGACCTCTCCAGGATCATCTTTCGACTTGGCTTCGCCCCCCACCTGGGCGACCGTCGCCAACGCCGAGTTATCCGCGGGTTTCGCTCCAGAAAAGACAATCCAGGCGACAACAGCCAGCGCGATCAACCCGACGCCAGACGCGATAAAAACCACCTTCCGCCGATCCGGCCGCCGCTTTGGCGGCAGTTCCTCAGGGTCGAAAGTTGGGATTTCTGCAGATCGCTGCGGCGCTGCCGGCACACGCGCGGGAGACGGCTTGCCAGCGGACGGCGGTTTGGCGTCCAGCCGTGGATCTCGCCGGGCGGGGCCTTTTCTCGGGGGACGATTGGGCTCAGACGATTCAGCAGCAGGCATGGCGATTAAACATCAATATAAGTTGTGAAGGTCAATGTGTTCGATAGCCCGACCGAGAATGGCAGAAGGTGCCCGTGGCGCGTCCAACCTCAATGAGTTCCCCGGACCAGTCATTTCGCGGGAGTCGGATCGGGTGCGGGACCCACGGGTTGATCGGTGTATTTCAAACTGTGAACCACCGGTTGGGGGCCGCCAATCATGGTGATATTGATCTGCTTCTGACTCTCGTCCATCTGCACTTGAATGTTTCCAATGGCGCTGGCCTCAGTGGCTTTCAGCAACACCCTGCCGCTTCGCTTGTCGACGACTAGCATGTGGAACTCGGGCCTCAAAACGTTCTGGGGCTGCACCGATTGCGTCAGCACCGTGAAGACCCACACCGGCAGATATTGCGGCAGGATATAATCAATTGCAAATCGCTCGATGCGCTGGGTCCAGATAATCTGGCCTGTGCTGCGGTTGATGCAGTCCGCCTGCCCATCGATCAAGGTCCTGTTGCCACCGATAAACATCACGGCTTGAGGATTGCGCGGCGGCATTTCACCGTGAATCACCAATAGGCGATCACCATCGGGAATGACCCACAGCTCTTTGAAATTTGCAAACATCTGCAGCTTCTGCTGCCACAAGATACGGCCATCGGCAATGGACACCAGGGACAGCATGCCGGTGGGTTCAAGAACCGCGAGCTCCGTCTCGGAGAAGACCATGTACTGGCTGAGTTGACTGAAGCTGCGTTCCCAGGTCACTTTGCGAGCCGGAATGTCTGTTACGTGAAACGTGAGCACATTCTTCTGGAGATCCTTCTGATAAGAGAGAACGGCACGATCGAAGGCCAACAAGCGGTTTGCCACTGGCGGCACCGGGTGCGTGCCAACTGTTGTACCGTCTGAGCGACGGATCTGCAGAGCTTCCTGGCCGTCCAAGGGAACCACGACGATGGAATCCCGGTCACCGAAGATCTCGCTGCCGGCAGGGATATCGGTGCGTTTCCAGAGGGGCAGGCCGGTCAGGATGTCGGCCAATATCAAATGACGGCCCCGCAGGATCGCCACCGAATCATCTTCGATCGCCCCCACCATACCGATCGGATTCTGCCAGCGGTCGATGCCCCCGCGTGGCCGCCCCATTCCGGGTCGGTTCACCATCATCTGGAAGACCTGATTCCGGTCGCCGACGGGACCTTCAACCAGGTCGGAATGCCACATCGTCCGGGCCCGGATTGCGGTGCCTTCAGTCAGCGTATTTACTGCAAATACCTGCAGCCCCGTCGTCAGAAAGACCAGATGATTTCGAACCTGAGCGCGACACGCGTTGATGTTGATGTTCGGTCCCAGTTCGTTGATGGGAATCGCCCAACTCGGTTCCCCCCATCCATTCAGTCCCACTACGCGCAACAAATCTTGCATGGATTTGAAGGTTGAATGTTTAAAAAAGGGTCCGCGATCGCCGTCAAGAAAGACATCATAAGTCCATGACATTTGCTTCGGGTCAAGGGTCTTGCGGACCGTATCGACTTTCCCGGCAGGCCAATTCGCAGCAAATCGAACTCGACCATCAATCTGCGGTTTCCACCCGTCAGCCAGCTGCTGGCCGGTCTTGCCATCCAGGCAGACGATGCCGGCAAAATTCTGCACCAGATCAGACACCAGCACGTCACAATTGTCCGCATGTCCCGCCTTGATCAACTCGCGAATCATCGTCGCCAGAGCGCGACCCGCAACTTGCGGCTGCGGACTCTGACGCAACTGAGCCAGCAACTGTTCTGTTTCAATGGAGTATTCGTCCGTCAGGAGTCGATCGACCAGGATCTGCCGGGCTTCATCTGCCAAGGGATGTGCCCCGAAAAATTGCAGAAAATTCCGCAGCAGCTCGACTCCAGGATCAGCCTTCGCCTGATCCAGCCGCTGCTGAAGTGCCAGCTGCACGCGCTGCTGTGTCGGCTGATCGACTTTGGCTGTCAACTCCTGCAACTGCGTGCGAACCCAGCGATCGCGCCGTAACGACCGATGACCATCATGCCGTTCCAGTTCCGCTGGCCCGACGCCGGGATCACTCAACTTGAGCAAGATGTCAAATGCAGGGCTCAACTCGCCGGCGAGCAGCAAACCTTCCGCCCAGGTGCGGTAGAGTGCAGAAAACTGGCTCGGTACCTGGGCCAGTTGCTCGAGTTCCGGCAGCAATTCACGCTGCGCGGGGAAATCCATCTGCAGTGTCTGGAGCAGGCTCTCGAACAGGATCGTCTGTGTATCAGGGGATTTTCGCAATTTCAGAGACAATCGCAGATCGGCCTGGCCGGCCATGAGTTCCCCCTGGCTGAGTCGAAACTCACCTCGGCGGGCCAGAGCTTCCGGATCCTCTGGATTCGCCGCCAGTCGCTGCCTGGTCTCCTCTGCGACCGAATCAAACGTGCGGAACACTGACAGATTCTCAGCGGTCTGTGAGACGATTATTCCTGGACCGGGGATCAGATTGCCCAGCCCGGTGCGTTCGTGAATCCGGGCGCGCGACAAGGGACGGCCGGTCTTCAAATCAATCGTCGCGACCTCATCGGAGACCAACGGCAACAGGATATGTTTCTCCGTCACGATTCCACGGCCCGACTGATTCATCAAGGCAACGGGTTGTGCCCAGGCGGGCGTGCCGTCTGCGAGCTTGAGAGCCTCGACACTGCGCGGCCCAACGACGATCACCAATCCGTTCTGCACGGCAGCGACGTACAACGCGTCTCTTCGCGGCATGCGCCACACAGGCTTGCCGTCTTCCAGCGACAGGCAATGCATTTCCGAGGAGTCTCGGGGGGTCAAAATGACATGGCCCTCCGCAACGATCGGCGTGCCATCTTGCCATTCATTGACTTCCGCTCCCTGCAGCAGATCCATCGGAACCTGAGGGATGCCCATCGCCGCCATCCGGCGACGCATCATCCGGGGATCGCGCGGATCTGTGCTGACCGCCGCAGCGTACTGGTACGCCCAGCCGAGTGATCGTGCGGCGACATCGACTGCAACGACTAACCCGGACCCGGTCGGACAAATCAGCATGTCCCCCATCAATGCGGGAGAAGCACCAGCGCGACGCCGATTCGGTTCACGCATCAAGTCGTCGGCCGGCTGCGACAGCGACTGCGACCACAACTGCTTACCAGTCCGCGCATCCAGCGACAACAGCAGCGTCTGGGCCTGACTTTCCACGATGCAATACAATTGATGATCAACAGGCAGCGGAGGCCCCAGGAAAAACGTCCCCGGCAGATTCAGCGTCACATCACCCCGCGGTCCGCCCAGTTCCCACTTCAGTTTGCCCGTGCGAACTTCATAGGCACACAGGCGATTATAATCCCGCATGACCAGCGGATTCGTCTGTATGACCCCGCCCAGCTGCAGGCTGATGTCATTCAACAAACCCAGGTCTTCAATACTGAATACGTACTCGCCATCACTGCTTAATCCACCAAACGTGAGGTCTTCCCAGGTCCGCTGTCGCAAGAGCAGAGAGAGGTATTCACGGGGGGAACGCATGCGGTTGTTAAATCCGTTGCCGATCTTTTCGGGGCTCTGCAGGTTCTTGAACAGCAACTGAAAGATGCGATCGTTCTCTGCCGAGCGCCAGATCTCCTGGCCCGTTTTGACATCAATTCCAGACAGGTGATCGTAGAAGCGGGTGACAATCACGTTATTTACCAGCAGGGGCGCCGCTGAGGGCAGCGGGACGGTCCCCTTATCCGTGTGGACCTGTTTCAATCCCAGCAATTGCGGCGCCACATTGATGGTCACTTCCTGCTCGGGATCGACTTCGCCTGACGTTTCCCACGAAGTCAGGGGAACATTCCACAAGCTTTTGCCAACTGGGGGACTCGAATGCAATAACAGATTTCGCTCAGCATTCCCGCGCGGCATCAACCACCCGGTCGGTTCAGCAACGAGTTGCTGTTGTGCGGGCGCAACCGCCTGCAGCCACATCGCAATCTGATCCTGGGTGTTTCCAGGCGGCAGGGTCTGCCCCCCAATTTGAGTGGGCGATTTTGCCTTCGCCGCCGCTTCCTGAACGACAGCCTGCGCCTTTTCAGGCCGCCCTGTGCGGTACAGACAGAACGCCACACGCAGTGCCAGCTGCGGTTCAAAGTCTTCAGCGGCGGGGAGCCGACGCAAACGAGTCAAACATTGCAACGCCGAGGCATAATCGGCGCGGTCCAGGTGGTATGAGCCCAGCCAGTATGCGGCATCGGCCCCGGCAGACGTGTGCATAAAGCGTCGCATCACTTCCCGGGCCAACTTGGCGTCTCGTTTGGCGACCGCCTGCGCCAACAAATCGCGCGCTTCGGGGCCATATTGCTGCTCATAAGTCTGACGCGTCTCAGGTGCCGCTTTGGAGAGCAATGCCTCGGCTTGCTGCTTCAAACTCACAAACCTGCCGGCGACCTCATCAGCGGGGCGATAGAATCCGTCTTGAGGTAAATCCAGGATAAATTGCAGGAGACGAACCGCAACCAGTTGGTCCCCATTCGACAATGCCTTCTGCGCGTCGGTAATCCGTCGAACCAACTCGCGGTCGGCGAGATTGAGTCCCATTGCGGCTCCGGTGCCATTGCTGTTGATTCCAGGCGCACCTGGAACCTGAGCATAGACACTCTGCGGAGCCCACCGGGCTGACCACACAAGCGCAATCAAGCCGAGTCCCATCAACATCAGGCGCAGCCGTGGCATGGGCATCTCTCTTTAAGCAACACTGACCAGCGATGACAGCCGCGCAGAATCTGAAATTCACAACGGATTCCGTCCAGCTTCACCAGACCAGTCAGGAGATCGTCAAGCAGCCAACCTGCGAATCCCTCTGTGCTTGGGGGACCGCGAATTGACTTCGGAACATTCCTTTGAACGCGAAACCAACAGACACCGTAATGATATCCGACGACGCAAGCACTTCGCAAACTGGCTTGTCCAGCAAATCACATTGCGCGTGGTCGCACGTACCGGAATCACAGCCCGGAACCTCGACGGACGAGCAATCGAGTCCAACGTCTTCGAATCCACAGGAGGCCACAAAACTCGGTCACAAAGAAGATTGGTATCAACGTCACCGGTCACGGTGGGGTCAGTAATTTTCCGCAGCGAGACAATTAACGTCGGGAAACGTCGGGCAAGAGTGGCCCGTCCGATCGCTTATCGGCCTGTGTCGAAGGCCGTTGCGTACGGCTTCAGGGCGCTTTCTTCGAGTCGTTGGCCTTGGCTTTCGCTGATTTCGCAGGTGTTTCGCGCGTCGTTGCTTTGACTTCAGGCATCGGCAACGGATTTCCCTTGCCGGACAGTTTCAGTCGGACTTGCATTTTCCCGCTGTTGTCCGCGAGCTCGTGCCATTGATCATCACAACGCAACAGCAGACTGCCACTTTGGGGTGGAGTGAAATTTCCATACGTTCCCAGTTCAAAGGGTTCGCTCAACTGATACTCATCGAAAATGATGCCCACCAGCCGACCGACTCCCGATTCGTCCCCATCGGCATTGACAGCTGTTCCCGACGTGCTGATTTTCCACGAACCGCTCGATGAAAAGTCGTATGACTGACCAGATTCGACCACAATTCGAGACGGCTGCCAGCCTTTATTGGCCTCGACTTTGGCGGTAAACGGAGTTCCCCCTTTGCACGGCGTGTACTTGGCTTTCCAATCCCAGGCGCACAGATCAGCCCGATAGCCCTGATCGATGTGTCGCAAGAAAAATTGGTACTCGAAATTGATCTCTTTGGCCATCGGCCCATAGACCGTTTCGAAGCTGACATCCTTACCATTCAGCAGGCCCAATCCCAGCGGCTTGAACCGGGGAGCATAATTCGGATTGTTGGCCAGCATGTGGCACAACACCCAGCGCCAGGCATAATTCTCCCAGGAATCACCGGTCGAATCGGCGACATCGACGATTTCGGTCAGCTCTTTGGGTTCCTGCGATCTCAAGTATTTCAACACGACATCGTGGCAATGGACCCCCAGGCCCTTGTCGGTCCAGTACTGACCAATTTCAGCCATCCCCTCGGAGTACCACGTCGGACCGGTCCGACCAAACGACAGCACACAATAGGCATGCACCGCTTCGTGTTGGGGCGTTCCGCGATCCGCCACGGCATAAACGACGGCCTTGGCGTCCAGCACCTGCCCGGTCGCGTTTGACGTTCGAGTTTGTCCGATCGTCAGACCTCCACCGGTCTGCACGCTGTTTAAACCTGCCGGGTCAAACTGATTGACGGCTTCCCGGGGCCAGGCGTTGATGTCCTTGACCACAAACATGCCAATCGGACTGTTCAGCTTGTGCTCGAAGTACTTTTCAATCAGCACCAGCATCGTTTCCAGACGCTTCAGCAGATCCTTCGCTTCGTCCGGCGGCAAATCAGTCCGCACCAGGAAATTCTTGGATTGATAGTCGGCAACTCCCGGAGGCGCCGCATCCTTCTTGCTCCGTTTCGACTTAGCCTGAGCCAGCAACGGTTCCGGAGCTAGAACCAATCCGAATGCACAAATCAAAACTCCCCAGATCAACAATCTGATCGGACACCGCATTATGAATTCCAATCAATGGAAACGAGCCGTAAGCGTCTGGTGAAATCGTGCGTGGCGCACCGGTCAGTCTGTACTTCGCAAATTGTCACTGTGAAATAGGTACTCAATGAACCTCACCCCACATCACCCTGATTACCCACATCCGCCAATCTTAATCAGGTTGGTGGATGTTTGAATCGTCTATTCTAAGACAATACCGGTCGCCAGGACTCAGTTCAAGCGGCAAATTGCAGGAGTTCGCAGTGTCCCAGCCTGGTGTCCGCCCTATTGGGAGTGATTAATGCGCCATAGACCCCGTGGTCGAGACGTCTTTACAGAACTTTCATCACGCTCCCACGGGAGATACGAATTGACAGAAACTGCGGTCCCTCATAGACTCCCGCGCTTAAGCAATGACCACGACGCAGTCTGTTTTCCACCCACGGCTGGCAGTGTTGTCGATCCGTACACGGCAAACATTTGCGGAATCAGCCATCGATCAATCAGTTTCTCGTTTTCCCCCATCACACTCAGGAGTATCTCCTTGAACAGAGCACGGCCGATGCGCTCGTTGCTGCTGCTATTGTGGTGGGGATATTGCGCGCTGGGTCTGGTCGGCTGCGAGGTTTTTCCCCAGAACACGGCCAAATTGGCCAGTTCCGACGCTGGTCTGCCCAATATCAAGGTCCCCCCTGATTCCATCGAACTGGAGATCATGTTCGTCGAGCGGCCCACGGGCGACCGTTTGATGGGCGATGTCCTGTGGAATGAAGTCGACACGATCCTGAATCTGGAACCACAGGAACAACGGGATCTGGCACGCAATGGTTATCGCATCGGAGTTGCGGGATCGCATCCCCCTGCAGCGTTACAACAGCTGCTGGAAATCCGGGCCAAACCGAAAGAAGGCGAAGTCACCGCCGCCATGGAGTCGGACCAGCGGTTGCAGGGAAACCGTATTTTTGTCAGTTCCGGCAGCGAAACTCAGATCCAGCTGAATGACGTACCGTACGAGAATTTTGGCTTCAATTTGTTTGGTTCAAACGGGGCGAGGGAACCCGAGGTTCGCACATTTAACGGTGCACGGTGCCTGTATCGTGTGTCAGTGCGCCGCGAACAACCCGGTTGGGCTCGACTGGAATTTGTTCCAGAGATCCATCATGGTGCCGAACAGCTGCGTCCGGCAGCGACGACCGATCAATGGGAACTGAAGTCGCAAGCGAACATCGAGAAGTTGTATGCCCAGCGTTTCACCCTGCTGCTTAACACGGGCGACATGGCCCTCGTCACCGGACGAGTCGACCTGCCCGACACGGCCGGGCACCGGTTCTTCACCGGCCCCGAAGGCCAGGACGGCGTGCAACGCATGCTGATCGTGCGCCTCGCGCGAGTGTCGTCACCTGACTCGGGCTCGTTTGTCACGGCAACTGGCCTGTGAAGTGCAATCGGGAATCGGCCACTTGATCACAGGCGGCCAGCGGCCTTCGCGTTCGAGCAGCGACGTCGATCCTCATGCGATCTGGCCGAAGTTATTTTTGCTCCAGCACATTGCATCGACCACGCGGAGTCATTCGGCCGAAAACGTCCCCGTTCGATAAATTTTGATCGCAAGCTCCACCTTGTACGTTTCCCCCACGAGTTCGATAAACTAAGAAACGCTAACAAAACCGCTGCGTCAGTTGAGAACCGTTTGAAGTACCGCGGTTCTGAACTTCCCACAACCGG
>CAZQUW010000189.1:0-12346 GCA_964596215.1 uncultured Planctomicrobium sp. | reverse complement strand
ATTCGCCAGTTGGCACCCATGTTACACCTGCAGTTTTCTGGTCAACGGTAATGGCCTGGATGCAATGGGAATCCAGGCGGCTGGCAAGTTGCTGGTTACGTCTGCGACTTCAATCCTTTTTCCCGCGCCGTTTCTGAAACGGGTCGGAATGGACAATCTCTTGAATCAATGTGCCGATGCGGTAGTTGTCCTTGGCCAAGGTTGCGGTCAACGAGTCTACCGCGCATTTGTCGTAGTATTCCAGGCCACGCCCCACCGCATAAGTCAACATTTTCTCAGTCAGGCACCGGGCAAACTCGTCCTGGCTGCGTTTCAGAATCGCCCGTAGTTGTTGCGGCGTCGTAAAAGACTCGCCAGACGGCAGGATTCCCGCGGGGTCGATCGCAAAATTGCCGTCTTTCGTTCGCCAGGCACCGATTGCATCAAAATTCTCGAATCCAAAACCGAGCGGATCCATGCTCTTGTGACACGATGCACAGCTGGGATTTTCCCGATGCTGTTCCATCCGCTGGCGCAAGCTGCCACTCAACACTGATTTCTCGTCGTTCTTCAATTCTTCGACATTTGGCGGCGGCGGTGGCGGCGGTGTTCCGAGAATATTTTCCAACACCCACTTCCCGCGTTTGACTGGGGAAGTTCGGGTTGGATTGCTGGTCAGCGTGAGAATGCTGGCTTGAGTCAAAATACCAGCTCGCTTCTCGCCGTCGAGCTTGACGCGCTGGAATTTCTCACCACTGACCCCCGTAATGCCATAGTGCCTGGCGAGGCGTTCATTGACGTAGGTAAAGTCCGCATCCAGCAAATCCAAGATGCTGTGATTCCCGCGAACGATCTCTCCGAAGAACAGTTCCGTTTCCTGACGCATCGCTTCGCGCAGCTTTTCATCAAACGATGGAAAGAGCTTCGGATCAGGGGTCATCTGTTTCAAGTTGCGAGTCTGCAGCCATTGACCGGAGAAACTCTCAATAAATGACTGCGCCTTGGGATCCTTCAGCATGCGTTCGACCTGCAGTCGCAACGTGTTGTTGCTGCGCAGGGCATTCTGACCGGCCAGCTGGAACAGTTCGTCATCTGGCATACTGCTCCACAGGAAATAGCTCAGCCGCGATGCCAGCTCGAATTCGCTGATGAGATGAATGGCCTGCGGATTATCGGGCTCGGCGTCGATCTCGACGCGGAACAGGAAATGGGGCGACACCAGGATGGCCTGAATGCCAACTTCGATAGCTCGTTCGAAGGTTTCTCCTTCCAGCATCACGCTGCGGCTGAGTTCGATCAGGCGGTCAAGTTCTTCACGCTCGACAGGCCTGCGGAAGGCCCGCCGCGCGAAGCTTCCCAGAATATCCCGCGCACATTCCTCGGCGTTGCTCATGTCGGGGTTTGGGGTACGCGTGAAAATCTTGCGGTGCAGAGAGGTCAGCGGCTTCTTTGCCGGTTCAACGATCGGCCCCTGTAGTTCAATCGCCGCAATTCCCAGATTCCGATCGCGATTCTTCGGATCCGGATCCTTTGGCATGTAGTAATCATTCAGAAACGCACCCGCAATCACGTGCTTGCCAGCTTCCAGATCCAATCGCAATGCAAAAGCTTGCGGCGAATCGGCCGTACCGCGAACATCGAACGCCTGAATCTGTTTGCCATCCACCAGGAATCCCAGCTTGGCAAAATCGGGTCCGGCATGCATCTCGAATGCGCGAATTCGAACAACGTACTTACCAGCGGCGGGCAGCTCCACCTCAGCAGACACCTTCCCGCTTGACGCGAGCATCTGCGCCCCTTCTTCGTACGGTTGACCTCCGGTGAGTTTGTCCCCGAGGTAAGTCTGAATCGTGCCCTGCAGGGGATCGGCGACAATCGCCGCATCGGTGATCTTCTCGGCAGCCGTTAAGTACTTTTCGAACAGAATGGTGGGCAAAGAGAGCACGTCACCGATGTTATCAAAACCATAGCCCACATCGTCCGACGGAAAATCGGCGGCTGGCTGGAAATCGACTCCGACGAGATCGCGGATTGTGTTGTTATACTCGAATCGATTCAATCGCCGGATCGTGACGCGACCGGGGTCGTGGGGCCCCGTGCAGTCGATCTTCGATGTCGTGTCGGTGATCCATTGGAACAGCAGATCACGTTCTTCCTGAGTGGGTTGAGGCATCCGTTTTTCGGGGGGCATTTCGCGTGTGCGAATCATCCCCGCAGCTCGCTCCCAGACCTTGCGACCTTCCAGAATGGCTTGTTCGGTGCTCGCCTTTTCAAGATTCAGGCCGGCACGCTGTTTGGCTTCGCAGTGACAGTCGTAGCAGAACTTCTTCAGCAATGGCTGGATATCGGTCTCGAACTTCAGCGGTTCGGATTTCAGGGCAGCTTCCAACGCCCCGGCAGCCGACTTCTGGGGCTTCGGAGAATCGGCACACACTGGAGTCACGTGACTCCAGAGTAAACCGGCGATCGCGAAAATAAGCATTCCGGCGTGACGCATGCGACTGCAAACTCCGAACTTGGCAGACTGAATTCACTGGCTCAGGAAAAAATGGTTCCTGAGTGGCGTGAGACACAATGGAGACCTGTAGACAAGCTTAAGTGGCGGTTCAAGGATGAATCAGGAGGATATTCGGCGGGGTCATTCTGGCTCTGTCAGCCCAAATTTTCGGTGCGAACAATCCGGCAAGCGAGCAGGATGGGCGACATTTACTTAGCATCGCTGCAACTCCTGATTATATCGCCCAATCCGAGTGGTTGCCAACTCCGACGCTCCGCGAACGCGAACTGGGCGTCCTGAATTGCGATGAAGCGGACGATCACGCGGATCACTCTTGGATGCGACATTTATGGAAGCTATCCTAAGTACCTGCAGCGCGCGTCTCACTTGACGGCCGCCCCAACCCTTCAAACCCACTGAAGCCGATCCGGCTGGAGATCTTTAAGTAATGGCCCGCTCATCTCAGGCTTTGACCGCGATTATCGCCTTTACCATTTTGCCCTGGACTGGCCAACTTCTGGACGCCCAGACCAAAAAGAAAGGCGAGTCAATTACAGGTACCGTGGTCAGCATCGAAAAAGCCAAGACTGGCCGCAGTTATAGCATGAAGATCAAGACGAAATCGGATGAAACCGAATACGACGTCCCCATCGTGCCACGCACGCACTTGACTGTGACTGCACAGGGTGACGAGGGCTTTTTCAAACCCGGCGCGAGCGTGGGAGGCAAGATTGTTCCGCTCGATAATCCTGGTGAATTCATCGACGCCGAACTGTTTGTTTACCTCGACGCGACGCCTCCGCCGCAGTTGAGAAAGCTCGTGAATCCCAACGATCCAGACGACGACACCTACGAGATGTCCGGAAAATTAATGGCCGTCCAGGGAGAAGTTGCCCAGATCCAATGTGGAACGCAATTGATCAAGGTTTCCTTCTCGGGCGGTAAGCCGACACCGATGGTGAAGAGTTCGTCTGCCGCACTGATCAAAGAAGGTGATGCGGTCGAAATTGAAGGCACAATCATCAAAGGCAAACAAACGATTACCGCCAATTCGATTGTCGTAACGGCCACCGAACCCATTACTGCGGCTGATTACTTGGCGACTCAGGGAGAAAAGGGCAAGTCGGCGAAAACCGCTGTCAGTAAAGCCAAGGCCAAGAAGGACGGGGCCGCAGAATCGCCCAGTAAAGAGGCGGATCCGTTCGGGGTGCTGGGAAACAAACCGAAAACGAAGTCAAAAACTAGCAGCGGCTCAGCAACTCCGGCTGGGAAGGAGCCCGACCCGTTTGGCGTTCTGAAAAATAAGGCCAAGACCAAAGCCAAGTCTGGTGGTGCCGCTGACTCGGAAATGGATGAGGCGGAAACGGGTAAACCTGCCGCCAAGAAGCCCTTGAAGGGGGCGAAGGCCGCGAAAGCCACTGAGGACCCGGCGGAGTCGAAAGAATAGCCGACTAAGACGAAACGCCAGTGAAAGCATTCGTGATATAAATGCTCTCACTGGCGTCTTGGAAGCGTATCGAAAATTCCCCACCCTGGATTCGAACCAGGACTGAATGATCCAGAATCATTTGTGCTACCGTTACACCAGCGGGGATCGCTGTCCTACCTATATCACTACGACAACAGAACTTCCGGTCGGGTTCGGGACCCTGCCAGACGCTTTTAAGTGGTCGTTGCGTGAAGTCGCCAGAGTATGTTGTCTCGGCAACGACGTCAAGAGGTCACGGACCCGCATTTCGGATTGCTCGATTCTCGCCCCTGAAATCTCATATTTCCCGAATAATCCGCGTTTGTTAAGCTTCGCGAATCATTTCCTACTGTGCCTTGTTGCGTTCGCAGCGAGGTCCCGTCACGTTTTTCCTCGTATGTGATCCCCCTTATGGCAGCGCCAAGTCGGCCGATTTTCGGCGGCAGGCGTACGGGGCAGCGGCATGTTCCGCTGACCTCCGGGGCCACTGCGCGCCGCAGTTGGGGCTGTCTGGTGCTGTGCTGCGGCCTGCTGTGGACCAGCGGTTGTGCCTGGTGGCGTGAGGCTCGGGATACACTCGCCCATTCGCAGGGCCTTTATCGACGGGCGCTCGAAAGCGAGTCACAGGGCGAACCGGCCGAAGCTGTCCGATTGCTGCGAGATTCAATTGCCAGTAATCCCAATGACCCGGAGCTCCGCTGGGAACTGGCTCGCGTCCTGCTAGACCAGGGGGATACGACCGCGGCACTTAAGGAGTTGCGGTACCTCGTCAAGTATTTTCCGGATGATTCACGCGCTTACATGAGTCTCGCGCGAACTCTGCTGGACCGGGGGCGGGCTGAAGATGCAGCGCGCCTGGCCGATCTGGCGATCGATCTCGATTCTCGGTGCATCGAGGCTTTGTTATTACGAGGGCAGATTGCTGAAGTCCGGGGCGATCTGGATCTGGCTCGCGAGACCTATCATCGCATCTTGCTGGAATTGCCTGAAAACGCCGATGTGCGATTGAGGCTGGGACGCATCGAAGTTGACGATGGCGACCCTCGCATCGCCGCCGCGCTCCTGCGAGAAACTTTGGCAGACGTTCCCCTGACACCCGAGCAGCAGACTCAGACTCAGTGGCTGCTGGGGCAGGCCTACGCCCGCCAGGAACGCTGGAGTGAAGCAGTGGCTGCATTAACAATCGGTTTGCCGCAGCCGCAGGCATCTGCCGAGCAACGTTACGAACTGGCCTATGCCTGCCTGCAGGTGGGCGACACTGATCGGGCACGGCAGCAGCTGGCCCTGGTCTTGCAGACGGCACCGGGATTCGAGCCTGCGCAGCAGATGCTTGCCGCTCTGGGACCATCTGCCGCGACCCCCAGTCCGATCGTGAATGGCCAGTTCCCGCCAACAGTTATTCCGACGGCGCATCAGCAGCAGCAGCGCTAAACTGTGCTGGACCTTGCTCATTCCAGTGCGCAACGTCAGCCCGCGGATCTCCCGTAATTTTGCCAAGGATCCGCTTGCGGGAAACCGGGCCCAGTGTTGCTCTGCTTAGAAAACCGGGCCTGTCTGTCGAGGCTAAGATGACTTCTTACGTCGTTCGGAAACGTAACGCACCCGGCAACCGATAGACACGGTTTCGGCGGTGGCGGGCTTTTCGCCCTTGAGCGTCGCCTGGACCGCGTCTTCCAGGTAGTGGTGCTTCACGATTTCGGGATCGCTGTTGTCGTCCATCCCCCCCATGTAGACCACTTTGCGCTCTTTATTGAGCAGAAAGAACTCCGGAGTGAAGGCGGCCCCGTAAGCCTTGCCAATCTTCTGAGATTCATCATAGAGGTAATGGAAGACGTACTTCTTTTCCTTCGCCCGTTCCTGCATTTTGGGCAGCTTGTCGGCGGCCACCGTGTTGACGTTAATGGCGATGACGGCCACGTCTGCCGCATGCTTCTTGGCGAAGGCGTTGATCCGGTCCTCGTAGTCATTGGAGACCGGGCAGCTATTGCAGGTGAAGACGACCACCACGAGCGGTTTGTCTTTCCAGTCGGCCAGCGAATGAGTCTTGCCATCGACTCCCGGCAAATCGACCCACGCGGGGGCGACATCATTGATGCTCAGCACGTCGTTGAATTGGCCCGCCGAAAGAGGGGCCCAGGTGCACGTCGCCAGTAACAAGCCGCAGGCAATGCTCAATATTCGCATGGAAGTCGGTTCCTGAAGTGATTCAAAGGTGGCCGCCAATGACTCGCCTGACGCACTGCGTCGGGTATGCTGCCTTGTCGCAGCGCCCCGACGCAGTGAATTCGGCAAGGCCGGACCGCTTACAACACTGGGCCGATCGGCCAGGGGGCGAATTCTTCTTCGCCGATCCCCTGGGCTTCGCTCTTGGTCTTCTGACCGCTGGCCACAGCCACGATCATCTCGAAGATTTCTTCGCCCACTTCACGCAGCGGGACGCCGTCGAGGATCTTGCCGGCGTTGATATCCATGTCGTCTTCCATCCGCTCGTACATGGGCGTATTCGTGGCGATCTTGATCGAAGGCACCGGCTTACAGCCAAAGCAACTGCCGCGACCTGTCGTGAAGCAGACGACATTGCAGCCGCCAGCCACCAGGCCCGTCACCGAGACCGGATCGTAGCCTGGGGTGTCCATGATTCCGAAGCCCTTCTCGGTGATCTTCTCGGCGTAGTTGTAAACGCCGGTCAATGCGGTGCTGCCGGTCTTGGCCACAGCTCCCAGAGACTTTTCGTAGATCGTTGTCAGGCCACCTTTTTTGTTGCCGACCGACGGGTTGTTGTTGATGACGACCCCGAACTTGGCGGTGTAATCTTCCCACCACTTGATCCGGTCGAGGAGTTTCTGGGCGATGGCCGGGGTGCGTGCCCGGCGCGTCATCAGGTGCTCGGCACCGTAGATTTCCGTGGTTTCGGCCAGGATCGACGCGCCGCCATGAGCAATCAGGATGTCGCTGGCAATGCCCAATGCCGGGTTGGCCGTGACACCGCTGTTGCCGTCGCTGCCACCACAGTTGGTCCCGAGAATAATTTCCGATACAGGAATGGGGACGCGTTTGACTTTGTTGGCTTCGGGCAACAATTCCTTCAGGACACCGACCGCGCGAGTGACTGTCTTGCGGATGCCACCCAGGTCCTGGATGTTCATCACCAGTGGCAATTGCGGCGCAGACCGGCCGGGCAGGGTCAACTGGGTCAGTCCCTCATGTTCGGCCAGGAATGAAGCCTGTCCGGTCTCGCACCCCAGACCCAGCACGATATAGGCCCCGATATTGGCATGCTTGGCGAAGCCGGCCAGTGTGCGTGAGAGTTGCAGGTGGTCTTCGCCCCCGTACTCCATCGCGCAGCCTCCCTTGTGAATCAAGGGGATGACGCCATCAATGTTCGGGAAATCTGCGAGCAGGGCTTTGTCGAACTGAGCCGCAACCAGCTTGGAAGTGTGGGACGAACAGTTCACCGAAGAGATAATGCCCACGTAGTTGCGGGTTGCGGCGCGGCCGTCGGCCCGGCGAAAGCCCATGAAGGTACGGCCCAGGATCGGTTCGGGATCAGGCGGAATATCGGAGCAGAAGGCATAGTCCAGGCTCAAGGCCCCGACGGCACAGTTTTGCACGTGAACCCATTGCCCAGGGGCGATGTCGGTCGTCGCAAACCCAATGATCTGGCCAAACTTGCGGATCGGATCCCCCTTGGCAATCGGGGCGATGGCCACTTTGTGACCGAGATCGATTTGTTCCCGCGTACGGATTTCAGCGCCAATGCCTGCAAAATCGAGCGGTGAATCCTTGGGCAGTGTTCGCGCTGCGATGGCAATATTGTCATCAGGATGAAGTTTCAAACACGCGGGAGCAGTCGCCAGAGACATTGTTGTACTCAGAATATTTTGAGAAAAAACAAAACCGCCCGGACCACGAGTCGCATGGGGGCGTTCGACTCATCATGCTACCAAAAGCACGGCAAGTTGGAAAAGAGAGAGCTTGGAGGCAATGGCGAATGACGCAATCCGAATGACGGTCAAATAGCGAGAAACCGAGATGGATCCGATGTCAGGCATGCCAATTCACTTGAGTTCGGTCGACGATTGGCATCATGCCAGGATCTCTTTAATCGGCTTGCCGAAGTCGAGTTCCAATCGTTTCTGCCCGGGGAATTCCAAACGGTGCGGATCGAGCCCGAGTTGGTGCAGGATCGTGGCGTGAATGTCGGTGACATAATGGCGATTGTCGACAGCGTGGAAGCCAATTTCGTCGGTGGCTCCGTGAGCGATGCCCCCTTTGATCCCGCCGCCGGCCATCCAGACCGAAAACCCGTACGGATGATGGTCGCGACCGTCTGATCGCTCGGCACCGGGGGTGCGGCCGAACTCGGTGGCAAACACCACCAGCGTTTCATCCAGCAAGCCGCGTTGCTTGAGGTCCTTCAGCAGCGCCCCGATCGGCTGATCGACCGCTTTGCTGCGCGTGCCGTGGTTTTCTTTCAGCTTGGAATGGGCGTCCCAGCCATCGTCGTAGATCTGCACGAACCGCACGCCACGTTCGACGAGACGCCGCGCCGCGAGGCTCATGCGGCCCACCGATTGGGTGGCGGGATTGTTTAGACCGTACATCTCCTGGGTGGCCTGCGTTTCATCGCTGAGCTTGACGACTTCGGGCACCGACATCTGCATGCGAAACGCCAGCTCGTACGACTTGATGCGTGCCTTCAGGGCCTGATCGTCCGGGTATTCCACGCCCGCCAGACCATTCAATTCGTTGAGCAGATCGAGCTGGCTGCGACGTTCGGCCACGGTTACGCTGCTGCCAGGGGTGCCGAAAGGCAGAGGGTTATTGGGATCCAGGGCCATCGGCACGCCGGAATGTTCCGGCCCCAGATAGCTGCCGTCATGGGCGCCGACTCCACCGCAACAATCTCCCGGCGGCGGCCCCATCACGACAAACTGCGGCAGGTTGTCGTTGAGGGTTCCCAGGCCATAGTGAATCCACGATCCGATCGACGGGAAAAAGCCGTCGAAAATGTGGCGCCCCGTATGAAACTGCAACTGTGCAGCATGGTCGTTGTCGGTCGTCCACATCGAGCGCACCACGGCAATGTCGTCAATACAACTTCCCACGTGCGGCCACCAGTCACTGACTTCAATTCCACACTGCCCGCGCTTTTGAAACCCTGTCTGCAGCGGATAGAGCGTCGTCATCAAGGCCCGCGGAGTTCCGGCGAAGTCACGGACGTTCTTACGGTAGAAGGGAGATTCCAGTACCGCGTTCTTGTACGGCGACATTTCGACAGTTTTGCCGGCGTATTTGTTGATTTCCGGCTTGTGGTCAAAGCTCTCCAGGTGACTGGTGCCACCGAGCATGAAGTACCAGATGACACTTTTGGCTCGGGGCGCAAAATGGGGCAGTCCGGTAGGTGGCACCCATTGCTCGGTCGTGTCATCCGCGGCGTAAACTTCGCGGTTCAGCATGGCTCCCAGAGCCAGCCCGGTGAACCCCATGCCGCAATCGGCCAGGAACGCACGTCGTGAGACGCTTCCACAAGCGGCAGCGGATCGGGGGGCCGCGGCGATCGAAGTTCGGACTGGCAAACGGGCATGCGACATAATTCAAGACTCCAACCATCAGGCATGCGTGAAAACGCAATAGTGACTGTTGATGTTAATCGGTCGCGGAGAAGATTGCCATCACATTTATCTGCTGGCGAGCAAATGGCTTCGGGCGACCGGGTATTTGCACTTGGTATGCAAGCTCGGAACGCTCGCGAGATCGAGACGAAGTCTGTTTTAAGGTAGGCTCTGCAGAAACTTTTCAATCCCCTCCTCAAACTGGGCCGGGTCGGCCAGGAGCACGTCATTGTGCCCTGCGCGTTTGAGTTCGACGAAGGTTTTGGGAATTCCATTTGCCGACTGCGGCGGAGCCAGGCCGAAGAGCTTCGCGCCCAACCGCATCGGGATCACATCGTCTCTGGCACCGTGCAACATCAGCAGCGGGGCCGTCATGCGGGTAATGCTGAGGTCTGAACGATAAGTATCTTTCAGAATCCAGCTCACCGGTAACCATGGGTAGTGATATCCCGCGGCATCGATCATGGAGCTGAAAGTGCTCAGCAGGATAAGTCCTCCGGGCGGAGTTCCCGCATCACACAGCTCACCAGCCAGTCTGGTCGCGACGCCACCCCCCAGCGACTCTCCGTAGAGAATGATTCGATCCGGTGCGACGCGTCGAGTGTCGGTGACATACTTCCACATATCGCGCGCATCGGCGGCAAAGTTTTCCTCAGTGGGTTGGCCCGGGTTCTCGCCGTATCCCCGATAATCGAACGCGAACACGTGAACGCCCAGGCGGGTCAGCACCTGATAGTCGAGATCCCGGTGTCCACGGTGACCACCATTCCCGTGAAAGAAGAGCAGCACCTTCTTGCCGGCCGCCAGGTGGTGATCAAACTCCCCGGCATTCGCAGCGGTCAGCGGCTGCGGAAGCAAATGCCAGCCATGGAGTTGCAGCCCATCGGCAGTCTGGAGAACAATTTCTTCACCACCGCCCGGCAAGCCTCCCGCTTCGCTGACCGGCAACTGCGGGACGTGCGACGGTATGTACAGCATTTCGCGTTGCATGATACTTAACAACAACAAGATCCCGAGAAAATACACCAGCACCCAGCGAGCGAGATTCACACACCAACGGTACCAAGGTTTCGACCGGTCAGGGTGAGTTTCCCGGGAATTGCTCATGCGCTACCTGGAAGCTGGAATGAGAAGGTCGTGCAAACAGAACGCCGAAGACATTTGAGGTCAGACCTACCCCCTTGCAGGATTTACCAACTGCGAAGGTGGGAGTGCTGCGTGGAATTTAACGGGTGGATTAAGATTGCCGGATCGCGGCGTACCCGCCATCATACCCGCCGCAGAAACTCCAGGTGTCGAGTTTCCTTACTTTTTGAGATCAGAACCATGCTGCGTGGATTGTACTGCCTGGGCCTCTGTTGCCTGCTGACGATTTCAAATGCCGAAGCGGCACCGCGGGCCAAGTCCAAAGCCCGTTCCGAGGAACGCGAGAAGGCGGGCTCCGAAGCTGCGGTGCAGTCAGTAGTCAAGCTGGGCGGACGAGTCGAACGTTTGAACGGAGATCCCGAACAGCCGGTCGTCGCCGTGATCCTGTCTGGTGTCAAGCTGGCTCCGGCTCAATTGAAATTGCTGGCCGAATTTCCGGAACTGCACACACTCATTCTGCGTGACAGTCCATTTGACAATGCCGCTGTGCCGCAGTTGGCGGCACTTGGCAACCTCCAGGCCCTCGACCTGGAGAACACTGCCGTCACGGATGCCGGGTTGCCGGCATTGCGGAAAATCTCGAAGATCAAGGAAATCTACCTGACGGGAAGTGGCGTTACGGAGGCGGGCGTTATCAGTTTGCGTAAGCAGATGCCAGAAACCGAAATCTTCTGGCTGGCCCCGCTGCCGAAGCTGAAGACTGCGGACGCCTATTTCAAGCTGGGTGAATCGCTGGTCTTAAAAAACGAGCGAGTACAGGCCATACGGGCCTACACTGCCGGTATGCAGCTCGATCCCAAGCTGGCGGCACTCTATCTCTCCCGCGGCTGGACCTTGCTGAAGGAAGATGAACACGCTCTGGCCAAGGCCGACTTTGAGAATTTTGTGAAGCTGCAGCCGCAAAGCGCGATGGGACTGGGGGGGCTCTCGCTCGCCCAGTACCTGCTGGGCGAACTCGACAAAGCGATGATATCGGCCGAGAAGGCCTTGAAGATCGACAAGGACTGTGCGGATGCGTTGTACGTGCGAGGTATGGTGAAATACGACTCTCAGGACTTTGAGGAGGCCTTGCCGGACTTCGAACGCGCTGTCGAACTCGAGCCCAAAGATGCCGCCAATCATGAACGCCTGGGGTGGACTTATTTCGAGCTGCAGATGTACGAGAACTCGCTGACTGAATTCGATGCTGCGTTGAAACTTGATCCGACTTTCGAACATGCTTATTACGGCCGGGGGCTGTACTGGATGTCGGTTAGAAAGCCGCTGAAGGCGATCGAGGATCTGACTAAGGCCAGTCAAATCGACCCGACATTCCCCGACTATGCGGTGGATCTGGCTCTCGCCCATGCCACCAAGGGAGACTGGTCTGCAGCCGTCGCGACACAGAAAAAAGTGCTGGCGATTGCCTCTGCTGACGACCAGCCTGAACAGCAGAAGCGATTGAAGATGTATCTCGCCAGGCAACTGCCGTCAGGAACGGCTGAGGTCGAATCCGCATCCAAGCCGGGGTCCGTCAAGAAGTAGCGCGCTGATAGCCTGACTCTCCAGCGTCGGGCGAGTGCCGCGGCTGCCATCGTCTAGATCTGAATCACCCCAACTTCGTAAGCCAGCAGGCCGGACCGAGTCGTCCGGCCTGCTGCT
>CAZQUW010000188.1:10610-12410 GCA_964596215.1 uncultured Planctomicrobium sp. | reverse complement strand
AGAGATGAGACATCCTATGTCATTGACCCGCGTTCTTGTGGCGTGCTTACTGTCGGTGATGCCATACATCGTCCAGGCGGGCGACTGGCCGCAGATCCTCGGACCGCATCGCAATGGAATCGCTGAGGGCGAAAAGCTGGCCTCGTCGTGGCCCGCGACCGGTCCGCAGACCGTCTGGAAGCAATCGGTCGGTACTGGATTAGCAGGCGTGGCAGTCGCGGGAGGCACCGTCTATGTCTTCGACCGCGATGGCGATGACGAACGGCTCGCAGCGGTTGATGCGTTGACGGGCAAGCCGCGCTGGAAGCCCGCGACGTGGCCCACGAGCTATCAGGACGCGATTGCCGGCGACGACGGGCCGCGCTGCATCCCCGTGGTGCATGGCGAACGCGTCTACGCCTATGGTGCCGCGGGAACGTTGGCTTGCATCAATACCAGGGACGGTAAGCTTGTCTGGTCTCGCAATCTGGTCACCGACTATCAATCCGATCTGGGGTATTTTGGAGCCGGCAGTACGCCGCTGATCGAAGGCAAAACGCTCATCGTGAATGTCGGGGGCCAGAAGTCCCAGGCAGGTGTCGTGGGTCTTTCAGCAGAGACCGGCAAGGAACTGTGGAAGTCGGTGGCGGATACCGCCAGCTATTCGTCTCCGGTGGCCGTCACCGTCGACGGGACGCGGCATGTGCTCTGCATCACCCGCTTGAAACTGGTATCGCTCGACCCGGCGAACGGTAAGGTGCGATTTGAGTTTCCGTTTGGGAAACGCGGCCCCACGGTTAACGGCGCCAATCCGGTGGTCGTCAACGACAGCGTCCTGGCCACCGCCAGCTATGGCATCGGGTCGACGTTCGCCAAGATTGCCAGGGACCACGCCGACACATTGTGGGACGGGGATGAAATTCTTTCTAGCCAGTACACGACATCGGTTCTTAAGGGATCGTATCTCTACGGAATCGACGGCCGCCAGGACCAGGGTGTTTCTAGCTTGCGGTGCTTTGATCCGGTGACTCGGAAGGTGGCCTGGACTGAAGAAGGCTTCGGGATGGCGACGTTGATCCTGGCCGACAATAAGCTGGTCTGCATGAAAACCGACGGCACCCTGACGCTGGTCGCGGCGAGCCCCCAGGCTTACGAAGAACTGGCGACTGCGAAGTTGTTCAACACGACGTGTCGCGGGTTACCGGCGTTGTCGAATGGTCTGCTGTATGTGCGCGATACGCAGACTTTGAAGTGCTTTGACTTACGACCTGGCAAATAACACGTTGCCAGTCTTGTCGCGACGGGATCCGGTTATTTGCCGGTGTACTTGATCCACGACACCTGCGTAATCAACTGATTGAGGGCCGCGAAGGAAATGGCGGCATTCGTGGCGAAACGGGGCGAATCGTTGCTGGGGAAGGTCGCCAGCGACGCATCACCGACCAGGAAGACGTTGAAATCCTTCGACAGGTTTTCATAACCGGCGGTCGTGCGGCAGTAGCACATGTCGGTGGCGTACCCCGTCATCAAGACATGCCGTACGCCCTGCTCTTTGAGGAACTTCTTGAGGACCGCATAGCCTTCCGCATCATAAATCACGACATCATCCGGGTGGTAGGTAATGTCGCTGGTGACCGGAATCGGTAACTCCCAGAAACCCGCGTTATTGAACTTCGCTCCGGCGTCCAGGCCCGGGAACTGGCGGAAATAATCAATCACTGGGGTCGCCTGGGAGAGCTGCAATTCAGCGGGCAATGGCTGGCCGCGATAGTCGAACGACTTCAACTTTGCCGTCAGCTCGGCAGCGCCCGCGACGCGGTC
>CAZQUW010000188.1:2631-10510 GCA_964596215.1 uncultured Planctomicrobium sp. | reverse complement strand
GCACGCAGACGATTGGGCATTTCGATGATGCCCCGCGCATTGTATGAAAATCGCCAGGCCCGGACTTCCAGGTCGGCCCCGGGATCATCGACGAGCACGGGGGCCGCATACCGCACGAGTTCGCGGACAGGCTCGATGAATTCCGGATGATCGGCGAGTAACGGCGGCGGGTTCTCCAGCCGCTGCAGGCGATTGGCATACGTCCGGGTGAGGACGGGACTCGCACCAGCCCCCTGGACCACTTGTGGTGAACGATCTACCAACCCGGCCAGCACGACCAGGCTGCATGCCAGTCCACAACACCACGCTCGATGAGAAATGTTCTGCATGAGGGCTTTCTCCGGGGCACCGTTGTCGTTGGTTCAACTGCGAGCGGCAGTTTGACCGCGCACTGTAGCACATCACGTGGCCGCACGGCGAGGCTCCCGGGCAGGGGCGTCGTTTCACCGCGGCCCACATCAAACTGCTACATAAGCCGGCATTGTTGCGAGTCGCCCCATTTGACGCCATTGCCGCTGCGGCGGTAGCATCTCTGCAGAGATGCATCTCGCACGCACGTGCCGCGAGATTCCTGCCGAATATCATCGATTTCAGAAGAAGTATGTACATGTCGGGCTTTCCGCGACGGGCGCTGGTCAGCGTAAGCGACAAAACGGGACTGGTCCCGTTTGTGAAACGCTTGGTTGAATTGAAGTTTGAGATTGTGTCTACCGGAGGCACCAAGCGGCATCTCGCCGACAACGGCATCCCCGTGCTGGATGTCGCCGATTACACCGGCTTTCCGGAAATCATGGACGGCCGCGTCAAGACGCTTCATCCGAAAGTCCACGGCGGGCTGCTGGGGCGGCCCGACCTGCCGGAAGACGCCGCCGCGATTCAAGCCCATGGCATCATTCCGTTCGAACTGGTCGTGGTGAATCTCTACCCGTTCCAGCAGACGGTCGCCAAGCCCGGAGTGACGCTGGCTGAAGCGATTGAGAACATCGATATCGGCGGCCCGAGCATGATTCGCTCGGCGTCGAAGAACCATGCCTACGTCGGGGTGGTGACCCATCACAGCCAGTTCGCGCAGGTCCTCGCGGAACTGGAAGCTGGTAAATTGACGATCGAATTCCGCCGCCGGCTGGCGGGTGCCGCCTTCGAAATGACGGCCCAGTACGACCGGGCGATTGCCGATTACTTTGATAAGATTAACACTCCCGCCGACACTGCCACTGCTCCCCGCCTGCCGCCGGAATTCTCCATCCGCCTGCAGCGCAAACAGGAGTTGCGGTACGGTGAGAACCCGCATCAGTCGGCTGCGTTCTATGTCGAATCTCCCGCGCCGGTGGCCACGTTGGCCGCGTCGGAACAATTGCACGGCAAAGAGCTGTCCTACAACAATCTGCTTGATCTGGATTCGGCCTTGTCGCTGGTGCGTGAATTCTCCGATCCCGCGGCGGTGGTCTTGAAGCACAATAATCCGTGCGGTGCCGCTGTCGCGGCCAACCTGGCTGAAGCCTTCCGCAACGCCTATGCGGGTGATCCCGTCAGTGCGTTTGGTTCGATCCTGGGCTTCAACCGCGAAGTCGACGCGGCGACCGCCGAAGAGCTGTGCGTGCCCGATCGGTTCGTTGAAGCGATTATCGCCCCGGGGTATTCGCCCGAGGCTTTCCAGATCCTGACAACGAAGCCCAAATGGAAAGCCAACGTGCGGCTGCTGAACTGCCCCACGCTGAATTCTTCCCGCGGGATCGAGTTTGATTATCGTCGCGTCACAGGCGGGTTGCTGGTCCAGGAACGGGACGAAGTTCCGTCAGTGGAAAGTGAATGGAAGGTGGTTTCGCAACGGCAACCGACCGCCGCCGAATGGATCGATCTGAAGTTTGGCTGGCGCGTCAGCAAGCATGTGAAATCCAATGCGATCGTCTTCGTCAAGGGGGGCATGGTCGTGGGCGTCGGTGCGGGCCAGATGAGCCGTCTCGATTCGTGTCACATGGCGGCCTACAAAGCGGGCGAACGGAGCCGCGGTGGCTGCGTGGCTTCGGATGCGTTCTTCCCCTTCCGCGATGGTATCGACGAAGCTGCCAAGGCTGGTATTACCGCCGCGATCGAACCGGGGGGATCGAAGCGAGACGATGAAGTCATTGCCGCCTGCAACGAACACGGCATCGCATTGGTCTTTACCGGTCGCCGACACTTCCGGCATTAATCTGCGAATTGCCGCAGCATGCCGAGACCATGAGAATAATTCTGATTGAGGAACACTGATCTTCACCGATTACTGCTGATCCGGAATACTGGAGTCAAACGGTCAGCAAGCCGCAGACTGACTTGGATGTTCTAGAACAGTGATGATTTGTGGAGTTCCGTGTTCCCGGTCGGAATTTGTCATTCCTGGGCCAGGCGACGCCCTGTGATCGTCCATGAGAGTCCGGGTGAGTCAAGTTTCAGGAACAGCCCGTATCATGCCGACAGGCCGTGGTTCAGAACTGAATCCGCCGAATCGTTTTCAGGTACCCCGGGCCGAACTCGATCCGGAACATCTGGAGCACGACGAGGAATTCTGGGCCGAGCAGTCGAATCTGAAGACCGAATTTCTGATCGACGCGTCAAAATCGATCATTTCTGAGAACGACAGTCCCGACATCCCGTTTCGCTATAGTTTGAATGCCTATCGAGGCTGCGAACATGGCTGTGCGTATTGTTACGCGCGACCCAGTCATGAGTATCTCGGACTGAATGCCGGCGTCGATTTTGAATCGAAGATTTTTGTCAAAGAACGGGCCCCGGAGCTCTTTCGCCAGTTCTTGTCACGACCGAAATACCAGCCCGAACTGGTCGTCATGTCGGGCGTCACGGACTGCTATCAGCCGGCCGAACGTCGGTTTCGGTTGACGCGCGCCTGCCTGGAAGTGGCTGCGGAATTCCGGCAGCCGGTCGGCATCATTACGAAGAATGCGCTCGTAGTACGCGATCTCGATGTGCTGACAGACATGAACCGCCAGCGATTGATTGAGGTTAATATCAGCCTCACCAGTCTGGACCAGGAGCTGACCCAGACTCTGGAGCCTCGGACTAGTTCGCCGGCCGCCAAACTACGAGCCATTCGGGCGCTGTCCGAGGCCGGGATTCCGGTCCGCGTGATGGTTTCGCCGATCATCCCCGGGTTAAACGACAGCAGCATTCCCGCGGTTCTGGAAGCGGCGCGCGAGGCTGGGGCGCAGGCTGCCAGTTACATCCTGTTGCGGCTTCCGCTGACCGTCCTGCCGGTCTTCCAGGAATGGCTGCAAAGAACTCATCCTACGCAGCGCGAGCGCATCGAGCATCTGATTCAGAATACGCGGCAGGGAAACCTGAATTCATCGCAATTCGGCGAGCGGATGCGCGGCACCGGTGCCATCGCCGAGCAGATCCAGCAAACCTTTCGCGTCTTTCGCCGCAAGCTGGGTTATGCCGATCAGCTGCCGGCACTGGACTATAGCCAGTTCGAAGTCCCGCGTCCCAGGTCGGGACAGCTGACGTTGTTTTGATTGGGCTTTAAAACAAGCAGGCACGAGCAGGATCTGCCGAGAGTTGAGTCGCTCGTCTCGACGTTCCTGGCCGTCTGCGGGTGTCGGTGTCACGGACGATCCATAACACGGTTACCGCGACTTGCCCCGAATTTGCTTGCAGAATTTCTGAAAGGGCAAGGTGTTCGCCACATCTGACTTGGTCAGCCCGGCGCGACGCGCCTGATACACCCCGTATTGCAGGGTATCCAGGCCGCTGGTGCTATGCGCGTCTGTGCTGATCACGATCGGGATCCCCAGATCGCGAGCGGCTGCGGCCTGTACGTCGTCGAGGTCCAGGCGTTGATAACTGGCATTGATTTCCATCATCACGCCATACTCGGCGGCGGCCTTCAGGATGGTTTCGAAGCTCCACGCGACTGGCGGACGCTTGTTGATCATGCGTGCGCTGGGGTGCCCGATGATGGAGACATTCGGGTTTCGGATCGCGTTCAAGAGTCGCAGATCAATCTGCTCCCGCGGCTGCCGCAAGCCGTAGTGCAGCACGGCAATCACCCAGTCCGCCTCGGCCAGCACTTCGTCGTCCAGATCCATCGTCCCGTCTTCCAGGATGTCGCATTCGATGCCGCGTAAGACCTCAATCCCCGAGATCTTGGCACGGACTTTGTCGATCTCTTTCCAGTGCTGGCGCAGGCGATCGGCGTCCAGACCGTTGGCCATCGAAACTCGCTTCGAGTGGTCGGTGATGGCAATGTACTTCAATCCCCGGTCTTTCGCGGCATGAATCATTTCACTGATCGTGGCGGTGCCGTCAGTCGCCGTGGTGTGCATATGCAGGTCCCCTTGCAGATCGGCAAGTTCGATCAGCTGCGGCAGGCGTCCCGCTTCAGCCCGTTCGATTTCACCCCGATTTTCTCGCAGCTCAGGGGGGATCCAGGGCAACCCGACCGCCGCATAGACCTCTTCTTCAGTACGCCCTGCCACGGACGTTTCACCGCGAAAAACGCCGTATTCATTGACCTTCAAGCCACGCTCCTGAGCGCGCCGGCGGATCACGATATTGTGTTCTTTTGAGCCCGTAAAATACTGCATGGCAGCACCGTACGACTCTTCGGGAACGACCCGCAGATCGAGTTCCAGGCCCGATTTCAATCTCACCCGTTGTTTCGTATCCCCCCGTGCCAGAACCTGTGCCACCAGCGGATGGGCGGCCAGGGTATCCATCGCCAGCGTAGCGTTGCTGGCGGTCGCGAGGATATCTAGATCCCCCACCGTTTCTTTGCGACGACGCAGGCTGCCAGCCGCGGCAACCTGTCCCACTCCCGGCAGCTGCCGCAGGGTCTCCACGATTGCGTCCGCTTCGACCTTGGCTTCCGCCATGTAAGCTCGAGACCCGGATAACTCGACGTGCTCCAGTCCCTCGAGGATCGATTTCGCCGTCTTTTCACCGAAGCCTTTCAGCCTGGCGACTTGTCCCGCGTCGATGGCCTGCTTCAAGTCGATCAACGAGGCGACTTTCAGTTCCTGATAAAGTGCTGCCGCTTTCTTCGGGCCGAGGCCCGGGATTCGCAGCAGGTCGACCACACCGTCGGGAACTTCTTGCCGGATTTCTTCGAGCTGGGGCAACGACTGAGTTTCACAGATGACGGCGATCTTGTCGGCCAGATCTTTGCCGACACCCGGGATCGTCACCAGTTTCGCGCGATCTTGGGCGACAATCGCAGCCAGTGACTCCGGCCATTCGGCCAGTGTCTTGGCCGCCTGGCGATAGGCGCGGATCCGGAACGAGTTGGCTCCGGAGATTTCCAGCCGATCGGCCAAATCTTCAAACAGGTGGGCAATTTCGGTGTTCAACATGATATGCCGGGCGGACTGAAGTTGTTGGAAAGTTTGAGTGTCATGTCTGGCTAACTTACTCGCCAGCATCCCCGAGATAAAGGGGGCTGGCGGCTCCCCGTGTGCATTGTCTCCCAACGTTGAAGTTGAGTCACGGCAACACACGGCAGCAACGATTTAAATTTGGAGTGTTCCGGCTAGTTCCATTGTTCAGCGGCCGCACCTTGTGATTCGATGCGTCAAACCGGACGGCCGAGGGCGACCATCCTACATGCGATGGGTTGCTTCACGCAGAAGCAGTTACTCCAGGGTTGCTCTGTTCTTAAGCTGGATGACGCACTAGTCTTGTCGTTGCTCTGGCTGGCTCGATCCGAGTGATCTGATCATGACCATCCGGGGAACATGAGACGCTCGCCGATGTGGAATTTACGCACAGGAATCCATCGCCATGAACCTTACTGCCATCAATCAATTGATCAAATCGCTGGGGCGTGAAGTCTGGGTTGTGACCGCGGACCATGCCGGGCAGCGTAATGGGTTGCTGGCGACATTTGTTTCGCCGATCTCGATTGTGCCGGAGATCCCGCGTTTTGCCGTCGCTCTGTCGAAGCTGCACCAGACCTGGACGCTGGTCGAAGGGTCAGGTGCCCTGGCCGTCCATTTGCTGACGGCGGATCAAGCCGATCTGGCCTTTCGCTTTGGCACACAAACGGGGCGCGAGGTCGATAAATTTCAAGACGTTCCGACCCATTCCGGAATAACCGGCAGCCCGTTATTGTCGGAGGCGAAGGGCTGGCTCGATTGCCGGGTTGAGGCACGGTTCGATACCGGAGATCGGACGTTGTACATTGTCGAGGTCGTTAACGGGGACCTGACGGCAGACTTTGCTCCGTTGACCCAGCGTCAGTTGATTGAGCTCGCCACCCCCGCTCAATTGCAGACCTTGCGGTCGCAATTGGACGCGGATGCCGAACAGGACGCCAAAGCCATCCGGCAGTGGCGCGCGAACCACTGACGGAGCAGGACCACTTTTAGCACCAACGGGGCTGGCCAGGTCCTGTTACAGGCTCGCAACTGCGAAGGCGAAATGCTCGCGGAGCGATCCAAGTCACTCAACGCACGCGCACCCCTTCCAGGTACAAGGCTTCTACCGAGCCGGGGAAGGTGACCCCTTCGAAGGGGGACCAGCCGCATTTGGTTTTCAGGTCGCTCCGTTCGATGGTGATCGGTTTGCGGAGATTCAATACGGTAATCGACGCGGTGTAGCCCGGCTCCAGACGCCCGAATTTCTTCGGGGCCACGAACGGATTAACGAATCGTCCGGGGTTCTCGCAGCAGACTCGTGCGATGTCCTCCGGCGTGTAGTTCTGCTTGGCCATCAGCCACGTCACGAATGGGCCATAGGTATCGAGGTGCGGCTGCCCTGAGATACCGCGGGCCTTTTCTTCCAGCGTGTGGGGAGCATGGTCGGTCGCGAGATAGTCCAGGGTTCCATCCCGCAGGGCGTCGAGCATCGCCAGGCGATCGGCGTGAGCGCGCAACGGGGGATTCATCTGCATCCAGCCGCGGTTCGCGTCCACGATGTCGGTTTCATCGAAGTACAGGTGATGCGGGGTGACCTCGCAGGTCACACGCAGCCCCTTGGCGCGGGCGGCGCGGATGAGTGGCAACCCGTCGCCCACAGAGTAATGGCACAGCTTACCGGTGAGATCGTACTTTTCAATCATCTGCAGGGCGAACCGCGTGGCCGAAACTTCGCACTCGGCAGGCCGGCGCTGCTCGTGAGTCGCGGCTCCCTTGTGCTGTTCCATCAATTCCGGGTCTTCGCAATGGAAGCTGACACTGCAACCGCGGTAGTTGGCGAGCGTTTCATCCAACTGCTGCAACGTCGTGAAGAACAAATCACCGACGCTGTGCCCCATGTATGCTTTGTAGGGGACGGGAAAGGACAACGGACGCGTTCCTGGCCCGATCCCGGCATACAGCGTGACGTGGACGGGAATTTCGCGACTGGCCAGATGCTGCTGCTTGGCGTGATAGCTGGCGTCGTCGATCGGGGCCGCCGGGTTGTTGGGCATGTCGGCTACATGGGTCACGCCGCCGTTGATGGAGGCGGCCGAGACCGTGCGGAAATCCTCTTTGTAGATTTCTTTACCACTGACGTCATCGCGTGAGTGAATATGGATATCGCCCATGCCGGGGAAAATCAGGCAGTCGGTTCCGAACGTGATGTCGGCTTCGCCTAGATGAGAACCGGCTTCGACAATGGTTTTTCCGGCGATACGAATTTGCCCCGTCCACTGCCGGTCGGCATGGACGAATTGGCCTGCGATGATCATTGAAAGTTCTTTCCGTATGCGAGTCAGGATGGATTATGAGAGCATACGCGAAATTGGTGGGGCCGTGTAGGGACCGATGCGGCCAGGTAAATGCCCGAGCTGTGTGTTCTACCTCGTTCACTTTGTGTCCTTCTGTTCAAAATGAATTGAACCGGGAATCTCACAAGTGACGCAAATTTATGTGTTGTTGCAGAACAGGATGCTCGCCTTTTC
>CAZQUW010000188.1:0-2531 GCA_964596215.1 uncultured Planctomicrobium sp. | reverse complement strand
GCGGCGGGAATTCCACAGCAGCGCACACCAGCCGCCAGGCCGCAGGATGCGGCGGAATTCGGCCTGAGTTTTCACGGGATCAAACCAGTGAAAGGCCTGGGCCGCGACGATGAAGTCGACGCTGGCAGTGGGTAACGTCGAGTTTTCCGCAGTGCCGTCGAGGCTGCGAAAATGCGGGTAGCTGGCTAGCAAGCTTTCGGCCGCCTGCCGCATCTCGCGATTCGGCTCGACTCCATAAACCGCATGGCCGCGGCGAAGAAAAAGCTCTGCTGAGATGCCGGTCCCCGAGCCGATGTCGGCGACCGTCGCCGGCCCTTTCAATCCGGCATCGTCGGCCAGGATTTGGAATAACTCGTCGGGATAACCGGGCCGCCAGCGGATGTAGTTTTCGACTCGATCCGAAAAACGCTGTGTCGAATTCTTGTCGACGGATGGGTTCATCAGGTGTTCCCTTTGAACGGTTTGGGGAGGCGTTTTCCGCTGCCTCCCTTGGACTTTTTGGATTTGCTGCGTTGCGGCTTCGATTGTTGCGCGGCCATCTCTGTGGAAGAGAGCGACTGACCCATTTCCTGCTTTAACTTGAGAATCCGGTCACGCAACTGGGCTGCCCGTTCAAAGTCCAGTTCTTGAGCGGCCGCCAGCATTTCCGCTTCCAGCTCGTTGAGAAACTCCTGCGTCGAAAAATCTTTCTCGTCGGCTTTCCCGATGGCATCCCGGACCACCCGGCGCGCGTCGATTTCCTCTTCGATACCGCGACGAATGGCCTTTTGAATGGTGGCCGGGGTGATGCCGTGCGCCTCGTTGTAGGCCAACTGCAGGGCGCGGCGACGATTGGTTTCGTCCATCGCCCGCTGCATGCTGTCGGTGATCTTGTCGGCATACAGATAGACCTGGGCATTGACGTTACGGGCCGTACGTCCGATGGTCTGAATGAGACTGGTTTCGCTGCGCAGAAAACCTTCCTTGTCCGCATCCAGGATCGCGACGAGCGACACTTCCGGCAGGTCGAGACCTTCACGCAGCAGATTGACGCCGACGACCGCATCGTACTTGCCTTCGCGCAGTTCCCGCAGGATTTCGACGCGTTCGATGGCATCCAGCTCCGAATGGAGCCACGCGCATTTGATCCCTTCGTCCTGCAAATACGTGGTCAGATCTTCCGCCAGCCGTTTTGTGAGGGTCGTGACCAGGGTGCGTTCGCCCTGAGCGGTTCGGGACCGAATCTGTTCCATCAAATGGGGCACCTGACCGCGGGCTGGAAGAATCTCGATGACAGGGTCGATCAATCCGGTGGGGCGGATGACCTGTTCAATGACGGCCCCCCCCGTTTGCTCCAACTCCCAGTCGGCCGGGGTGGCCGACACGAACAGGCAGCTGTTGGCTTTGGCACGCCATTCATCAAACTTCAGGGGACGGTTATCGAGGGCGCACGGGAGACGAAAGCCATGTTCGACCAGCGTGGTCTTGCGGGAAAAATCGCCCGCGTGCATGCCGCGAATTTGCGGAATCGTGACGTGTGATTCGTCGACGAACAGCAGAAAATCTTCGGGGAAGAAGTCATACAGGGTGAAGGGGGGCTCACCCGGCTTGCGACCAGCCAGGGGGCGGCTGTAGTTCTCAATGCCGGGACAGTGCCCGACTTCCTGCAGCATCTCGATGTCGTACCGCGTCCGGGCGCTGAGGCGCTGGGCTTCCAGCAGCTTGCCTTCCTTGCGGAAAAACTCGAGCCGTTCTTCCAGTTCATTACGAATTTCGCCGAGGGCCGAATCGATGCGGGACTGCGGTAAGACGAAGTGCTTGGCGGGATAGATATAGGCTTCCGGCACGCGTTTGACTTCGTCGCCGGTGGTGGGATTGATGATGGCCAGTCGTTCGATCTCATCGCCCCAGAGTTCAATCCGGTAGGCGAATTCTTCATAAGCGGGCCAGACTTCTACGATGTCGCCCCGTACCCGGAACCGGCTGCGTTCCAGGACGATATCATTCCGGTCGTACTGGATATCGATCAGCTTTCGCAACAATTCGTCGCGATCGATTTCGCCACCGACGGTCAGCGGCACCATCATTTCCAGGTAATCGCGGGGCGATCCCAAGCCATAAATGCAACTGACGCTGGCCACGACAATCACGTCGCGGCGGCTCATGAGGGCGCTGGTGGCGAACAGTCGGAGGCGATCGATTTCCTCGTTGATCGACGAGTCTTTTTCGATGTAGATATCGCGCTGCGGTATGTAGGCTTCCGGCTGATAATAGTCGTAGTAGCTGACGAAATAGGTAACAGCATTGTTTGGGAAGAATTCCTTGAATTCACCGTACAGCTGCGCGGCCAGAGTTTTGTTATGCGACAGGACCAGCGTGGGGCGCTGCAGCTCCTGGATGACGTTCGCCATCGTAAACGTCTTTCCAGACCCGGTCACACCGAGCAGGACCTGATCCCGTTTCTTCTGCCGAAACCCTTCAATGATGCTCTTGATCGCCGCGGGCTGATCCCCGGCGGGTTCGAACGGACTGACGAGTTGAAATTCGGCCAT
>CAZQUW010000187.1:0-12439 GCA_964596215.1 uncultured Planctomicrobium sp. | reverse complement strand
AAGATATTTCCGTCCCGATCGAAGCAGGCATCATGCGGGTGAATGAACTTGCCGTTTTCCCAGCGGTCTGGCTGGCTCCGCATTTGGAAGTTGTCCGCGAGGACTGCTTTGGTCCATTCGGGGTCGTAGCCCAGGTGCGTGATGACCTTGTTGTCCTGGTCGAAGATCGAGATCCGGGCATGCAGGTCGGGGACAAGGAGTTCCGTGCCGCGGATATCGAAATCGGCGGGGAAGCTGACGTCTTTGACGAAGCCGATGTGCTGGCCCTCGAGCGTGAAGTATTGCAGGCGGGCATTGGCGCGGTCGGCGACGACCAGGGACACCTCGCGGCCCGGGCGGTTATCGAGCCAGATGCTGTGCGGGGTCTTCATCTGGCCCGGTTCGTCCCCTGTGCCGCCCCACGAACGAATCCACTTGGCGTTGGCGTCGTACTGGTGGATGTAATTGGAACCGTAACCATCGGCGACATAGAAGCCGCCTGCGGGATGGAAGGCGACGTTGGTCGGGCTGAATTGCAGGACCTTCTGATAGAGCTTGGGCTCCAGGGGATAACAGAACTTCCAGACTTGCTCACCCAGCAAAGTGGTCTTGGCGACGATCCGGTTTTTGACGTCGCTCAGATAGAGGAATTCCTCGCCCCCTTCCTTGCGAATATCAATGCCATGACCGCCGCCGTGATACTCAGTGCCGAACGATCGGACGTACTTGCCGTCGGGGTCAAAAACGACGACCGCGTCGACAGGTTCCGGGGTTTTCGAGCGATGCGTGATGTAGATCAGGCCCGCCTCGTCGATGGCCACGCCGTGGGTTTCGGCCCACTTGATCTTATCGGGCAGTTGACCCCAGCCGTGGATGCATTCGTACTTGTGATCCCCCTCGCCGATCACGGCATTCCGGGTCCCCGCCTTGTCCGTGGCGTAAAGAAATGCCGGGGCCGTGGTGGAGGCCAGCGCAGTCACCCCCACTGTTTTCAGAAAGGTGCGGCGTGATTCGTCAGTATTGGGAGTCGAAGTCGTTTCGGGGGCGTTTTCTGGCTGGGTCATGGCGCGATACCTCGTGCAGGAAGCCGTCATCCGAGTAGGAAAGGAGACTCGATGGTACTCATTCGTCTGTGAAGTGCCAACGCCCGTGGGTGATTCCTGACAACTCGGGATGACGTGCCCTGCGGGTTGCACGGCCCTGCTCCGATCAGGCCCGGTCGTGACATTTGCGGCTGGCTGCTGTAAAAGTAAGTTGGCTGGATTGGCCATCGTCGTGTGCCTGCCTGAGTTTTCCGCACAGTTTTGTTGAGATCCCCCATGACCGCATCCCCTCCTGACCTCGCTCATGCCGATATCGGTCTGGTGGCTGCGCTGCCGATTGAAACTTCGGCGTTTATGGACCGGTGCGAAAAAGTCCGTAAATATAAGGGCAACGACCTGACGTTTCGGGGCGGCAAGTACGATCAGATCAAGATTGCCTGCGTGGAAGGTGGTATGGGATTCGCGCGGGCGCGAGTGGCGACTCAGGCTTTAATTGATGCCCATTCCCCGTCGTTCGTGCTGTCGGTTGGATTCTCCGGGGCGCTGCACGCCGATCTGAAATTTGGCGACATCGTCATCGCCAACGCGATCTGTGATGCCTACGGCCAGCAGTTGTTTCTGGATCTGAAAATGCAGTCGGACCCGCCGAATGGTCTGTTCGTGGGTAAGTTTCTCACGGCGGACCACCTGGTGCGGACGGTCGATGAAAAACGGGAACTGGGGGCGAAGTACGACGCCCTGGCTGTTGATCTCGAAAGTCTGGCCGTTGCCCAGGTGTGTCGCGACGCCAAGGTGCGATTTATGGCGGTCCGTGTGATCAGCGATGACCTGACCTCCGATCTGCCCCCGGAAATTCTGTCGGTGGTGGGGGCCACCGGTGCCGTCCGTATCGGGGCGGCTCTCGGGGCGCTCTGGAAACGCCCCGGCAGTGCCACTGACATGTGGAAGTTGCGGGATCACGCGCTGAAGGCGGCCGCCAAGTTGGCGACGTTTCTGGATGGAGTCGTGGTGCAACTGCACGAAGCGTCCAAGGCGACGACCTGATGTCCAACGCGGAGTATCATGTTCAACTGAGTGTGCGTGTTGTGGTCTGATGTTCATGTTTGCGGCACTCAGGATGTACTTTCGCCAGACCGACTGGCTATAATTAAGAGCAGCCCGCCTGTTGTACGCACCGCGAATGGTCTGGTTTGAGAACCCCTCCAGCGTTTACGGTGTCCCGCCCGGATTGGTCTGGCCGTGAGGCATGAGACAACTCAAACTCGGCACCGATTGATCAGGTCACTGATTGGTCTGGTAACCGGCGAGCTGCATTTGGCGTTTGCCATTGGTGCTGAATCCACGCGCAGGAAAAATATGGTTGCCACCGGCCTTGATTCTCGATATCGCGTCGTCTGTGTCCCAGTTCTGCTGGGACTCGTCTGGTCGCAGGTTGCCGTCCTGAGCGGCTGTAAAAAGCCTGATGAAATCCGGACTTACACGGTTCCCCATCGCGCGGCTCCGCAGATCTTGTTGCAGCGTATGCTGGGGGCCATCATCCCCAACGACAAAGAAGCCTGGTTCTTCAAGCTGCAGGGGCCGGACGAAGAAATCGCCAAGCTGGAATCCGATTTCCTGGCCTTTACCAAGTCGGTGAAGATCAAGGACAAGAAAGTTGAATGGACCGCTCCGGAGACGTGGAAGAAGGGTGAAGCGGGCCAATTCCGATTTGCCACGTATCTCATTCCGCATGGCAAGGAGAAGCCCTTCGAACTGGCGGTGAGTCGGCTGGATGCCCCGCAAGGGGTGGATGATGCCTACTTGCAGGCCAACATCTCCCGGTGGCGCGGGCAGCTTAGCCTGGACCCGATTGAAAAGGGCGATGTTTCCGCCGTGACCACCAAAATCGAGGTCGACGGGGGCCACGCGTTGATGGTTAACTTCGTTGGAGAGGCCTCCCGTTCGAGTTCCATGGGGATGCCGGGTGCACCGTTCGCGGGACAGGCACCCGCTGAAAAACCAGCAGCTCCGGAAGCCGGTGCCCCTGATTTTGAATTCACGACCCCCAAGGGTTGGGGCCCGGGTAAGGCCAGCGCGATGCGGAAGGCCTCGCTGTCTGTGGCGGATGGCGGACTGACCGCCGATGTGTCCGTATTTGCATTTCCCGCCGATTCGAACGATCTGCTCTCGAATGTGAACCGCTGGCGAGGCCAGGTTGGACTAGCCAGTGTCTCCGCGGACGAGTTGCAGAAGACGGTCACGAAGATCGACGTCAGCGGTCATGCCGGTGAACTGGTCGAACTGGTCGGGGAGAAGGAAACCATTCTGGGTGTGATGGTGAAGATCGGCGAGACAGCCTGGTTCTTTAAGCTGCAGGGACCCACCGAATTGGCGGGGCGCGAAAAAGGGCGGTTCGAAGAATTCGTGAAATCAGCCCGGCTGCCATAAAAAAGGCCGAATGTCAGTGTCTGTTCGATGGGTTTAAATTCAGCCTGCTGGCCGTCTTGCATTGTCTCGGTTTTAGAACCAGACATGCCATGGCCATTCTCATAGCGAGTCAGTGATTCAGGAGAGGTCTTTATGGCCAGTGAAACGCTTCCGCAAGATGTCACTCCGGTTGACGAAACTCCCGCTGCCGAAGCACGTCGTGTTGCCGGGCCGGAGAGCCGCAATCTGCGAATTCCGCAGGGCATTCGCAGTGCGCTGAAGCCGCTGGCCTCGATGAAACTAACCGTCGTCCTGTTTGCACTGTCGGTCTTCCTGGTTTTTGCGGGCACCCTGGTGCAGACGCGCCTGGGAATCTGGCAGGTGATGGACGTCTACTTTCGATCATGGTTCGCCTGGATCGAGTTCAAAATCTTCTTTCCGCCCGCCTGGATTCCGGGTCTGGTGTCCAAAGAATGGCAGCCGTTCTTCATGGACTTTCCCGGTAAGAAGTTCCCACTGCAGGGCTTCTATTTCCCGGGCGGTTTCTTGATCGGCTCGTTGATGGCCATCAACCTGGCTGCGGCGCACCTGTTGCGGTTTACGGTACAGGCCAAGGGGCCACGGTTGTATGCCGGCTGGGGAGTGATTGGACTGGGTTGCGTGGCGACTTACCTGGTGATTACCGGGGGCTCGAACCCCGACGGCATTCAAGGCGAGCCATTCTTCAGCTGGGGAACGCTCTGGTGGATGATGAAATTCGGGCTGGCCAGCCTGAGCGTGGGCGGGGCCTATACGGCTTCGCGTCTGCCCGACGATCGTAAACTTGAGCGGCTGTTGTTGCAGTCGGGCAGTGTGGCCTTGGGATTGTTAACGGCGTGGTTGTTCTATGAGAGCGATCGTGTGCAGTTGGGTGACGATTCGATGCGCATTCTGTGGCAGCTGATTCAGGCCACGCTGGCCGGGGTCATCCTGCTGGCAGGCTGCATCCTGGCATTCAACAAGCGCGCGGGAATTGTGCTGCTGCACGGCGGCGTCGGCTTGATGATGTTCGCCGAATTGCTGGTCACGGTGCGTGCCAAAGAGTCGCAGATGTATATTGTCGAGGGAGAGACCGAAAACCATTCGGCCGACACACGCACCCCGGAACTGGCGGTCATCGACGCCTCGGATGCGAAACAGGACCGCGTCGTGGCGATTCCCAGCAACTTCTTGCGGGCGGGCAGCACGATTCAACATCCCGATTTGCCGTTCGATGTTGAAGTCTTGAGCTTCTACGTCAACGCCGGTATGCGGGATCTGAAGCCCGGTGAGAAGACCATCGCGACGGCGGGGACCGGATTGCGTCGCACCGTGAATGAAAAGCCGCCCGTCAATGGCGTGGATGGGTCGGGTGAAGTCGACCATCCTGCCGCGTTTATTCGGCTGAAGAAGAAAAACAGCCAGGAAGTCCTCGGGACGTATCTGACAGCGGTGTCGTTGCACCCGCGTCTGGAAATTCCCGAGACGATCACCGTGGAAGGCAAGCCATACAACTTCCTGATGCGGTTTGAGCACATCTACCGCCCCTACACGATTCGTCTCAATGAGTTCCGCCACGATACGTATCCGGGGACCTCGGTTGCCAAGGATTTCACATCCCAGGTGACGATCGTGGACGCGGAACGGAAGGAAGAGCGTGAAGCACGGATCTGGATGAACAATCCGCTGCGTTATCGAGGCGAAACGTTCTATCAATCCGAATGGAGTATGGACCCCATCTCTGGCAAGAAGATGACCATTCTGCAAGTCGTCAGCAATACGGGCTGGATGATTCCGTATGTGTCCTGCATGATCGTCGTCGTGGGGATGCTGTACCAGTTCTCGTTGACGCTGCTGCGATTCCTGCGACGCCGCTCGTCGCAGGCGAAGCTTGTGGCACTGCAGCCGGTCGTGTCGAAAACTGCGGGCAAGCGATCTTATGAGATTCCGTCACAGCCCGCGTCATTCATGTCAGGCTGGTGGTTGCCGTTGGGTGTGACCGCGATCTTTGCGATTTGGCTGCTCGGCCATGCACGCATTCCGGAGCACAAATCGCCAACGACCTTCGACTTTGAAAAGTTCGGCCGCATTCCCGTGGTCGCGAACGGGCGACTGAAGCCGATCGATGCCCTGGCCCGCAGCAGCCTGCGAGTCATCACCGATCGCGAAGAGATCACCAATGAGGACGGCACGAAGATTTCCGCAACGCAATGGTTGCTGGATGTCATGGCCAATCCCCCCGCGGCGGCCAAGCACAAGATCCTCTACATCGATTTGCAGCAACTGGTCGACTTCTTCGATCTAAAACGTGTTCCCAAGCACCGCTACTCGATCCTGGAAATCATTCCCAAACTGGGCAAATTCCAGGAGGAAATCGAAAAGGCTTCGGCCCTGTCGGTGAACGAACAGGATACCTATCAGCGACGTCTGATGGAGCTGGCACGGCGCGTCCGCGTCATTGACATGCTGAACCAGGCATTCCAGATGCCGAACGAATTTCCGCCGGTGCCCGATCGCGAAGAGTTTGAGAAGGACCGCGCCGCAGCCGATGCCAAACTCCAGACGTTGGTGCAATTCATGCAGTTTGAAAAACAACGCATGGAAAAGATTGAGGCTCCCCGGGTTGTTCCGGGCAAGCCGTCCGACAAACCGGGTGAGGCCAAAAGCCCTAACGCCACGGGACTGGAGAACTGGCAGCCCTACTGCACTGCCCTCGAGCAAAGTCTGGTGATGGCCAAGATCGGTGCTGAACCCGATCCGATGACCGTGGCCTGGTATTCGATGCTGTCCGATTATCGCGACAACAAGCCCGAGGAATTCAACAAGCAAGTTGACAAATACCTGGGTCAAATCAACGGCGACAAAGATTACGGAACGAATCCGAAGCGCACCGACTTCGAGGCGTTCTTCAATCACTTTGCTCCGTTCTACTATCTGTGTCAGTTGTACGTGTTCGCGTTCCTGTTCACGGCAGCCGCATGGTTGAAGTGGCCGCAGTTCTTCAATCGCACGGCTCTGCTGATGGCGATCTTCGGATTCCTGGTTCATTCCTGGGCGATCTACGCACGGATCTATATTTCCGGTCGACCGCCGGTGACGAACCTTTACACAACCGCCATCTTCATCGGCTGGGGCGCGATCCTGCTGGGGATTGCGTTTGAGATGCTGTTCAAGCATGGCATCGGGAACTTGATTTCTACGGTGGCCGGCTATGCCACATTGTTTATCGCTCACAACCTGGCTGCTGATGGCAATGCGGATACGTTCGGGATTCTGGTGGCCGTTCTGGATACTCAGTTCTGGCTGGCCACGCACGTGGTAACCATCAATCTGGGATATGCCACGACATTCGTGTCTGGCTGCCTGGGAATGATCTATATCCTGCGGGGAGTGCTGACACCCTCCATGACTCCCGAAGTGGGGAAAGACATCACCCGCATGATGTACGGCACGCTGTGCTTTGGCATGCTGTTCAGCTTCTTCGGAACTGTGCTGGGTGGTCTCTGGGGCGACGTGTCCTGGGGCCGCTTCTGGGGCTGGGATCCGAAAGAAAACGGTGCCCTGCTGATCGTGCTGTGGACGGCCCTTATCCTGCATGCCCGCTGGGATGGCTGGGTCAAGGATCGCGGGTTTGCGGTCCTTGCGGTGGGGGGCAATATCTGGACCGCCTGGTCGTGGTTCGGAGTGAACCAGCTGGGGGTCGGACTGCATGCTTACGGCAAGACGGAAGGGACTCTCGAGAAACTCGGGCTGTTCTTCCTGAGCCAGTTCATCGTGATTGGACTCGGACTGTTACCGCTGACGTGTTGGTGGAGCTACCGGGCTCGGCAGCAGACCGAATCGAGTCCGACGACGGTGGCATGATGGAGGTTTGCGGTCGCGCGGATCGGGTCTTCCGGCCTGTCAGGGCCTGTCACGATCCGCGTCGTGGGCCTTGGAGCCTCGGGTGGCATCCTGGAGTGCTCATTCGATATTTGACAATTCGAGTCCGATATTGACCGGTAAGCCGTGCGCACTGCGACGTTTGCGAGACTGCGGACCTCTTCTTGGTCAGGTCTTACAGGCTGGATCGGGCCTGAGGGCTCGCTCCACGAAGCTAATCCCGCAGTGCGACACGATCCAGTGCTTTTACCAGACGTTCGATATCTTCCACGTCATTGTAGAGATGGCACGACACACGCAGCAGCCGTTGCCCGTGCCACCATGTGATGGGGACTTCGATCCGGCAATTGGACCAGAGCCAGTCCTGCAGTGGATCGCGTTGCCCCTGCGGAGGGGCACTTAATCCGTTGGTCGGCAAGGGCATCGAAATCATCGGCCCATACCAGTCGGGCGAATCGGGAACCAGGGCCTCCAGGCCGGTCAAAGCCGAGATGCTTTCGCGAGCGAACTTGGCCAGTTCATGTGTGCGGGTGCGAAACGTTTCCCAGCCAATCCGCTCGAAGAAGTCGAGCGCCGCAGGGATGGCCAGGCAGGCCGCTGGATCGCGTGTTCCCAGCCAGTTGTATTCGTCCTGCCAGCTGGGTGTGCGTCCGGCAATACTGCCACCCCAACTGACAATCAGCGGGTTCAGCTGGGTTTGCAGTTTCCGGGTGACATACAGGAAACCGCTGCCTATCGGGGCACACAGCCATTTGTGACAGCTCGCACAATAATAGTCACATCCAAGCTGTTCCAGATTCAGCGGAACGATCCCGAGCGCATGTGGGCCATCCACGCAAACGGGAACACCCGCTTCGCGTGCCCGGCGGCAGATGGCTTCGGCGGGCAGGATGACTGCCGTGGGGGACGAGATCTGGCTGAAAACCAGCAGTTTTGTCTGCGGGGTGACGGCGGCAAACAGATGATCGACGACGGCTGTGGTGTTTTCCAAAGGTTCCGGCAAGTTGCGAATGACCAGCCTTGCCCCTGTGCGGTCACAGCGTTTCTGCCAGATACGGCGAACGGCGCCGTATTCGTGATTGGTCAACAAGACCTCATCGCCCGCCTGCAGCTCGACGCTCTGGGCGACGATATTCATCGCCATGGTGGCATTGTCGACGAAGGCTAGATCACGCGCCGCAGCACCGATAAACCGGCCCAGTCGTTCGGCGGTCTGTACGAGCGCGACTTCCATCTCCCGGAGGAAGAAATTCATCGGGTTCGCGTAGAGCCGGCGTTGCCAGTCCTCTCGCGAGGCCCGGACGTCGTGCGGCACCAGCCCAAAGGACCCGTGATTGAGGAAAGTCACATCTGCGGGAAGCGACCAGGCGCTGCGCCATGCTCGAGATTGCTGTGGCATTGAAGTCTCGACAACGAAGTGAAGTAGAACCCTCATTGGATGTACATCGTTCTGGTACGATTCGCAACCCATTGCAGGAGGCCGCAATCCAATCGGTCACAGAAATTTGTCATCGAGTTTGCCTCGAGAACTACTTTCGGCCAGATTTCAACGACCTTCCGACGGTCTGCCGGCCACACGAAATACCGTAGGACCTCCTGAGATGCCCGATATGGGCAACGGGCAGGCGGTGCATTTCGCAACACTTCTACCACATTCCGAGAAACTCGGTCGCTGGTATTCACGAATCGTCTGGCATCTCGTAAAATTGCGAGTTCGCCCATTTTGTGAATCCGGACGTCCGCAACCTCGCTGGCGCCTGGATCCCCATGTTTCCTAGACGAATCAAGATCGCGATCGAGCCAGTTCGAGTCCCCGCGAAAAGATACGGTCAGGCACGGAGCCGTCGATGACGTTGGCGCAATTGTTGGAGAATCGCTTTCGCGGAGATATTCGCTTTCGAGGGGCCGCATACCTCAAGGCCGAACGTGTCAGTCTGACGCGGGTGACTCCGGAAGATGTGTTTGCTGTCGTTCGGGATGGAACGGAGTATCAGACACAGCTGAAGCGGGATGAGACCTCGGTCAAGATGTTCTGCACCTGTAACCAGGGGCGGCCTACCGAACCGTCGTGCAAGCACCTGTGGGCTACGATCCTGCTCGTCGATCAAGCCGGCCTGATTACCGGCACGGTCAAGACGGGACACATCCCCCCCTTTGCCGCGGAACCCGAATCCACGTCCGATCTGGGCCTGGACATCTGGGATGACGGTGACGACCGCGATGTTTACATGCCCACGCCCGAACGTGTCGCGGCCAGTCGGCAGGTGGCCGTTGCTCCCGCCAAGTTGCGGGAATGGGATGTGCAACTGCTGAAGTTGCGCGAGACGATGCAGTCGCGTGACGTCGTGAAGCCAATCTCTTCGCGTGATCGTGAGATCTACTACGAAATTGACGTGGCTCAAAGTCGCGAACAGGGACAGATTGTCATTCAGACTTCGCAGCGCGAACGCCGCGGATCCGGGGAATGGGGCAAGCTGAAAACCTTGCGACTGAAGCCGGGTCAGCTGTCCGAATTCGAGGGCATCGACCGCCAGATCATCGCTTACCTGTGTGGGGGAACGCCCGAGCGGACCAGTTGGTACGCGCAGCAGGCCGAGCAACAAGGTAGCGTGTTTCGCTTTCAACTGCCGCAAGTCCTGGCCGAATTCGTGCTCCCGTTGATGTGCGAAACTGGTCGCGTGCAACTGGTCAGCGCAGAAGAAGGCAGCCTGGGAGAGCCGCTGAAATGGAACGGCGGCACACCGTGGGATCTGACTCTCGCTGTCGTGTTCTCTTCCGAAGAACAAAAGTGGACTCTCGAAGGACGTCTGCGTCGCGGCGAAGAATCGCTGGGGATGAATGACACCTTGTTGCTGGTGCCGGGTGGGTTTGTCATCACCGAGAATTCCATCGATCCGCTGCGCGATAACGGGGCGTTTGACTGGGTGAAATTGCTGCGGCGTGCCGAGCCACTGACGATTCCGCCTGGCGAAGAAGAGGAGTTTGTCGACCGTTTGCTCGACATGCCGGCCCTGCCCAAATTGGAGCTTCCCCCGCAGCTGCAGCTCACTGAGCACATCTGCGATCCCGTTCCGAACCTCGCCATTCAGTCCCCCAAAAGCTTCCGGTGGCAGAAGGAGCGTCTGCAGGGTGAGATCAACTTTGACTATGACGGCCTGATGGTTCGCGGGACCAGTCCGCAAGGCGCCATCGTCCAGCGGACGATTGGCCGCTGTGTGCCGCGTAATCGCGACATTGAAGATCAAGCTTGGAATGCGCTGACGGAACTGGGGTTCAAACGGGTCGTCGATCCGCAGCGTCCGCGGACGGATGTCGAAATTCCCGCTAAATTCCTGGGGCCGGCAGTCAGAAAGCTGGTTGATCTGGGTTGGCAGGTCCGCGCCGAAGGCAAGCAGGTTCGCCAGGCGGGCCACATGCAGTTCCAGGTGAAGTCGAATATCGACTGGTTCGAATTGCATGCCCGAGTCGATTTTGATGGCCGTACAATCCCCTTCCCCGAACTGCTGTCCGCCCTGTCACGCGGCGATACCACCGTACGCCTGGATGACGGCTCGCTGGGGATTTTGCCCGAGGAATGGTTCCAGCAGTACAGCCTGCTGGCCGGCTTGGGGGTGTCTCAAGACGACTATGTCCGCTTCGGAAAGAACCAGGTCGGCATCCTGGACGCCTTGCTGGCGGCTCAGGAATCGGTGATCTACGACGAACCCTTCGAAAAACTGCGCGAGCGATTGCATGGCTTCCAGGGGATCAATATTGTCGATGAGCCGGAAGGGTTCATTGGCAAGCTGCGCGACTACCAGCGCGACGGTGTGGGCTGGTTGCGATTCCTCCAGGAATTCAGCTTCGGTGGATGCCTCGCGGATGACATGGGTCTCGGTAAGACGGTCCAGTTGCTGGCGCTGATCCACGAACGCGTGGCGCAGCGTGGCGAGCACAAGCCGTCGCTGGTGGTCGTCCCCAAATCGCTGATTTTCAACTGGCACAACGAATGTAAGAGCTTCGTGCCGCACCTGAAGATCCTCGAATACACGGGGTTGGAACGGGCCAAGCTGCGGACCGATTTCACGCAGTACGATTTGATTCTGACAACATACGGCACTTTGCGTCGTGACATCCTCCATCTCAAGGATGTGCACTTTGATTACGTCGTGCTGGACGAAGCTCAGGCGATCAAGAACAACCGCTCGCAGGTGGCGAAGGCATCCCGCTTGCTGCAGGCGCAGCACCGCCTGGCCTTAAGTGGTACGCCCATCGAAAATCATCTGGGTGATCTGTGGTCAATTTTTGAATTCCTGAATCCCGGCATGCTGGGACGTGCGACCGTCTTCAAGCCAGAAACGACGGAGGCGGCCGACGCCGAATCGCGTCAACTGCTGTCTCGAGCCCTGAAGCCCTTCATTCTCCGTCGTACGAAGAAGGAAGTTGCCAAGGAACTGCCCGATCGTCTGGAGCAGACGATTTACTGCAAGATGGGCGACGCGCAAACGCAGATGTACCAGGAATTGCGCGAGCACTACCGGGTTTCGTTGCTGGGACTGGTCCAGCGCGAAGGCCTGGCCAAGTCCAAGATTCACGTGCTGGAAGCCCTGCTCCGCTTACGGCAGGCAGCGTGTCATCCGGGATTGTTGAAGCCCGAACTGCTGGAAGATGGCAGTGCCAAGCTGGACGCATTGATCTGGCACCTCGAAGAACTGTTGTCCGAGGGGCATAAGGTGCTGGTGTTCTCGCAGTTCACCAGCATGCTGGCCATCGTCAAACCGGCGTTGGAAAAACGCAATATCGTCTACGAGTACCTCGACGGGCAGACGCGCCGCCGTAAGGAGCACGTCGAACGCTTCCAGACCGATCCTGATTGCGGTGTCTTCCTGATTAGTCTGAAGGCGGGCGGTTTGGGTTTGAATCTGACGGCTGCCGACTACGTGTTCATTCTCGATCCATGGTGGAATCCGGCCGTCGAAGCGCAAGCGATCGACCGTGCACATCGCATCGGCCAGACGCGGCAGGTCTTCGCCTATCGCCTGATCTGCCGTGATACGGTCGAAGAGAAGATCCTCAGTCTGCAGTCGCAGAAGAAGGATCTGGCGGAAGCAATTCTGCAAGCCGACAATAAC
>CAZQUW010000186.1:7465-12649 GCA_964596215.1 uncultured Planctomicrobium sp. | reverse complement strand
AATCAAGGACATAGATCCTCCCGAACTGGGCAGCAGGTTTTCCCGCCTGGACGGCCAACAGACTTGCGGCAGAAACGGCAAGAACGCGCTCCGCGATCCAAACTGGCGATAGAAACTGCCAACCCGACGGCATGGAATGGCGCGGCAGCGATCAGCACACGGCCGCGTGAAAATTGGGTTCCATCGCAGGAATCGGAATTGCCCCGGCCTGGCGCACCTGAACTGCGGAGAGTCCGTCATCCGAACAACGGAATCGGCGGGGCCTCTTCGGCCAGGCTGAAGGGGCGTCCCTCGCGATCGCGGAAGATCAAGCTGTCGCGAATGCCCAGGGCCTCGTAGACGGTGGCCGCGACGTGTTCGGGATGGACCGCTTTGGCGGCTGGGTAGCCGGCGACCGCATCCGACGCCCCATACACTTGCCCGCCCCGAATTCCACCGCCGGCGAACAACACCGAGAGACAATTCACCCAGTGGTCACGGCCGGCCGCGCCGCCGGCTCGTGGATCGCCCACCTTCGGCGTGCGGCCCATCTCGGCGTTGACGACCACCAGCGTCTCGTCCAGCATGCCGCGCTCGTCCAGATCGGCCAGTAACGCCGAGAATCCCGAATCAAACGGGGGCAGCAAGGTATTCTTCAACTGGTTGAAATTGTCGCTGTGGGTGTCCCAGCTCAGGCCAGCACCGACCACTTTGCCCACCCAATGCACACTGACGACCGGCACCCCCGCTTCGACCAGCCGCCGCGCCATCAGCATGCTCTGGCTGTTGATATTATTGCCATACCGGGCGCGCACCGCTTCCGGTTCCAGGCTGAGATCGAACGCCCGCTTCGCCTTGGGCGACGTCAATAACGAGAACGCCCGGCGCTCATGCGACAGGTAGCTGTCGAGCAGCGTCCCCGCATGTTCGACCCCCGCCTGCCAGCGATCAATCGACCCCAGCAGGCTCTGGCGGCGCCCCAGCCGGTCCGCACTCAGTTCGGCCGGCATGGCGAATTGCGGCACACTCAGGTCGCGCGGTTGATCGAGCACGCCACGGACCATGACCGGCTCGTAATTCGGCCCCAGCAGGCCCGAGAACTGGCCGGGATTGATGTAGTTCGTCACTTCGCCCGATCGAGCCGGCAGCTGCACCACCGGGGGCAGTTCCGGATCGCGCGGCATCTTGAACGCCGCCGTCGATCCGACGAACGGCCAGTCATCGGCGTGCGGCTTACGGTTGATCCCTTCAATAAAGAACGACCGGTCCGGGCGGTGACCGGTCAGCGAGTAATACGTATCGGCATGGTGATCGCCATTCCCGATGACCAGACCCTGCATGGTGACCGACCGCACGACGGCCACATGCTGCATCTGGCGCGCCGTCAGCGGCAGGTGTTCGCACAGCTCAATCCCCGGCACCGACGTCGCGATCGGCTGGAACTCACCGCGGCATTCAACAGGGGCCGCGGGCTTCATATCCCAGGTATCAATCTGGCTGGGCCCACCGAACAGGAAGATCATGATGCAGGCTTTTGCCCGACCAGGCAAACCACCCGCGGCAGCCAGATCGGATGCCGCAACCACCTGCGGTAAACCGGCCCCCAGGACGCCCACCCCCAGGCCACGCACGAAATCGCGGCGGGAAAGTACGGGCAATGCATGATGCCGGAATAACTGAGACACGCGGCGTCTCCATTTCCAGGAGCAGAATTCAAATCCACACCACCCCGCTGTTTGTTCCAGGTCATCCTACATGATCGATGAGGCTTGGCAAGGCGAATCGCAAGGTGGGACTGCAAAAGCAACTCGTCAGGTACGCCCCGTCCGGTGACGACGGGAGCCTCGTCATCGCGCACGCTCAGTCACGCGAAGCCCCCCACCCCGACCTGCGCGGTACAATCTGACTGGCGTGGTTGGACGCAACTTGACGCGCACAAAAAACAGGACTGCCACGACGAATCGCGGCAGTCCTGTTTTGATCTCGAATCGATTTGGACCGTAGTGACTACGGCAGTTCCTTCACCATCAGATTGCGGTACATGACCACGCTCTTGGCGTCGTGCGCCTGGATGGCGAATGCACCCTGGCCGAGCTTGCGGGTTCCGGTGACACCTTCCGGTTCGGTAAAGTCGACGACAACCTTGTCGTTGATCTTGGTCACAATGTTCTTGCCTTTGACGATGACTTCCAACTTGTACCATTCGTTGTCCTTGGCAATCGGGTCGTAGTTCTTGACGACGTTGTAGATGCTGCCGTTGCGCACCGGGTCGGTGTGCGAGCAGTTCACCTGAACTTCGTAACCCTGCGACGGCCAGGTTTCTTCCGGCTTGGTATGGACGAAGAACCCCGAGTTGCTGCCCGGCTTGGTCATGATTTCGCATTTGAAGTCGAAGTTCTTGAATTCCTTCTCGGTGAAGAGATGGGCTCGTTTGCCGCGCACCACGATGGCGCCGTCTTCCACTTTGAAGTCACCCATTTCGCTGGCCTTCCAGCCGGTCAGGTCTTTGCCGTTGAACAACGACACCCAGCCCTCTTCGGCGGCATGGGCACTGATCAACTGCGAGACCATCAGCCCCGCCACCAAGCTCAGGGCCGCCAAGCCCATCAACCGCAATTTCTTCACCATGGAGATTTCCTTACCAGACCAGATTCGTTGTCATGCAACAGCTGTTACGACGCTCACGCATGGTAACCTCGCGGAGGTCTCCGCGACAAGGTTTGGCGCCTCCTGGGGACCTGGTGCGGCGGGTCTGTAGATTGCGGTCCCTGCCATTTGATCTGCCCCTTGTCCGACAACAGGACATACCGTCAGCATTACATTCCACCAATTTTGCAGCTTGTAGCGGCATGTTGATTGGTGGACTCGGGGGGTCGCGTAAACTCTACGCAAAACAGAGGCTTGGCGACCGGGGTTTTCGAAAAAGGTGTGGATTTCTGACAATTTCTCAAGTTCGACTTGTGAGGGGTGCAGACGGATGGCAGGATGTGCTGCATGCTCCTCATCTGTGCTGACACCGTGCCGCAAACCAAGCTCAGCTATCTCGCATTCCGCCTGGCGGCGTTCGAGACTTTCAAGCTGATCGAGTTTGCTCAACAAACCGGGCAAGAGTTCCGCGATCCGTTCGGGTACCTCACCGAGGTCCCGTTCCTGCGTGGAGTCGCTCCCCAGGTTCAATTGTCTTTACTGGCCGAGACCTGGGCAAAACTCAGCTCGGCCCACGACGAGCACGCCACGCTGCTCGACGAGAGCGTCCTGTACGCCGTGTGTGAAACGGCCGCCCGGATGATGGAACAGATCCCCGAGCTGTTCGCGTCATTTACCGAGACCGGACCGGTCAAGTTCCTCAATCAACCCGACAAGAAACTCATTCGCGAATTGCGGGCGCTCCATTTAGAGCTGTCCAATGAAGGCGACTTCCTGCTGCTGAGCCAGTTCCAGGACCTCGATCCTGCCGAGGCTGCCAACTACAAGAAGCAATTCCGCATGAGCGAAGATTACCTCGAACCGATGTTCGATGTACTTGGTCGCTGGCAGATCGCTCCGGACACGCCAGCGAAATTTGCCGGCCTGTTCAACGACGACGAGCTCCTCGAATTGATGCCGATCCTGAAGCTGGCCACCTCCGGCGTGCGGCAGCTCGACTCGTAGTTGTCGACGGATTCAATCCCCGCGTGAAGCGCCGGCGAGTGCCTGCGGCTGCAGAGACAGCGGGAGACACGCGGTGACCCTTCGAGCTGGCAGGCTTACGCCAGCAGGTCATGCACCACGTGGCCATGGACGTCGGTCAGCCGGAAATCTCGGCCCGCGTAGCGATAGGTCAGCTGCTCGTGATTGAAGCCGAGCAGATGCAGCAAGGTGGCGTGCAGGTCATGGACGTGCACCTTCTTCTCCACCGCAGCAAAGCCGAATTCATCAGTCGCCCCGTGGACGTAGCCCCCCTTGGCACCGCCCCCCGCCAGCCACATCGTAAAGCCATAATGATTGTGATCGCGACCACTCAGGGCGGGTAGTTCGGCGACGGGTGTCCGGCCAAACTCGCCCCCCCACATGACCAGGGTACTGTCGAGCAATCCCCGCTGCTTCAGGTCGGTCAGGAATGCGGCAATCGGCTGATCCCATTCCAGCCCCAGCTTCCGGTGATTGGCTTCGATCGCGTCGTGGTTGTCCCACGGCTGGCCGGCGCCGCTATACAGCTGCACGAAGCGGACTCCCCGTTCCAGCAGGCGGCGCGTCATCAACAGCTGACGGCCAATGACGCCGGTCCCGTATTGCTCCTGTGTCTCCTTGGTCTCTTTGGAGATATCGAACGCCTCACCCGCTTCGGTCTGCATCCTATAGGCCAGTTCAAAGGATTGAATCCGCGATTCCAGCTGCGGATCATGTTGGCGCTGGTCCTGGTGCTGCTTGTTGAGCTTCCCGACGAGATCCAGTTGCCGACGCTGATCTTCCAGCTTCCAGCGTCCGTTGCGGATATTTTCAACGAGTTTTGTCACGTCGGTATGCTGTGAGTCGATATACGTGCCCTGGTAGGCCCCGGGCAGGAAGGCCGAGCGCCAGTTCTGGGCACCCGTGATGGGCAGGCCTCCCGGGCACATGGCGATGAAACCCGGCAGATTCTGATTCTCAGAACCCAGGCCATAGTTGACCCACGATCCGAAACTGGGCCGCGGGAACCGGCCGTCGCCGCAATTCATCAGCCACAGGGATGGCTCGTGGTTGGGGACATCGGCATGCATCGACCGGATGACGCACAAATCATCGATGCAGGCGGTCGCCGTTTTCGTGAACATCTCACTGACTTCGATCCCGCTTTGCCCGTACTTTTGAAACTTGAACGGAGACTTGAACGCACCACTTGTCTTGCGTTCGGTCCGCAGGCTCAGGCTGGGCAGCGGTTTGCCGTGATATTTTTCCAAGGCAGGCTTGGGATCAAAAGTATCGACCTGCGACGCCCCGCCGTTCATGAAGAGATGGACGACCCGCTTCGCCTTGCTGGGGAGCGGAGGGAGCTTGGGAGCCAGCGGCGTATTGTCGCGCGGAGCGGCCCAGGCGGGGGCCTCTTCCGCCAGCATGCTGGCCAGCGCCAGGGCACCAAAGCCAGTACCAGCCCGAGTCAACATGTCACGTCGCGAAATGGGAGGCAGGTGGGTCACGGGTCTCTCGCTGGCAGAAATTTTGGCGGGCAACACGCAGGAGCACAGC
>CAZQUW010000186.1:0-7365 GCA_964596215.1 uncultured Planctomicrobium sp. | reverse complement strand
CGAACGGGTATACTCAGCTTTATCGACGATGACCGCCAGTTCCGCATAGAGATGCTCGCATGACCGATCCTGCCCCCGAGAAACCGCCGCGGCGGCCCCGCTATGCCGGGAAGAATCCGCGGAGTTTCCACGAGAAATACAAAGAGCATCAGCCCGAACGCTATGCTGACGACGTGGCGAAAGTGCTGGCGGGTGGCAAGACCCCGGCCGGCATGCATCGGCCGATCATGGTGCAGGAAATTCTCGCCCAACTGGCACCCCGGCCCGGTGAGATCGCGGTGGACTGCACGCTGGGCTACGGCGGCCATGCGAAAGAACTGCTGGCTGCCGTACAACCGGGGGGCCGGCTGCTGGGCATCGATGCCGATCCGATCGAACTCCCCAAGACCGAGGCCCGGTTGCGGGCACTGGGATATCCTGACGAATCACTGGTGGTCCGGCGAATGAATTTTGCGGGGGTGCTGCAGTTCATTTACAGCGAGGCTCCCAGCGGGGCAGATGTGTTGCTGGCTGACCTGGGACTGTCTTCCATGCAGATCGACAACCCGGGCCGCGGCTTCACCTTCAAGTCGGACGGGCCGCTCGACATGCGGATGAATTCGGAGCACGGCCAGCCGGCTTCCGCGTTGTTAGGGAAGCTCGATGAGGACGAGCTGGCCGAACTGCTGGTGCAGAACGCCGACCTGGACCAGGCCGAACAACTCGCCGCTGCGATTTTGAACGCCCATGATGCGCAGCCCCTGGCCACAACACAGGGGCTGGCCGCCGTGGTCCGCCAGGCCTGCACTCGCCTGCCATTGGGTGCCGATCGCACACCTGACGATATCGTGCGCGGCGTCTTTCAGGCCTTACGCATCGCCGTGAATGACGAGTTCGGGGCCCTCGATACGTTCCTCCGCAATCTGCCCTATGGTCTGCGCCCCGGGGGACGAATCGCCATTTTGACATTTCATTCCGGCGAAGACCGTCGCGTGAAAGAATCGTTCAAACTCGGCCTGCAAAACGGACTCTATGCCTCGGTGACGAAAGACGTCATACGGACGTCACGCGAAGAACAGCATGCCAATCCGCGGTCGTCATCGGCCAAGCTGCGAATCGCGGTCCGCAGCTAAGGTCATTGAACTCGACGCGAACGCGATCCCGCGCCGTGCGCTCCCCGACGGACTTAGAGTTAATTCGATCTCAGCTCGAACTTCAGCGGAGGAGTCGACCTGGTCACGTCGGCTGTCAGTTCGGACTTGTCGTTGTATTTCGCCGGAATGTAGTCTTCGCGAGCCGGAACTTTTTTGCCCGGCTCCAACATGGAATCAATCATCTTCCCCGGGTTTTCCCGGCTGGCACGAATTTCGACCCGTTTCTTCCCGGGAACCATGTCGACGGTAAATGCGCCGTTCTTAATCGCACCTCCCTCGGGGCGCGCCTTCCCGTCCGTGGGCAGAAACACGATATCCCCTTCAGGCAGGGGCTGACCATCGAACGTGGCGGTCCCCGATACCGAGTAACGCCGCAATGGATCATCACCACCGCAGCCACACGCGGCTGTCGCGACCGTCAGGCTGACCACACACCACAGAATTGAGCGCATCACGTAATTAACCGATCGTTTAAAATTCGCCGACGACTTCGTTCCCGGCACGGGTGCCCAAGTTCTGGAAAGTCAGCGAGCTGATGTTGTCCGAGATAAACCGCACGCCACCGTCGGCCAGCAAGGCATGCGCTCCACCCACATGCATGCTGCGAGAATAGGTCCCATTATCGCCGCTGGAGGCACACGGGGCACGCAAGTTGACAGTTCCATCGCAGTTGCCCGTTGCCGTGCGGTCACCGACCGTGGGATTGGGTGGCAGAGCGGTCGTCACCAGGGTATTTCCGTCGTAGGTGTTGTAGTACCGACCACGAATGTCATGCCGCGAGACATCTTTCACGATCAGGATTTCGGCAGCCATCACGGTATTGGAAGTACCGTCGGTAACATCGCGAATGCGCGTCGATGACCAGGAATAAAACATTCCGGTGGAATTCAACCCGCCACCATTGGGACCAAACAGTTCCTTCCCGTTGCAGACCATGTAGTTCCCGCTGAAGCCCTGTTGAGCCAGGCTGGTATAAGTGGCGTTCTTGGGGCTCGATGGATCAGACGGGCAAACCAGAGTCTGGACAACTGTGGAAATGCTCGGCCCCCAGGTCGTGGAGTCCGAGGTACCATTCATCCCGGCCGTCAGCGTGTTGTACAGAGGTGCCTGATCGAGGTACGGCAAAATACGCTGCATCCAGCAGGAACGATTGGTCCCCTTGCCAGGCATATCTGTGGCAATCAACTGGAATTGGCCGGGCGGAAAAGTCAGCACCGTGTCGTGGTAATTGTGCAGCGCCAGCCCCAATTGTTTGAGGTTGTTTTTACACTGCGAACGCCGGGCCGCTTCGCGCGCTTGCTGTACTGCCGGCAGCAACAGCGCAATCAGGACCGCGATAATCGCGATCACCACCAGCAATTCAATCAGGGTGAACGCCTTTTGACGAGACTTACAGCGCATTGAAGATCTCCAGGGGCAAACACGACACAACCACAATAGAACGATGAATATCGATTGACGAGCTTAAATGATCCAGTCCTCGCCACCCAGTAAATTCGCCTGGCCGGCCAATCAGTCCTGCAGATTCTCGACTCCAGCTCGGATACCTGTCAAGCGGCGAACATCTCCACGAATGTGCCGTGTGCACGAATTCACTCCAAATACAGAAGCGTTGACTTGTGTTCCCGGCTTTGCCTGATTCACCTGCGGCAAGTAGACTGCAATGGCGGCTTAATGATGTGTTCACGGACTTCCCGATCGTCGGGAACTTGATTTCGCTGGAATCGATGGCTGCCACTCGTGATATTGCCACCCCTGGGCCGTTAGAGCGTCATGACACCGGTGACTTCAGCATCTGACGGGACTCCCCCACGATTTCGATCAACCATGTGGGCCATACTTGGCCTGGTCGCGTTGGCCGGCATCGGAGCAGGGGGCTGGGGCCTCTATCGAGCCGCCGGCCGGCGCGCGATTCCGTCGCAGATCATGGCCGCCGAGAGATTGTTGAACGCCGGCAGGTTCACGGCGGCCAGCGAGAAAGCCGCTAATGTGCTCTGGTGGGACCCGCAGCAGCCCGAGGCCCTCTCCATCAGTGGCCGCTGCCTGCTGGGTGAAGGTCAGGCCGACCAGGCAAGCGCGGTGCTGGCCAAAGTTCCGGCAGATTCGGCAGCGTTCGAAAAATCCGGCCATCCCCTGGCCACCGCCTATCTCAAAAGCGGGGAACTCGAACAGGCCGAGTTCACGTTGCGGCGTTACCTGGATCGTTTTCCCGCCGACGAGGCTGCGCGCGATGAACTGCGGTGGCTCTATTTTAATCAGTTTCGCACGCGAGACCTCGTCAATCTCCTGGAAGAGAAATTGAAGCTGGCGACCGGAGCTCTCGGCCAGCTGACCACCCTGGCCGATTTGCTGGACAGTGAATACCGGCAACAGGTGCCCTTTGAAGGGGCCGGATATCTGTCCCAGATCGATGAATTGAAACCGGGGCAGGGGATGGTGAACCTGGCCCTGGGTTACGCGCAATGGAGAATGGGCAATGTGCCGGCCGCGCGGCAGCGGCTGCAGACTGCTCTGGCCACTCATCCCGACCATCCCCAGGTCCGGTTTGTCGTCGCGGCCTTCCTGATTGAACAGGGCCAGTTGGCCGACGCCCAGACGATCCTGACTCGCCCGCCCGTACCGGAGACGGATGACCGTTACTGGTCCTTGCGCAGCCAGCTGGCAGAACAGGCACAGAACGCGACCGCGGCCCTGGAATTTCTCGATCGGGCCGTACAGCTGCACGGCAACGATCAGCGGTATGCAGGGCGGCGAGTCAACCTGTTGCGAGAATTAGGCCGGGATCAGGAAGTGGCCCCGGCCGCCAGGCTGGCCCACGAACTGTTGCAGGCCGATCGCGAACTGGCCGATCTGGTCGAGGCGCGAGCACACTATCAGCCGACGCGGCCGCTTGCCGTCCGTATCGCCACACTCTGCAAGCTGCTGGGGAAATCGCTGCAGGCCCGGTACTGGCAAGCGCTGGCGCCGCAGTTACCGGAAGGGAAGGCCACGCGATGATCGGCGCGCCCGCTTTGTTCATTCGTGCCGTGTGCGGCATGAGCCTGCTGGTGGTCATCACGCTGGCGGGATGCGACGCCGCGCCGGCCCCGGTGGTGCCGCCGCCTGCCCCTCCCACCACCCCGCTCAAAGAATCCTCGCCCCTCATCCGGGCTGTTGCGGCGCCCGCGAAGACTGAAGAGGCACAGCCGCAGAACATTCGCTTCACGTCGATGACTTCGAACTCGGGCGTAACCTTCAAGTACTACGGTGCCCCCAGCCCCGAATGTTATATGACCGAGCAAAACGGGGGCGGGACGGCCCTGTTTGATTTTGATGGAGACGGGCAGCTCGACCTGTTCTTCAGTAATGGCTCGCACTTTTTGCAGCCCGCGGCCGACGTGGGAGCCTCGCAGCAGATGTATCGGGGCCAGGGGGAGTTTCGCTTCACTGACGTCACTGCGCAGACCCGGCTGACAGCGTATGGCTTCGGCATGGGAGCCGCTGTGGGCGACTTTGATAACGATGGTTTCAGCGACCTGTTCGTCGCCGGTTATGGGCAGAATTGGCTCTGGCACAATTGCGGCGATGGAACATTTGCAGAGACTGCACTGCCCCCCTTGCCGTCGCCGAAGACCTGGGGGACCAGCGCCGCATTCGCTGATCTGGATGGTGACGGATTGCTGGATCTGTACGTCGTCAATTATGTCGACTGGACTCCCGACGATCCCCCCTGCTTCTCCCAGCACCAGGGACGGCCGATCAAAATCTCCTGTAGTCCTGTCGGCCGGCCGGGACAGGCTGATGCCTTGTATCACAACCTGGGTGACCGACAGTTCGCGAATGTGGCCGAGCAGGCCGGGGTGGCATTGGGTCCCGATGGCAAGGGGCTCGCCGTGTCGATTGCGGACCTGGATGCCGACGGCCGGCTGGATCTGTACGTCGCCAATGATACGACCCGCAACTTCCTGTTCCGCAACGTCGGCCAGCTGCAGTTTCAAGAAGAAGGAATCGTTCGAGGCGTCGCCTTCTCGGAGGATGGGATCGCCGGGGCCAGCATGGGGATTGCCTGCGGAGACTACAACCGCGACCGCCGGCTGGATCTGTTTGTCACCAATTTTCTGAACCAGGTCAACGATGCGTTCGAGAATCTCGGAGACGCCGGATTTCGCCCGGTGAATGGCCCCCTGGGCCTGGATACGGCGTCGCGATCAGTCCTGGGATTCGGGATTGTGCTCAACGATTTCGACCTGGATGGCTGGCCCGATCTGTTTGTGGCGAATGGCCACATCTGGGACCTGACCTCGCTGGGCCTGCAGTACGAATTCAAAATGCGTTCGCACATCTTTGCCAATCACCACGGTGACCGTTTCAGGGATGTCTCGACGACAGCGGGTGACTACTTTCAGCAGAAGTGGCTGGGCCGTTCAGTAGCGACCGGAGACCTCGATCATGATGGCGACACCGATCTGGTCGTCGGCAACCTGCAGCACCCCCCCGCGATTTTGCGCAATGATTCCATCCCGCAGGGGGGCAGCGTCCGGTTCAAGTTCATCGGGATCCAATCGGCCCGCCAACCGTTGGGGTGTCGCGTGGAGATGGACCTGGAAGACGGCACAACCCAGGTCACCACAGTCCCCTCAGGGGGCAGTTTTCAAGCCTCTTCCGACGACACCGTCATCCTGGCGACGGAGGCCCTGGCCACAATCAAACAGGTCCGGATTGTCTGGCCGAACGGCAGCACCGAACGCTGGCACAATCTGCCGGCGGGGATGTTACATCAACTGCGGGAAGGTTCCGGCACGGCAAGCGGGGCGGGCCTATAGGGCCGACATCCCCATCGCTCAGTGCTGACTCGCGGCGAGTTCCTCCGCCTCATCAAAGTGATGCCGGGCGGCGCGGCCGCTGATCGTCGTGTGCTGCAGAAGTTCAGCGGCAATTCGCTGGATGGCCAGCCAGACCCCTGCCTGCCCCAGGATGTGCTCGGCCTTGTCGAGCATCCGACGTTCCAGTCGTTCGATCTGCTTCTCCCCCGTGGCCCGTCGCTGGACGAGCTTACGCACACCGCGCAGATCCTGGGCTGCCCCCTGGTAGCAAAACTTTCCCGTCACCCGGGCCTCGGCCGCGGGGCCCCCCAGCAAAATGAGGATTTCGGTCTCCAGGACATCCCGGGAGGGCCGGAAGGCCCCTTTCTGGATCTCACATTGCCCCAACCGTAATTGATTCGGCAGAATACTGACCCGCTGCACGGGGCGGCCTTGAAACAATGCCATAACGGCATGTCCGGCTTCATGATAGGCAGTCGCAATCTGATCGGCGGTAAATGTCATAGGCTCCAGTGTATCGCAGTCGCGGCGGCGGGGAAGCGAAACCGCTTTCGGATGCCCGGCGTACGGGAACGTACGTCTAGAAGCGATCGGCACCGCAATCCCGTTTGTGGTCACCGGAATTGACACCCGGTCTAAGGATTCACAGTGATTGTCACCAATGGGCCCGGGTGCTATTATCAGATGGGCAGATGTTTTCAGTCGGATCGCAGACGATGCAGATCACCGCAGTTGCGTGCTGAACTGGCATTGGTTCTTTCAATTTGAATTACGAAATACAGTTAAGACGCTTTTCATGGCCGACGAACTTTCGATTCCGGTAGGCTCCAGTCAGATCGCCTACGCCATTCGCGGAGACATCCTTTCAGGTCGCATTCCGGAGGGTTCCCGCTTAACCGAGGCCCAATTGACCAAACGCTTCGGCGTCGGGCGCGGCTTGATTCGCGAAGCCCTGCAACGGCTGTCGCTGCAAGGCCTGCTGGTGACCCGGCCCAACTGCGGGGCGATGGTCGCGCCGGAAGCGCCGCGTGAAATCCGCGGATTGATCCTGCCGATTCGCCGGACAATCGAAGTTTATGCCCTGCGGATCGCGTTTGAAGTGTTAAACGAGGCCGACTTTAAAGCCTGGGACGAAATCGTCGAGAGGATGCGGGAAGCTTGCGAGCACCAGGATCATCACCTCATCGCCGAACTGGACATTGAATTCCATCACTTGCTGGTCCAGCGGGCCGAACAGCCCGATCTGCTGGTCATCTGGGAAACTCTGGTGGGCCGCATCCGTTCCCACTTCCTGCGCACGCAACGCCGCTGTCCCAATCCCCTGGAAATCTACGAAGAACACCGGGACATCGTGAACTCCTTCCGCGCCGGAGATCTCCGCGCCGCGGTTAAGCTGCTCAAAGACAAGATTGTCTAGTGCGATGTCAGCG
>CAZQUW010000185.1:10230-12704 GCA_964596215.1 uncultured Planctomicrobium sp. | reverse complement strand
CCGTCGCCAAGACGAAGGCCGCCAAGGAAGACAAGTTCGTTGAGTACAAGGGTGGCAAGGTTTACTTCTGCTGCGGTGGTTGCCCCGAAGCGTTCAAGAAGGACACCGCCAAGTACGCCGCTCGCGCCAACATGCAGTTGGTCCAAACCAAGCAAGCCAAGGAAGTCAAATGTCCGTTTTCGGGTGCTGACCTGAACCCCGCCACCAAGATCACCGTGGGTGATGTCGAAGTTTGCTTCTGCTGCGACAAGTGCAAAGCCAAGACCGAAGCCCTCAAGGGTGACGAACAAATCGACCTCGTCTTCAATGACAAGGCTTTCGAAAAGGGTTTCAAGGTCGAAGCCAAGAAGTAATTTGACCTGAAGCTGAGTAGAATTCGCAGCCCGGTTGTTTTCCAAACAGCCGGGCTGTTTCGTTGAATCGGCAACAGTTCTGTATCAGGAACGTCCTGTCAATTCTGTCCGTCCCTTTTGAATTCAGGGGACGGCAAGGACTGCAGGCACTCGCTGGAATGCACGCCCACTATGTCCGTCCTGGGATTCGATATCGGTGGCGCCAATCTGAAAGCGGCCCATTCCGTGGGCCGCTGTGTCTCGCGCCCATTTGCCATCTGGAAGACCCCCGATGCGTTGGCGGATGAATTGCGTGCCCTGGAAGGCCTGCTTCCCGGGGCCACGGAAATTGCCGTCACCATGACCGCCGAATTGGCCGACTGCTACGAAACCAAGGCGGCAGGAGTCGCCCGCATTCTGACTGCCGTGCAGGAAGTCGCCGGACCGCGGCCGGTGCACGTCTGGTTGACCAGCGGCAATTTCGTGGCCCCCGCAGAGGCCATCGCACAGCCCCTCGCCGCAGCCGCGTCCAACTGGCACGCCCTTGCCACCTGGGCGACGCGCTGGACCGGGAACCACCCTGCCCTGTTGATTGATATCGGCTCCACGACGACCGACTTGATTCCGATCGACGCCGGACGCCCTGCCAGTCGCGGGCTGACCGACGCCACGCGGATGATGTCCGGCGAGCTCGTCTATACGGGGGTTCGCAGAACGCCCCTGTGCGCAGTTGCTCCGGCGGTCCCCTTTCAAAACACGATGTGCCCGCTCGCGGCGGAGTGGTTTGCGACCACACTGGATGTCTGGCTGTGGCTCGGTGAAGTGCCCGAAGATGTGAGCGATCTGGAGACGGCCAACGGCCGGCCTGCCACGCGCCACGCCGCACATGATCGACTGGCACGACAACTCTGCTGCGACCGACTGGAATTGGATGCCCTGCAGGCGACAGAGATCGCTCGATATCTGGCCGACCGCCAAATCGCGCAGATCTCCGCAGCACTCGAGCAAGTCCTGACCGATCGCGAGCCCCGGCACACCGTCATTGTTTCGGGCTCCGGAAGTTTTCTCGCGCGGAAAATCGTCTCACAGCACCCGCTACTCAGGCAGGCACACATTGTCGATCTCGCCGCACAACTGAGCGGCGAATTGGCAACGGCCGCCTGTGCGTACGCCGTCACGCAATGTCGTCAGTCTGCCGCCGATCTATCACTGACGTGAGCGTTTCTTCGACAGTAACCAGGGCGGGATCGACAACGCACAGAATGCTTATGAATTCTTCAATGCACGCGTCTGAATTGTGTTCACAAACTCACGCCATTTCCTGCTGAGTTCATCCGCGGAATCAATGTATTGCCGCAAACCGCTATCGGCATCCCAGCGGTCGTCGGGTTTGACGAAGATCAGTTCCTGAGGCTCCAGGCCTGCTGAATGCAACTGCTGGCGATAGTAGTAATCGCTCGTGCGAACTCCGGCGTAGGCCGAGTTCCCCACATAGACCGTGTCCCGGGCCAGCGGTTGGTCGTCGCGAATCGTCGGCAGCAATGTCTGGCCGTCCAACTCCGTGCCTGCCGAAACCGGTACTGCAAACCAGTCGAGCAACGTCACCGGCAAATCGACCGCCTGGCTGAGTGCCAGGCGTCGTCCTGACAGGGGCTCGTCCAACGGCATTTCAATGATTAACGGCACGTGGATCTGTTCTTCAAACAAGTCCGGCGCCGGCTGGATATGGGCATGTTCACCGAGATGTTCCCCCGCACCGGCGGTAAAGGCGAGGAACACGGGCGCCGATTGCCGCAACGCCGTGACGGCTTCCAGAATTCGCCCCAGCCAGGCATCCCATTGCGTCACCTGCCCCGAATAGAGGTCTCGGCGCCGTCGCCAGTCAACTTGCGAAACATCGCCAGCCACCTTGGTCCAGCCGGTGCCACGCAGATTGGCATCCGCCAATTCTCGCGGCGATGAACGCTTGCGACGCCAGAAGCGCGGCGGAAAATCCGGATTCTCGCCTTCGTCATCGAACTCGTCAGATGCCTCTGAGCCACTAATCCCGAGGGGCGCGTCGCCTGATTCATCGCCGTATAACTCGTCAGCGGCCACACTGGACTGATCAATCGGCAAGCCGCCGGCATGAATCCACAATAG
>CAZQUW010000185.1:0-10130 GCA_964596215.1 uncultured Planctomicrobium sp. | reverse complement strand
CTGATCGAAATGGGGTGTATCCACCCAGGGGTTACCCTGACAGCCGAGAAATCCACAATGCCAACGATCGAACGTGATGACCACTGCCTTACTCAATCAGAACTCCTCGGAATATCTCGTGTGGTCAAGGTTGGCCAAGTCGCGCCACCGCGGGCATCCCCCCGGACTGGCCTGGTGGTGCGACAAGTTTTTCAAACGGGGATTGAGTGCCAGTCGCCCCCATTCTCAGCTTGTGCGGAGCACTGGGGCTCACAGTGGGGGCTCAAAACACATCCCTTGGCGGATGGTATCTCCGCAGCGGAACGTTTTCAGCACCCTCATCCTGCCCCGCGGGCGTGTCCCCAATCCTACTCGTTTGCGCCCGATTCTGCATCCGCCGCCGGAGCTTTGCGACGCCCCGAGAAGGCTTCCAGCACACTGTTGCCGCGCTGGCTGCGCCATTCTGCGACGTAGGGGCTATCCGACGGAGCAGACCGAACCAGGACCCGGAAGGTGCGGCCGGTTCCGAAACCGTTGGCGCCCGGCAGTCGTTGATTTGCGGCCTGGGCCGGCAATTGCACCGACTTGCCGATCTCTACTTTGTCCTGGAACCACAGGGCGTAGTCCCCCGCATCGGTGGCGACCATGACCAGGAAACTCATGGGACGCAGGGGAGACATGTTGAACAGCTGGCCTTCTACCCGCAAGATGCCATTTCCCTGGATCGCGGTCATCTGGACCTTCCCCAGGTTCGACTCGGTCATCGAAATTCCGGCTGGCTTGGGAAGCTCGCTGACGACCTTCTGCTTCTTGATGGCCAGTTCCAGGACTTGCGGAAACTCGCGCTCCATTTCGCTCATCGGCTTCTTGAACGCGGCAGCGAAGTCGGCTTTGCGCTCTTCCGGGTTATCATCACCCAGCGGGGGTTTCTGAGACAACAGTTTCAAATACTTGTTGTATTCCGCTTTGTACTTGGTGATCAGCAGCCAGTGCAGCCCCCAGGCCTGCCCATACGCTTCCGATACCAGCGCATCGCCGCGAAAGGCCTCATCATGGATGTGCATTTCTTCCCAGCTGATGTTGTCATGCTGCAGCGACTGTCGAGCATACCGCGGGCTGATCCGGATCGGATGTGGCACGACCTTGCCCGTCGCCCCTTCAAACCCGGTCGCAATCCCTTCATCAAACCATTGAGGCACCGGCGACAAGCGCTGCAGCAATCCACAGTTGTAAACCTGCTGGTGAATGGCTTCGTGAAAAGGGGTCTCGAACGAACTGCATTCTTCCAGCCGAATGGCCAGGAAATTCGTCAGCCCCGAGTAAAACCCGGCAATCATCGAGGCCTGCAAGCCCCGTTGCTGCGTGATCTTTTCAGTGTATTTTTCGAACTCGAGATCAGTCTCGAAGATCAGCATCACCTGCGGGTACTTCGGCTTATTCGCCGTAATCCTGGCTTCCTTCAAGAAGGTCGCAAATGCCGTCTCCACCTTCTTCATGAAGCTGGTGGCACGATCGAGAACCTTCTTGATCCGCCCCTCCGAGGACTTCGGCAGCGGCGTGGCCAGCACGATTCCCACGACATAGTTTCCCAGGATGTCGTACCGAAACAGCTCCGCGCCATATTCCGCTTGCAGCTCGTCCGCCATCTGCTGGGGAGTCAGCGGGGTCGGTCCGTCCATCGGCACCCGCTTCCGCACGGCCGCCTGCGGGACAATTTTGTATTGGCCATCGGCCAGCGCCAGCGCGTGCCATTGATCGTCGCTGCCGACCAGTTCCGCCGCAATCGTCGACTCCTGGCCCTTCTCATCAATGATCGTGAATTCGTCGGCCCGACCTGCCGGCGTCAGCACCAGCAAATTCAAACTCAAGACAAACACTCCACAGATCAGCGGAATGATCATCTGCGATCGGATGCGCCCCATGGGAAAGCCGCCCTCACAATGGATCAAGCAATGGATCAAGATTGAGCCCTAAATGTCTTAATAGACCTGTACACTGATCATAACCCCGGAGCTGCATGGTTGCCATGTAAAACTGATTGATCTGGAGAATGAGAGAATGCAGGCCTGTGGCTGCCGGAAAGACGACTGTCGGCATTGCCCGGCGTGCGGGTTGTGGCCCGCGGATTTCAACATTCGCTCTGGCCCGCCATCGCCGCGACTTGGACGAGACCTCCGGAAAACGATATCCTGCTGGCGTAAGGGATTCTGCGGTCGGCGTTGCCGTGATCGCACCCCGCACTGTCTTCCGCCGTCAACGTCGAGCCCATCGCTCATCTCAATTTTCAAACTTGGAAGGATGCTCGCATGCTGAACTTAACGCGTCGTTCGTACCTCTTATCGACCCTCGGTCTGGCCCTATGGTCGCTGGGGCTGACGGGTCCAGCTGCAGCTGAGGAACCTCAATTGAAAGCCGGCGACAAGATTGTTTTTCTGGGCGACTCCATCACTCAGGGAGGGGTTGCTCCCAGTGGTTACGTAACGCTGGTCAAGGAAGCCATCACAACCAAGTTGAAGGACTTGAACATTCACGTGATCGGTGCCGGGATCAGCGGCAACAAAGTGCCCGACCTGGAAAAACGACTCGATGATGACGTGATCAGCCACAAGCCCAGCATTGTCGTGATCTATATTGGCATCAACGACGTATGGCATTCACAGAATGGCAAAGGGACCCCGAAGGAAGACTTCGATGCCGGGCTGCGACGAATCATCAAGAAGATTAACGAGGCTGGTGCCCGGGTCATCCTGTGTACCGCCAGTGTCATCGGTGAAAAGACCGGTGAGCACAACCCCCTTGATGAGATGCTGACCACCTACTGCGACATCAGCCGCAAGGTGGCCAGGGAGACCAAGTCACAACTGCTTGATCTGCGCAAACAGTTCGTCGAATACCTGAAGGTCAACAATAAATTTGATGACGACAAGGGGGTCCTGACGACCGATGGCGTGCACCTGAATGACAAGGGAAATCGCTTCGTCGCCGATCGCATGCTGGAAGCCCTGGGGGTTACCGCAGCACCGGCTGCCACGACCGCCAGCAAGAAACTGCGGCACTTCGTCCTCTTCAAGTTCAAGGACGAAGTCAAACCCGAGCAAGTCAAGGAAGTCGTCGCTGCCTTCGCGACCCTGCCCGGCAAGATCAACACCATTATCGACTTCGAAGCGGGCACCGACGTCAGCGTGGAGATGAAGGCCGACGGGTTCACTCACGGCTTCCTGGTCACCTTCGCGGACGAAAAAGGCCGCGAGATCTATCTGCCCCACCCTGCTCATCAGGAATTCGTAAAACTGGTCGGACCGCTGATCGACAAGGTCTTAGTATTTGATTACTGGACAAAATAGTCTGCAACCAGCCGCATCACGCACTGTCGCCGGACTCAGCGAGTCTGGCGACAGTCTCGGTGAGCGCCTCGCCGGCAGATGGTCCGTCCCCCCTGCGAACATCATCCTTGAGACTGCCTGATATGCTCAACATCGATCGAAAACTCGTTCTCTGGATCGCCGTCGCCTGCCTGGCCTGCTGGTCAGCTCCTGCCCAGGCCCTCGCTGCGGACGCCAGACCCAATGTGGTGCTGATCCTGGCCGACGATCTCGGCTGGGCCGATCTGGGCTGTTATGGCAGCAAGTTTCACCGGACACCCAACCTGGACCGGATGGCCGCTGACGGGGTCCGCTTTACGCATGCCTATGCGGCGTGCCCCGTCTGTTCGCCCACTCGTGCGGCCGTACTGACCGGCAAGTATCCGCAGCGTTTCAACCTGACCGACTGGCTGCCCGGCCGGGGTGACCAACCGTCACAACGCTTGAAACGACCAGTCATTCGCCAGGAACTGCCGCTGGAAGCAGTCACCCTCGCAGAGATCTTGAAAGACGCCGGGTATGTCACCGGACACATCGGCAAATGGCATCTCGGCGGAACCGGTTTTGGTCCACTGCAACAAGGGTTCCTCAGCAATATCGGCGGCGATCACACAGGCACACCGCTCAGCTATTTCGCCCCCTATCAACGCAAGGGGCAAACGATGCCCGGCCTGGAAAATGCCCCGGACGGCGAGTACCTCACTGACCGGTATGCCGCCGAGGCCGAGAAGTTCCTCGAGCACAACCGCGACAAGCCGTTCTTCCTCTACCTGCCTCACAATGCCGTGCATACCCCGCTGAAGGCACCCGCCGACGCCGTGGCCCGGTTCGCTCCCGCCGCCGAGAAACTCGGCGTGGGAACACAACGCAACCCCGTCTATGCCGCGATGCTGGAGAGTCTTGATAGCGCGGTGGGTCGGGTTCTGAAGAAGCTCGACGAACTGAAACTGTCCGATAACACGCTGGTGATCTTTACCTCAGACAACGGCGGACTGGCCACACTGGAAGGGATGCCGGCTCCCGCGACAATCAACTCACCCCTGCGTGAGGGCAAGGGATACCTCTACGAAGGTGGCATCCGCGTACCGCTGCTGGTGAAGTGGCCCGGCCGGATCAAGCCGGCAATGAACGCCGCCGCCGTCTGCAGCATCGATCTACTCCCCACGATCACCGAACTCTGCCTGGGCAAGCCAGCCACTGCCGTCGACGGCGTCAGCCTGGTCCCCATCCTGCAACAGTCGGGTGACATCGCGGCGCGCGATTTGTACTGGCACTATCCGCACTATGCCAACCAGGGCAGCCGCCCCGGTGCCGCGGTCCGGTCGGGAAATTTCAAACTGATCGAGTTCTACGAAACGGGCCGGCGCGAGCTGTTCAATGTCGTGCAGGATGTGGGTGAATCGCGCAATCTGGCGGCAGATCAACCCGCATTGGTCGACGAGCTGGCCCGGAAGCTGGACGCCTGGCGGAAGCAAGTCGACGCCCAGATGATGACGCCCAACTCCAGTTACCTCCCGAATCCCCAGGCCGCGGATGGCACGATCACGCTGCCGGCCGCCCGAGCCGATGTGCACGGCACCATGCTGCGATTCGAACCCCTGCCCCACAAGAATACGCTCGGCTTCTGGGTCCGCCCTGAGGACTGGGCGAGCTGGGAATTCCAGATCACGCAGCCGGGAAAGTTTGAACTGGAAGCCCTCCAGGGCTGTGGGACTGGCAGCGGCAACAGCGAAGTAGAGTTCGCCGTAGGTGACCAGAAGGTGGTGATGACCGTGCAGGACACCGGGCATTTCCAGAACTTTGTGCCCCGGAACATCGGCGTCATCGAACTGCAAGAACCGGGCCGGTACACGCTGACGGTCAAACCCCTGAAGAAGCCCGGCGTAGCCGTGATGGATCTGCGCCAGGTGAAGCTCTCTCCCAAGTAAGCGTGCACAGTGGGACGGGTCTCCCGGCCCGTCCGTCCCCCGCGTTAACAATGTTCAAGTTCAGTGAACCAGGCACAGTAAGGCCGCGGACCTTGGTCCAGGGGTATACGGGCTTGGTTCACCCGGCAGATCTGTTCGCATCGGACTGACGGGCCGGGAGACCCGTCCCACTGTGCCCAGTTGCCTGACGCGCGCAGAAAGCCGGGGTTCGTCAAACCCTCTTCAACTGCGGCAAAAAAGTCCCAGAGTGTCGCCGGTAGATCGGCGGCAGCCATCTATTGGCGAACTGGGTCATCCGGGAAACCTGGGCCGCAACAGAACGGTCCCTGCCCCGGAAAGCGCGCGAAGTGGGCATCGTGCATCAATTGCTATTAATCTTCAACCCGACTTGACCTAACTTCCCTAATTTCTATACTGCGCGTTATGTAGAATGGCCCGCGATCCATTGGCAGAGGCCAACCGGTCGGCTGGGAACGCAACTGCCTGAGGGATCTGGCAGGCTTGACGAAAGTCGCAATTCATGGATGGCTTGTTGATTGGTAAGACGATGGTTCTCGGCGGCGTGGCCGTCGGTGGAGCCACCCTGCTGACCTGCTGCGCCCGCTGGATTGCGCCCCGCCTGGGCTTTGTCGACCGCCCCGACGGTCGCCGCAAACTCCATCAACAGCCAACTCCGCTACTGGGCGGTGTCGCCGTGTTTGCCGGCCTGGTACTGACGGTTCTCTGTGCCAGTGCTTCCTGCGGCTTGAATCTGCTGGACCCCGCCGGCGATCTGTTCATCACCTGGTCGCTGGTGACAGCCAGCATGTTTTGCCTGATTGGCGTCTGTGACGATCGCTGGCCACTGCGGCCACGTACCAAATTTCTGCTGCAGGTCCTGGCCTGCCTGCCCTTCGCCGTGTGGGGACGCACGGCGACGGAGATCGATTTCCTGGGACTGCAAATCGGCCTGGGAATGTGGAGCGTTCCCTGCACCATGCTGTGGCTGGTCGCCTGTGTGAATGCGTTCAATTTACTCGACGGTCTGGACGGTCAGGCGACAGGCCTGGGCATTGTCAGCTGTCTGGCCTTTGCGGGTCTGGCGATTTTTCGCGGTGACATAGAGACCGTGCTGCTGGCCTTGCTGGTCGTCGGCAATCTGCTCGGATTCCTGTGGTACAACAAGCCGCCGGCCCGGATTTTCCTGGGTGATGCAGGAAGCCTCACGATCGGCTTCCTCGCAGGTTCGCTGGCTCTGGAAACATCCCTGTCAGCCACCGGTCAATTTTCCATCGTCCTGCCCTGCGTCGCCTTGGCGCTGCCCCTGTTCGACACGTCCATGGCCATCGTCCGCCGCCGGCTCAAAGGGCGTGGCATTGGCGAAGCAGATCGCGAACACATCCACCACTGCCTGCAGGACCAGGGCTTTTCACGAGTCCAATCCCTGCTCATCGTCGTGGCCTGCGGTCTGGTTCTGGCGGGATTCGTCCTGAGTGCCGCCGCCCTCCAGAGCGAATCGCTGGCCGTCACCGGTCTGGCCCTGACACTGGGGACCCTGCTGGTGTGTCGTTTATTCGGGCACCGCGAACTGACCCTGATCACCCTGCGACTGCAGGAACTGCTGGTCCGTTTGCAATCGCTCCGCCAGCGACCCAATCCGCTGGAATGGCTGGCATTCTAGTCCGCCATACCGGCTCGCCGCACCGGCCGTATTACACCACGGGCACCTGCGTCGCCAGTTTGCCGTCGCGAATCGGCAGCACATGGTCATCCGGCTGAATGTAGCTCCGATCATGCGTTACGATAATCACCGTCGATTGATGCTCGTCTTTCAGCTCGCGCAGGTAACGAAAAATCTCGGCCCCGCTGGCGCTGTCGAGTTCCCCCGTGGGCTCATCGGCCAGCACGAGTAACGGTCGCTTGAGCAAGGCCCGCACGAGCGCAATCCGTTGCTGCTCACCCCCCGACAACTGGCTGGGACGATGATCCAGGCGATCGCCCAACCCCACGCGGCGCAGCAGTGACTCGGCCTCCGAGCGTTTCTTGCGGGCCTCACCGGTGGGCAAATACGGGATGAGGACATTCTCTACGGCGGTCAGGTTGTTCAACAGGTTGAAGTTCTGAAAGACAAACCCCACCTTGTGCCGGCGGTAGAGATCGCGCTGCGCCCGGGTGAACTGCGAGAGCCGCTGCCCCTGCACGGTAATGTCGCCGCGGGTCGGTTCATCCAGGGCGCCAATCAGGTACAGCAGGCTGCTCTTGCCACTGCCGGAAGGGCCGATGATAAACGTGAATTTGTGCTCGGGAATCTCGCAGGTCACGCCCCGCAGGGCATGGACTTCAGCCTGGCCCCGCCGGTGGGTCTTGGCGACATCGTTCAGTTGAATCATTCGAGGAACCCATTCGGGAGAAGCACGATCGCAGTTGCACACATCATAACAGGCCCGGCGAATGCGGTGGAGCTGCGGCACGAGTTGCTTCACCACCCCACGCCTTCCACTACGGTTTCGCGGGCTGATTTTCCGCTGCCGGCGACGTCCCATCCAGGCGGCCGTAATTGCGAACTCCCGGGAACCACCTGGCGATAATGAGTACCACGAGCAGCGTACCAATCCCGCCACTGACGACAGACACCGTCGGACCGTAGCTGACATCACTCTTTCGTTCAAACAACCAGGCCACCCAGCCCGATTCGGCGCCCCCCAGTTCGTTTGAAGCGCCAATAAAAATGCCGTTGACGGCCGCCACCCGGCCCCGCATGTCATCGGGCGTCAACAACTGCACCAGCGTCTGCCGAACCTGCACGCTGACATTGTCGAAGACACCCGTCAGAAACAGCATGCAGAGTGATAACGGGAAATTACGCGAGAACCCGAAGATGATCGTGGCAATTCCAAACCCCGCCACCGACCAGAGCATCGTCCGTCCGGCCCGGCTGAAGGGGGGCAAATGGGCCACCGCCAGGGCCGTGCAAACCGCCCCCAGGGCCGGCATGGCCCGCATCAGCCCCTGCCCCTGCGGGCCCACATTCAGAATGCTGATGGCATAGACCGGCAGCAACGAAATGGCGCCCCCCAGCAACACCGCAAATAAATCGAGACTGATGGTCCCCAGGATGATCTTCTGATTCCAGACGAACCGCACTCCGCCCAGCAGATCACTCCAGCTGGCGGCCCGCCGTACAATCGTTTGGGGCCGCATCCTGACGGTCAGCAACAGGATCAGAAACACCAGCGAACTGAACGCTTCCAGCGAATAGATCAGCGCCGGGAGTTCCCAACTGGCCAGCAGCAACCCCGCCAGACCGGGCCCCAGGACCGTGGCCAGCTCAAATGTGCTGCTGTTCCACGCCACCGCACTGGTAAACCGGTCTTTCGGAACCAGCAGGGGCAGCATCGCTCCCTTCGCGGGCTGCATAATAGCTTTGGCCGAGCCGTTGATCAGCAGGAACAGGTACATCCAGGCGATGGGGGCCCGGGTCCACGAGATCCACGCCAGCCCCAGGGAGCCCAGGGTGAGAAACCCCACCCCCAGGCTGAGGATCGTCTTACGCGGAAACCGATCGGCCAGCTGTCCCGCCGGAATGCCCAGGATTAACACCGGAATGAACTGCAGGAAGGCCACCAGCCCCAGTTGCGCCGTCGAGTTCGTTCGCTCATAGACTTCCCAGCCTACCGCCACCGCCTGCATCTGCATGCCCATCAGGGCCAGAAAATTGCCCGAGAGATACCGTCGATAGCTGGGAATTCGCAGGGCCGCATACGGATCATGGCCGGTCAGCGGAGGTGGTTCATCATTGAGGTCAGAGGACATTCCCATACGCCCGACTGAAGGGAGAAATCGATTCGCGACGTAATGTTAGCAACCGGCACCAGAAACGATCAGGGGTCGGGGGTGGGTTGAGGAAGGATTTTCAACCGCCAGGGTTTGCGCCCAATCGCACAGTGGCTGAGGGCGGCCATCCTGCAGAAATAAGCGCGCCCCAGTTCGGGGGCGCTCATGGATTCGACAGCATTTCCAAACTGCAAGCTGCTGCTGGGTTTGGGAAAACGCAGAGGCTCGCAAACGTGCGAAAAAAACGGGTTTCGGAAGTCTCCTGCGGTTTGGTGGGACCGTGAATCCGGGATAAAAAGGGTGATGATGATCGTGCTCTGTCAAAAATCAAAAGTCGGGTGCCACTGACTGTGCCAGTGCTCTGCAGTACGGCGGAATTCAGGCTCGAACTGGCACAACCATTGGCACCCCACCCCAAATTCAAACTGGGGCAAAGTACTACCCACAAATCATTAACTGTACTTTTGCCCAAAGGGACCAAAGGGACCAAAGGGACCAAAGGGACCAAAGGGACCAAAGGGACCAAAGAAGTGCGAAGAACGCGCGGCGTGTCATCGGTGACGGTGTGCCCGGACTCCAAACCCAGGAAGGCACAGTAAGTGACTGCGGGAAAAGGAGTTCTGGCATCCTTTCCACAAACCCTGAACAGCACGCTCGATCAAAGGGACCAAAGAGTGCAAAGAAAACACAAGCTGCAGCTGTACCCATCAAACGGTCAGCTAAAGCGAGACTCGCGGCGTCGCGTTAGGATTTGGGGGTCTTCGTGTAGCCTGACTTTCCCAGTCGGGTCCTGCGACGATCGCGGACTCCCGACTCGGAGAGTCAGGCTACAGATCAAAGGGACCAAAGGGATCAAAGAATTCGCGGGTTGTCGCTGTGCCCATCAAACCGCCATGCTGGTCTGACTCTCTAAGTCAGGCTACCTCATAGACGTCAGCGGACGGACGGGCCTGGAGACCCGTCCCACGTGCTTAGATCGTCTTGCGAACCGGCTGAAATTCGAGCCGCGACTGCACTTTCACGACGGCAAAATTGTCCGGAAACGTAT
>CAZQUW010000184.1:0-12736 GCA_964596215.1 uncultured Planctomicrobium sp. | reverse complement strand
AATCGTCGTGAGTTGATCCAAACGTCGTTGCTGGCCGCGCTGGGGACTGGCCTGTCGCCAAGTTTTGCGTCGGAATCGAAAGCGTTGGAGATTTCGACATTCACCGTGGATGCCACGCCGCCGATCGGGCATCCCTGTTGTGGTGGGTGGATCACGCCGATTCAGGTGGTGGATGATCGACAGTTGGCCTTGGGAATTGTGCTGCAGGGGGCGGGGGCACCGGTGGTCATCATTGCGGTTGACTGGACGGGGATTCTCAATGACTCGTACTTCCAGCTGCAGAAGGCAGTAGCGGAGGCGGTCGGGACGACTCCCGAACGAGTGGTGGCGCAGTGCGTGCATCCGCACAATGCGCCGTTCGCCGACGGCGGGGCCCAGAAACTGCTGGCCGCGGCCCCCGGGAATCCACCCTATACACTCGATCTGGAATTCTTCGATAAATTTGTCCAGAACGTGGCGACCGCGGCCAAGTCCAGCCTGGGACAGGCCCAGCCATTAACGCACGTCGGCGTCGGACAGGCCAAGGTCGACAAGGTGGCTGCCAATCGACGGATCAAAGGGCCCGATGGCAAGTTGCTGGGCATGCGCGGAAGCGCATGCAAAGACGAAAAGCTGCGAGCCGAACCGGAAGGTTTGATTGATCCGTATTTGAAGACGGTCAGCTTCTGGAATGGCGATCGGGCCGTCGCGGCGCTGCATTACTATGCGTGCCATCCCATGAGCTATTACGGCGACGGCCACGCGACTCCGGACTTCTGCGGGCTGGCTCGCGAGAAACGCCGGGCCGATGCTCCCCAGGTGATGCAGATGTATTTTGACGGCTGTGGCGGGAACATCGCCGCTGGTAAGTACAATGACGGAACTCCCGAAATGCGGAATGTTCTACGAGACCGGATTTACGAGGCAATGGTCGCTGCCTGGAAGGCCACGGAGAAGCATCCGGTAAGCCAGTATGTGTGGCGTTCGGAACCGGTCAGTCTGCCGCCGCGTACGGAAGCCGCCTATTCTGAGGCGACGGCCCGGCAGATGTTGCAGGACGAGACGCAGTCGAAGCCGATGCGCGGCCGCGGGGCGATGATGTTGTCGTGGTTCGCTCGTAGCCAGCGGCCCATCAATATCACCTGCTTGGAAATCGGGCCGGCCAAGATTGTGCACCTGCCGGGCGAACCCTTCATCGAATATCAGCTGTTTGCACAACAGGCCCAGCCGAAAGATTTCGTCTGCGTGGCGGGTTATGGCGACGGCGGCACCTGGTACATTCCTACCGCGGCCGCGTTTCCCGAGGGAGGCTACGAGGTCTCGGTGTCCTGGACGGGACCAGGCAGCGAAGCCATGTTGCATAAGGCGATGGAGAAGGTCCTGGCGGTCGGATAGCAGAATCGGTTTGCTGAGCCGGGGCGGTTTCAGGTAAACGGTGCTGAACTGGTGAGTGGCAGGGTGCTGGCAATGGTCTCTGCAGGGCGTTTTCCCTGGCAGAGCCGGCGTCCAGCGCCGTGCCGCTTTCTATTCCCATTACAAAGCACCGGCCCATTGCGTTCAGTCCCGGCTCGCGTTTGGTTACTGCTATTTCCTGTCGCACTTGGTTCCGGCCGCTGGTTTGCGAGATCAATGTGAACAAATCGCCCGACTCTGGAGAGTCAGGCTACTGGGGATTGCGCTCCGACCATTTCAACTTGCTTTCGCTGCACGTCGAAACTACAAGGAACTCTGTGAATCACGAGATCCTTTTATTGATCGCCTCGCCATGCAACTGTTACGTTTTGCCGTCGCCACCATCAATTTTGATCAGCCTCTCAAGCAAGCCTTGTTGACCGCGCTCGAAACGGGGGCGCACGGCGTGCAATTGGCCCTGCATAAGGAACTGCGGCCCGACGAATTAACCGACACGGGCCGCCGGCAGTTTCTGCATTATCTGGACGAATTGAGCCTGAAAATCTCGTCGTTGCATTTGCCGATGCGACGTGAATTGACCGATTTCGATCAGTTGGACGAGCGACTCGCGGAGATCCGCAAGATGCTGGATTTTGCGTGGGCGATCAAGGTGCCCCACTTGACCCTGCGGATTGGACGGATTCCGACCGATGTGGAATCGAAAGAATATGAGATCCTGCGGCAAGTCCTGAACGACCTGGCGGCCTACAGCAATCATGTAGGCAGTACGCTGTGCCTCACCCCCACGAATGATTCTGCCGATTCGATGCTGCAGATGCTGAACTCCGTGACCACGGGGCCGATGGGCATTGATTTTGATCCGGCCGGGTTTGTGACGGCGGGCCAGAATCCCATTAAGGCCTTACGCTTGCTGCACGCACATGTGCTGCATGTGCAGGGACGCGACGGTCTGCGTGACATCGACGGGACCGGGTTAGAAACACCACTCGGCCGCGGTCAGGTCGAATGGGACGAACTGATGGCGTTGCTGCTGGAAATTCCCTATCGCGGGTGGGTCACCATCAATCGCACGCAGGGAGATCATCGCATCATGCAATCGGCCGACGCGATCAAATATCTCACCGAGATCGGCTATCAGTAACGGCAATTTGCAGCGCACATTGCAAGTCCAGGACCGGAGCCGAACAGGCCTGGTAGCGTGCATTGCAAAGCGCGACCAACTGATAAGGTTTCCCGGAGCCGGATGGCACCCGGTTCACTCAGAACATCACATTGAAGATTATCAATCATGGAATATCGTCTTCTTGGGCAGACCGGCTTGAAACTGCCCGTGTTGAGTTTTGGTGCCTCATCGCTGGGCCAGGAGTTTCGCCAGGTCGATCTCGGCGAGGCACTCAAATCGGTTCGCGTGGCACTCGATCTGGGGATGAATTTCATCGACACGTCCCCCTTTTATGGACGGGGAATGTCCGAGGTTCTGCTGGGGGTGGCGCTGCGTGGTGTGCCTCGTGAAAGCTATATCCTCGGGAGCAAACTGGGGCGTTATGATTCCGCACATTTCGATTTTTCGGCGAAGCGCGTCGTGGAGAGCGTGGATGTCAGTTTGAAACGGATGGGGGTCGAGTACCTCGATATTTGCCTGTGTCATGATCTTGAGTTTGTCGAGATGTCGCAGATTGTCGAGGAAACGCTGCCGGCGTTGCGTCGCGTGCAGGAGCAGGGGAAGGTGCGGTTCGTGGGAGTCTCTGGGTATCCCATGAAGATGTTCCGCTATGTGCTGGACCGGGCACCGCTGGATGTGATGTTGTCGTACAACCATTACACGCTGCAGAACACGATGCTGGCCGACTTGATTCCCTACCTGGAAAGCAAGCAGGTCGGCATTATGAACGCCGCCCCGTTCTCGGCTCGGTTGCTGACAAATGCCCCGCTGCCGCCGTGGCACAAGGCGACGCCGCTGGTTCGCGAAACGTGTCAACGCGCGGCCGCACATTGCCAGAGCAAGGGGATTAATATCGCCCAATTGGCCCTGCAATTCTCATTGGCACACCCGAAACTCACCACGTGCGTCACAGGGTCCGCGAATCCCGAACGGGTCGCTGAATGGGTTCGCTGGGCCAGCCTGCCGCTGGATCAGCAGTTGCTGACCGAGGTGCAGGAAATTCTGAAACCGATCCACAACTGGTTCTACATCGAGGGACGTCCCGACAATAACGATATACCGGCGTGATCTTCGGTGATCCCTCTGCGATCAAAATACGTTGGCAGGAGTGAGCCTGAACGTACATCGAAGGTCCACTTTTTTCTAACCGTGAACTGCGACCGCGTCAGATCGCGGAGCGATCAGCGACACTTATTATGCCCGCTCCTGAACCCGCCCTGGCACCACTTCCCTCGCATCCGTTTTCGCCGTTGATCGAGCATGCGATTCGGGTTGCGGCGCGCGCTCATCGCGATGATCTGCGAAAGGGAAGTGATATTCCCTATCTGTCGCATTCGGCCAGCGTTGCATTACTGCTGGAGCGGGTCGGGATCAGCGACGATCACATACTTGCCGCGGCCCTGCTCCATGACGTTGTGGAAGATACCGCCGTCACACTGGAAGACCTGGCCCGCGATTTTCCGCCGACCGTGGTGGAACTGGTCCGCGGATTGTCCGAGCGGAAACTAGACGAACTCGGCAACTCGCGCCCGTGGCGTGATCGCAAGCTCGACCATCTGGCCGTCGTATCGACTGCGCCGTTTGGAGTGCGCGCCATCGCGTTAGCGGACAAGCTCCATAACTTGGGCACGATGGTCTTTGACATCGAGCAGGGCGAACCGATCTGGGAGCGGTTTAACGCGTCGCGCGAGGATGTTCTGTGGTATCAGCAGGCGATGTTGACCGCCGCCGACCATGGAGAACCCGAACTGGTTCCGTTGGTGGCGGCCTGTCTGCAGTTTATTGAACGCCTTCGCGCGCTGCCCCTGGATGCCTGAAAACCGACTCTTGTTGACTTAGACTTCGCAGTACACGTGCTTGGTGGCCGTGGAACCTTCCGGCCAGGGACTGGCTTCGGCGAACTTCATGGCTTCGGCGACCAGGGCCTGCACTTCCGCGTCGATTTCGGTGAAGTCGGCCGCAGCTGCCGTTTTCTGAGTTTCAGCCGCTGCGCGGAAGAGCGCAATGGGATCCCGCTTCTTCCACTCTTCCACGTCTTCGCGGGTGCGGTATGTAAAGTCACCCATCCCTTCAGCGTGGGCTCGCGTACGATAGGTTTTGCACTCGATCAGCGTGGCACCGCCGCCGGAACGGGCCCGGCGGACCGCTTCGCCAGCGACATCGTAGACAGCCAACACGTCGTTGCCGTCGACTTCAATTCCCGGCAGCCCGTAAGCGGCGCCGCGGCTGGCAACATTCGGATTGCCCGAGGAATAGGAACTCGGCACTTCCGTCGCGAACTGGTTGTTTTCACAAACGAACAACACCGGCAGCTTCCAGATGCTGGCCATATTGAGGCCTTCGTGGAAGGCGGCATTATTAGCGGCACCGTCTCCAAAGAAGGCGACCGCGACTTGATCGGTCTTCAGCAGTTTGAAGCTGTAGCCGGCACCTGCCGCCTGCAGAATACAGGGTCCGACGATGCCGCTGGTCCCCATCATGCCGACGGCCGGTGAAAACAGGTGCATGCTGCCGCCGCGGCCCAGCGAACAACCGGTCGAACGGCCAAACAGTTCGGCGACCAGTTCACGCGGCGGAACACCCTTGGCCAGGGCGTGGCCGTGACCGCGATGCGTGCTGAAGACGACGTCCTGGTGGTTCAAGTGGGCACAGACGCCCGTGGCGATTGCTTCTTCGCCGACGTAGGTATGGCAGGCACCGTGGATCAGTCCGCGTTGATGGGCGCGGGCCAGTTGTTCTTCACACTGACGGATGACTTGCATCTGGCGGTACAGCGCCAGGACGGTTTCACGCGGTAAAGTGTTCATAGTTGCGATTTCTCGGCGGTCTAATCAGAAGGCTGTCGTAACGATGAGCGGTCGTATGGGCCATACTAGCCCGATGTTCCTGCCAGTGCACCTCCAGCGAAGTTTCTCAGCCTGACCCTCGGCACGCTGCAGTCTGTTATCGAGCTTGTCCGATTATCATATTTAATGTGGTCGAAAAAACCGACCGTAGAACGAAATTAATTGACTGGCCGGGGGCGCAGGGTAAACCAATCGGCGAATAACAGTGCCAGAACGAAAATCGTCCCGATCCAGATCGCCCACGTGTAGGGATTGTCGAGTGTGATCCCGGAATCGGTTGCCGCGACGTGCGGGCTGTGGCGTCCTGGGGACAGATTCCGCAGGTCCGATTCCGCTGGATCGAAGAAATTGATCGCCAATTGGCCTGTGGCGGTCTCCCCGGATTTCAGCTGATAGATTCCAGGTGTCTGCAGATCACCGATTTCGACGATGCTGTCACGCGGCAGCTTCCGTATGCCCGACGGAGTCACCAGCGTCAGCGGTTCGGTCGGGGAGGAATCGGAACCCTCAAACAGACGGAAGCGGACGACTTCACCGATGCGATAGTTCCAGCGCCGCAGTCCGGGCAGGGCATCTCGGCGCTGTTCGATCAGATTGTCGAGCAACACTGGCCAGTCGGGGCTCTCGATGATGTTGGATTTCGCCAGATCGATGTTCAGCACAAAAGCCGTCGTTTGCGTGCCGCGCAACTGGGCCAGCAGCGGAGTCTGCCCCGCGCTGATGATGGGGATGACGTCGTACTTGACCGGCTGTACTCCCCCCCAGACCACGCCCCCCAGGACGACCCCCTCGGTCAACGGGTGTCGCTTATCGATCAAATATGGTCCCAGCAGATCTTTTGCGGCGTTACGGTCGGCTTCGGCCATGCTGAGCGGGCCAATCCCCAGCCACCAGAGACTGGGTTTGGATTCAGGCAGTGTTCCGGCGGGCCCGATGATCAGCTGTGCTGCAGCCACATCGGTCAGGCTGACATCCGGGGTAATCCGCAGGACTCGTTGCACTTCGCGCCGGGTGTCTCCGGCAGGAAGCTGGATTGCGAGTTTGACCGTTCGGATTTTGGGTTCGACCAGTTGAATCTGATTGTCGAACCGCGATCCGTCCTCCGTTTTCTGGATCGACAAGGTCAGCGTCCCCAAGCCACCAGGCACGGGGAGTTCCACCGCTTGTGCCTTGTCAGCTGCGATCGCCAGCGGCTGCCTGAGGATCTCCTGACCTTTGGCGGCTGCGACCAGCACGCAGTCGGCCGCGGTCCGGCCGAAGTTCTGCAGTCGTATAAAAACGGTCCCTTTGCCCGTGCCGGAATCAAAAGTCCAGCGTGCGGCATCGAAGGCGACGTTATCCAGCTTACGACCGACAGATACGACTTCCAGATTCTTGGGAATCCGTTGAGGTTCCGGCATTTGATCTGTCAGGAACAGGATCGAGCCTGACTCTTCGACTAATTGTTCTCCTAACTCTTCCCAGGCCGATTCAATCCGATGCTGAGGCGCCGTCGGCTGCCACGTTTTCAGGACCTGCCGGGCCTCCTCGACGGTTCCTCGTCGGATCAATGTGACGGGGGGCGTACCGGTACGAATCAAGGTCACGGCACTCTGTCGCGGAAGCTTCGCCAGACGCCGCTCTAATTCCTGGATCGCAGCGTCCCGAAATGCAGGTTCCCCCGTGGCTTGCCCTTGCATCGACGCCGAATGATCCAGAATGGCGACCAGATGGGTCGCCTTGTCCCATTCGCCAAAGCGTGGATCTGCCAGGACGAACGATAAGATCAGCGCTGCGAGGAGTTCGATGATCAGCGTCCTGGTCAGCGGCAAGCGGTCACGTCGCCGGCCCGGCATGCGGACTTGGGTTTCCGTCGCCCACAGGAACAGTCCTCCGACATACAGCGGCGGATACCTTCTCTGATAGAGGTGAATAAACGCAATCGCCGGCAGCGCAAACAGCCCGAGTAACCCCCAGGGATTGGCAAAATACATGGCGAAATCGGGCTGCAAGGAGAGGAAGTTGGGATCGTATCGATGTACAGATTATAGTGGCAGACTGGCGAGATTGGGAGGTGCGGAAAGGACGAATGACGAAACCCGATTGACGAATGATTGACCACATCCCCGTGACCAAATATTGGATGTCGCGTGCCGGCATGTTGCTGATCGCCGCCTCTGGATCCTTTATTCGAGATTCGTCATTGGGGCATTCGACATGCTTTCGTCATTCTGGTTTCGTCATTCGTGATTCTCACCTCCCTTCGTCTTCTCGAACTATGCCACGCCAGCTATCATTCCAGCGCAAGCAGCAGCATAGACTCGGTTTGCGTCGGTTGAAATTCGCTTGGAGGTCCTGATGGCTGGTGACACTGGTTGGTTTTACGCGCGGGGTTCGAATTCTGTTGGCCCTTTGTCGCTGACCGAATTGATCAAGGCATTGCCGGGGGCTGAAGGGGGTAAAACTCTCGTTTTCGGCCCCGGCTTGTCCGACTGGACCGAAGCGAAACACGTCGGCGCGATCGCCGAGGCCGTGCGTGCGAGCCAGGGACCGCCCAAACCACCCACGAGTCGTCGCGCCGATGTCATCGATTACGAGATTTTCGGCGAAGAAATGCAGTTTGTCGAAGTCACGCTCGACCCGGGGGAAATGGTCGTCGCAGAAGCGGGATCGATGATGTATATGACCGAGTCCATCAAGATGGAAACGGTCTTCGGCGACCCCTCGGCGGCACAAAATCAGGGGTTTCTGGGCAAGATGCTGACTGCCGGCAAACGCGTGCTGACCGGCGAATCATTGTTCATGACGACGTTCTCGAACCAGGGCCAGCGGCGCGAACAAGTCGCGTTTGCCTCGCCATACCCAGGAAAAATCGTCCCTCTGCATCTGGATGAACTCGGGGGCGAACTGATCTGCCAGAAGGATTCATTCGTCTGCGCGGCCCGCGGCGTACAGATCGGTATCGCCTTCACCCAGAAGTTCGGCGCGGGACTGTTCGGTGGTGAAGGTTTTATCATGCAGAAGTTGACCGGCGACGGGATCTGCCTGATTCATGCCGGCGGAACGCTGGTCAAACGGACGCTGCAGCCAGGTGAGAGCCTGCGACTGGACACGGGCTGCCTTGTCGCACTCATGCCCAGCGTCAATTATGACATCAAGTGGGTAGGTGGCCTGAAAAATACCTTGTTCGGTGGTGAGGGAATGGTATTCGCCACGTTAACAGGGCCCGGAGACGTCTGGTTGCAGTCGCTGCCGTTCTCGCGCCTGGCGGGCCGCATTTATGCCGCCGCACCCCAGCGCGGCGGCGCCCGAGAAGAAGGTTCGGTATTGGGGATGTTCGGCAATCTCCTGGATGGTGATAATCGATAGAGGCTTGTTAACGTAATGCGCCGGCGCACCGCGGGAATTGCCGGTGCGGTGGTGCTAATTGCGGTCCCAGAACACGGGCACGCCTGTGACACCCTGTTCAGTACATGGCGTCGACAAACATCGCCAGCAACATTTCCTGACTGAATCACATGGCCATTGAATCTTGATCGGGCAGGAACTCACTTCTGGTACCACCCGTCGCAACTTTCTCGCTTTGAATCCTGACTACCTTGAGACTTAATCACTGATGAACGACGAACAGACACGGATCGTCGACGATCTGGCGGGATTGCTGGCGGGGGAACTCCGTTGCGACGCGCTGACCGTTTCGATGTACGCCAGCGACGGCAGTCTGTACCAGATTGCGCCACTGGGAGTCGTCTATCCGCGGAATCGCGACGATGTAGAAACGGTCGTTAAGTATTGCGCTGAAATGCGTATTCCGGTTATTGGCCGCGGTTCGGGGTCGGGTGTGGCCGGGGAATCGCTGGGCCGCGGCCTGGTGATTGATTTCAGCCGTTACATGCGCCGCACGCTGAGCATCGGGGATGAAACAATCCGCGTGCAACCGGGGATGGTGCTGCAAAAACTCAATGCCGTGCTGCGCCCGTTTGAGCGCTATTTTCCCCCCGATCCTTCGCGGTACGACGTCACCACCGTGGGCAGCATGCTGGCCGTGGATGGAGCGGGGTCACATTCGGTGCGGGTGGGATCAACCCGCGACCACGTGCTGCGTGTCGAAATGGTACTGGCGGATGGACAGTGCCTCGAGTTCGGCGATGAACCGCTCTCACAACTGCTCGATACGATTCCTCCGCGCGGGATGGATTCGGACAGCCGCCTCCCGTTGAACCGTTCGATGGCCTTGAAGCGGTCCTTGATCGGCCGTGTGACGCAATTGCTGCGCGACAATTCCGAATTGATCAAGCAGCATCAGCCGCCGCTAATCCGGAATCGTTGTGGCTACTACCTGCGAAATCTGCTGGGCGAATCGTCACTACATTTGCCGCGCATGCTGGTGGGCTCTGAAGGCACGCTGGGGCTGTTTACGTCGGCGACGTTGCATACCGCCCCACTACCCGCCCATCGCGCCCTGGTATTATTGTTGTTTTCGCAGATGGAAACGGCCGCCAAGGCCGTGCAGGAAATCATTCATTGCGAACCCAGTGCGTGTGATTTGCTCGACCGGCGCGTGTTGAGCCTGGGACGCGAAGCCGACCCGCGTTTTGCGCATATCATTTCCCCAGTGGCGGAAGCCGCCTTGATGGTGGAGCAAGTCGGCTTTACCGAAGAACAAAGCCGCGACCGTATTCGGCAGGTGCTGCTGTCGCTCAAGCACCTGTCCCCGGCGCCGGTCGTGGCCCATGTCGCGTATACCTACGATGAAGTAGAATTCCTGTGGTCGTTGCCGCATCGCGTGGTGCCGTTGCTCAGCAGTCTGCAGGGGGCCACGCGTCCCTTGCCGTTTGTGGAAGACATCGCCGTTCCGCCGGCAGCCCTGCAGGAATTTCTCGTGGCCGCTCAGAATGTGTTGAAGCGGCACCATGTCACGGCTTCGCTGTATTCGCATGCGGCTGCAGGTCAGATCCACCTGCGTCCCTTCCTGCCGTCGCCGACCGCCGCCGATGCCGGCCGGCTGGAAGACATTGCCCGCGACCTTTACCAGGCAGTGTACGCGGTCGGGGGAACGATCTCGGGCGAGCACGCTGCCGGGTTGTCACGCAGTGCGTTTATTGCCGACCAATACGGGCCGCTGTATCGTGTATTCCGCGAGATCAAGCACATCTTCGATCCGCACAACCTGATGAACCCGGGCAAAATCATCACGGATGATCCGCACCTGACGAGCAAGAATTTGCGTCCGGAAAACATCGCTGTGCCAAGCATCGTCGATCTGCAGTTGAAGTGGCAGCCGAACGAACTGGCGCTGGCGGCCGCCCGCTGCAATGGCTGTGGCTCGTGTCGCACGCAAGATGCCGAATTGCGGATGTGCCCCATCTTCCGGCTCGATCCTGTCGAGGAGGCGGCTCCGCGGGCCAAGGCCAACTTGATGCGTAACTACGCACTCGGCAAGGTACGTGAGGACGATTTAACTTCGCCAGATATGAAGCGGATTACCAACCTGTGTTTCAACTGCAAGCAATGCGAACTGGAATGTCCGTCGAGCGTTAATATTCCGCAGATGATGATTGAGGCGAAAGCGGCCTATGTCGCTGCCCACGGGCTCAGCCGGGCTGAGTGGTTGCTGTCGCGCGTCCATTCATTCGGCGGCATCGCCGGACTGGCACCGCGATTGTCGAACTGGCTGCTGGGAAATGGGCTCGCGCGGTGGGCACTTGAGAAGGTTGGCGGGATCGCCAGACAACGCAAGCTGCCGCGGATCGCGCCGCGATCGTTCTTGAAATATGCACGCCGGCAGTTGTTGACACGCCCGGTGCGCTGGAATGAGCAGCAGGCCGTCGTGTACTTCGTCGATCACTATGCGAACTGGCATGATCCGCAACTGGGCCAGGCCCTGGTGGCGGTACTGCGGCATCACGGGATCTCGGTGTATGTGCCTCCCGGTCAGGTCGCCTCGGGCATGGCGATGATCTCCGCGGGTGACCTGGACTCGGCCCGTAAGCTGGCGGCCAAGAACATCAAGACGCTGGCTGAGTTCGCTCGCGAGGGAATCCCGATTATCTGTACCGAACCGACCGCGGCGCTCTGCCTGCGGCAGGAGTACCCGGCGTTGATGGATCATCCCGATGTGGATGTCATTGCCGACAATACGATCGAGATTGGGGCCTACCTGTTGAACCTGCATCTGGCAGGCAAGCTGCGGACCGATTTTAGCCCACTGCCGCTGGAAGTCGCCTATCACACGCCCTGTCATCTGCGAGCCCTCAACCAGGGAACGCCGCTGCTGGAGTTGCTCCGTTTGATTCCCGAATTGACGGTCCATACAATCGATAAGGGTTGCTCGGGGATGGCCGGCAGCTACGGTTTGGCGGCTGAAAATTTCCGCAATTCGCTGAAAATTGGCTGGGGGCTAATCTCGAATTTGCGGCAATCAAATGCCAAGGTCGGTGTGACTGAATGCAGCAGCTGCAAGCTGCAGATGGAGCAAGGCACAACCATCCCGACGATCCATCCCCTGCAACTGCTGGCATTGGCTTACGGGCTGATGCCGGAATTGAAAACCCGACTCCAGCCAAACAAGCGTGCCTTGCTGGTTTCATGAACTGCATCGCGGGATTGCACCGCGCGGGAAATTCATCGCCTCAAATTGATCGCTGCACTATGAAGCTGTCCGTAAAACTGTTCGCCCGGGCCAAGGACCTCGCCGGAGCAGGCCAGGTAACAATTGAATTGACAGAACCCGCGACTGTCGGTGCCGTTCGTACGGCCTTAACAAACGCGTACCCGGCATTGGCCCCCATCGCTTCCAGCCTGCTGATTGCAGTGGGCAACGATTACGCCAGCGACCAGCAAGCCCTCACTGCGGCCTCAGATGTCGCGTGCTTTCCGCCAGTCAGCGGCGGATGACTGCAATCGTAATCACGAATTAAGCCCGATAAGATCTCGGGGCTGGAATGCATTCGATCCCCCGGAATCAACCACCGACATCCGCCGACAGAATCAGCACCGAGTCACCCGGTTTCAGCGCAGTGAGCGGATCCGAAACAAACCGTTGCCCGTTCAAATTGGCAATCAGTCCTCGTTGCAATTGATTGCCCGACAGACATGCCTCGGCCCATCCGGGAAGCTGCACGCCAATCGCTTCCAGAGCGTCACCCAGTGATCCAGCTTCCACATCCAGCTGCGCAATCCCGGCACGCGTCCGCGGGATGCCAAAAAACTCGATATGGACTGTCATGGGGTGACGATCGCAATTCCGCGGCAAATTATGTTACTGCAAGAACGAAAACCAGCAGTGGATTCGTTCGAACAAACGGTTAGCGAGTACTGAGTTTACCAGAAGCCGCCTGCCGAACAACGAACTCCG
>CAZQUW010000183.1:11342-12801 GCA_964596215.1 uncultured Planctomicrobium sp. | reverse complement strand
TTGCCGGGCGGCGTTCGGGCCGGCGCTCCATTTCCCGGTGGAACATCTGGTCTCGCTGCAATTTCTTGGCAGTCGTGTCGCGTTCCTGTCCGAACTGGAACCGAAGGAATACGTTTCGACCCCTTACCTCTCACGGAAGTGGCCGCTGCGGCGCAATCAGAATGCGGTGGGGGGGCCGCTGCGACTGGGCCGCAAGGAATATGCACGCGGCCTGGGAATGCACAGCCAATCGCTGGTGACCTACAGTCTGGACCAGAAATACGCGGCCTTTCAGGCCACGATCGGGATCGATGCGGTCACGGAAGGTCGTGGCAGCGTCATCTTCCGCGTGCTGGCCGATGGCAAACCGGTCTTTACGAGCGACCTCGTGCGGGGTAAGACTCCTGCGATCACCGTCGGTCCCCTGCCGCTGAAAGAGGTCAAACAACTGACATTGACCGTCGATTTCGCCGACCAGGGGGATATCCTGGACCACGCCGACTGGTGTGATGCGTTGCTGATTAAGTTGCCCTGATCATTGATACCTGATCCCCAGGGGGCTGCAATATTCTGGAAATCTTGTCATGTCGGAAACGCTGAGTCCCTCGGAGATCCAATCGCTGTTTGCCGGACTCGATCTGGCCGGGGGTGGCGCGGAGCCTCGGGGGCGGTCTGCTGCAGCCCCTGATCCCATCCGGGCGGCGGACCAGTTCACCTTGCCGATGTCGGTGGATGGGGTGGAACTGGCGGCATTGAAAGCCTGGCAGGCGGCCCTGGGCAAGAGCTGGTCGGGGGCGTGGACGGAATCCCTGGCCGGTCGCTTCACGCTCCGCACGGCAGAACTGGCCGTCGTACGCTTGCGCGATTTCGTGGCGTCACACGCCGGCTGGCAGGGGTTTCAGGTCACCGCTCGGGAACACGGTTGTCCTGTCTGGATTGCTGCCGACGATGCGCTGGTGGCCGCTCATCTGGATTGCGTATTGGGAGGCACCGAACCTGTCACCCAGCCGCCGCGGCGTCTCCGCGGACCACTCGAACAGCAATTGACCGGCCGCCTGATCACCGGTCTCTGCGAATCGCTGTTCCAGTCCGCTGCCGCAGCCTGGCAGGTGAAAGCGGTCAATTCCACTGTCGACTGGATCGCCGGTATTCCGGTCTACTTGTCGTGCGAAATCGTGCAGTTTGATTTCGAAGTGCGGTGCTCGGGGATCAGCGGCCACCTGAGCCTGGGCATTCCGCGTGCGGCTTGTCAGCAACTCTGCGGGACATCGGCCACCGGTACCTTGGCGGCGGTTCCCAGTACCCAGGCCGTGCAGTTGCGAGCCACCCTGGCCCCCATTTCACTGTCGCCGTCCGAACTGGATGAGCTGCAGGTCGGCGACGTGCTGTTGATTCCCCAGCGTGAGCAAGGGGCTTGCCAGGTGACCTGGGACGGCCAGCAGCGATTTACCGCATCGATCGGAGCCCACCAGGGGCACAA
>CAZQUW010000183.1:0-11242 GCA_964596215.1 uncultured Planctomicrobium sp. | reverse complement strand
CCTGGGACGGCCAGCAGCGATTTACCGCATCGATCGGAGCCCACCAGGGGCACAAAGCAGTCCGCCTGACTGTGGAAGTCGAGTAGCTGCGAATTGGCGGATGAGGGGTGATAAACGGTGCCCCACTCGCAAAGCGGCAAGCACCCCTGGCCCTGTCGGCCGTCATACCCTCAGACACTACCATCCGACTTCCGGTCTCGGAATCGAAACAACACCACGGCGCTAATCAGCCCGGCCGTAATCCCGAACAACGGATAGGTCCAGCTGGCCATGGCCAGCCACGACATCAGTCCGCGACCCCCGCCGCCCCCCGTTCCCATGCCGCCTCCGCCCCCACTGCCGGTCAGCAGCCGCGTCCAATGCCAGACCTTGTCTGTGTATTGAACGGCAAACGCCGTCATGTTGCTCAGCAGGCCGGCACCCATCAGTCCGATATACAGCCACGGACCCGACCGCACATACCGCAACGCGACATCCAGGCACGGGCCGGTCAGACACAGGCTGGTCAGAGACCCCAATCCATCTTTGCCCTGGCCCATTTCACGGCAGATCAGCGTGGTGGCGAAGGCCCCCACTCCCATCACGGTGCCGGCTCCCAGTCGCGGAACCAGTGCCAGGCCAAAGGCCATGCCGAAGACGGCCCGCAGGATGGCATGGCCCGGCACCTGCAGTTTGAGTTCCGGCAGCAGCACCGACAGGGCCGAGAGTACGCCGCAACCCAGCAGGAAGAGTACCTCCGTCCCCTGGAGGCTATAGGTCCCCGGCTGCCACAGCACATTGCGGAGCCGCGTCAGCCGGCTGGAGCCGTCTAATCCGGGGTGAACTCGCAGTGCTCGTGTCTTCATGGCCAGCACCTTATCGATTACGGCTCGTAGCCCAGGTTGGGAGACAACCACCGTTCCACTTCGGCAATCGGCCAGCCCTTGCGCTGGGCATACGATTCAATCTGGTCCTTCATCATCAAATCGACGCTGAAATAGCGTGCGGCAGGATGCGCGAAATACAGCCCCGAAACCGCTGCCGCCGGGTACATCGCAAAGTTTTCCGTCAGCTGGAGACTCGTGTTCTCTTCGGCCTGCAACAGATCAAACAGCGTCCGCTTTTCCGTGTGATCGGGACAGGCGGGATAGCCGGCTGCCGGTCGGATGCCGCGGTATTTCTCGGCAATCAGGTCCTCCGTCGACAACCCCTCTTCCCGGCCATAGCCCCAATCGTCCCGAGCCTGCTTGTGCAGGGCTTCGGCGAAGGCTTCCGCCAGCCGGTCGGCGAGTGATTGCGCCAGATTCAATTGATAGTCGTCGTTCTCCTGCTTGAAGTGTGCGACCAGATCGGCCATGCCCACACCCGTGGTCACGGCAAACGCCCCGATGTAGTCCATTCGACCCGATTCGACCGGCGCGATATAGTCCGACAGCGATCGAAAATCGGACTGACCCACACGTTCCCACTGCTGTCGCAGGCAGTGGAACTTCTTGATGATCGTCCGTTTGTCGTACGGCAGATGGGCACTTTCCGGCGAATAAACTTCGATATCGTCTCCCACCGAATTGGCCGGCCAGAAGCCGTACACGCCGCGTGCCTGGAGCCATTTCTTCTGGATAATCTGCTGGAGCAACTCCTGCCCTTCATCGAACAGTTTCCGGGCCACGTCACCGCAGTTCGGGTCCTGGAAAATCGCTGGATATTTCCCCTTCAATTCCCATGACATGAAGAACGGCGACCAGTCGATGTACGGCACCAGTTTTTCGAGCGGATAGTCGTCGAGAACTTTCACCCCCAGGAATGCCGGGGTGTCAATCCGCACGTCGGCCCAGTCCGTATGGAATCGGCGCTGAAACGCCTGCGCATACGGCACCAGTTTTTGTGCCTGACGTTGTGAGAATCGCTGTCGATCGCGTTCCTGCTGGCGGCGGTTCTCGGTGTCGAATGCCGGAGCACGCGTGGGGTCCATCAACTGATTGACCACCGGCACACTCTTGGACGCATCGACCACATGCACCGTCGAACCATGATATTGCTGCGCAATCTTCACGGCCGTGTGCTTGGCGGAAGTCGTCGCGCCCCCGATCAACAGCGGGATCTCGAACTTCTGCCGTTCCATCTCGCGAGCGACATGGACCATCTCATCGAGCGACGGCGTAATCAAGCCGCTTAAGCCGATGACGTCCGCCTTTTCGTTGCGGGCCGTCTCGAGGATTTTCTCGCAGTTGACCATCACACCCAGGTCGATGATGTCATAGTTGTTGCAAGCGAGGACCACGCCGACAATGTTCTTGCCGATGTCGTGCACGTCCCCCTTGACCGTGGCCAGGACGATCTTGCCCCGGGCCTGCTGGACCTGTCCCGTGCGCAGTTTTTCCGCTTCCATGAAGGGCAGCAGATAGGCCACCGATTTCTTCATGACGCGGGCACTCTTCACGACCTGCGGCAGGAACATTTTGCCCGCACCAAACAGGTCGCCGACGACATTCATGCCGTCCATCAGCGGACCTTGAATGACCTCCAGCGGAGCCGGATATTTCAGCCGGGCTTCCTCGGTGTCTTCAATGATGAAGTCGGTCACCCCCTTCACCAGGGCGTGTGACAGGCGCTCCTCGACCGTTCCCAGACGCCATTCTTCCACGGCATCAGGAGTCGATTTGTCGGCCTTCGCTTTGATCGTCTCGGAGTACGCAATCAACCGTTCGGTCGCGTCCGGACGGCGATTCATCACGACATCTTCGACGTACTCCAGCAACTGCTTGTCGATCTCGTCGTAGACTGCCAGCTGCCCCGCGTTGACGATGCCCATGTCGAGACCGGCCCGGACGGCGTGGTACAGGAACACGGCATTGATGGCCTCGCGGACGACCTCGTTGCCACGGAACGAAAAGCTGACGTTGCTCACACCACCCGACGTCTTCGCGCCCGGGCAGACTTCCTTGATCTTCTTCACCGCGTCGAAGAATTCGACCGCATAGTTCGAGTGCTCTTCCATCCCCGTGCCGATGGTCAGGATGTTCGAGTCGAAGATGATGTCTTCCGGCGGGAAGCCGACTTTTTCGGTCAGCAGTTTGTAAGCCCGCAGACAGATCGCGACCTTGTGGTCGGCGGTCACCGCCTGGCCCTGCTCATCGAACGCCATCACGATGACTGCGGCGCCGTATTTCCGGATCAGGCGGGCCTGTTCCAGGAATTTCGCTTCGCCCTCTTTCAGGCTGATCGAATTCACGACTCCCTTGCCGTCGAGGCACTTCAGCCCGGCTTCGATGACGCTGAACTTGGAGCTGTCGACCATCACCGGTACGCGGTTGACATCGGGGTCGTCGTGGATCAGATGCAGAAACCGCGTCATCACCTTTTCGCTGTCGAGCAACCCTTCATCCATGTTGACGTCGATCATGTTCGCGCCGTTTTCCACCTGTTGGCGCGCGATCGCCAGGGCCTCGTCGAAGTTCTCTTCCTTGATCAGCCGGGCAAACTTGCGCGAACCGGTGACATTGGTCCGCTCGCCGATCATCATGAAATTGGATTCCGGCCGCAGTTCGAAACGTTCCTTGCCGCTGAACGCCGACCATTTGGGCACATCGGGGGGGGTGCGCGGCTTGATCCCCTCCACCGCCGCGGCAATCTGGCGGATGAAGTCCGGATCGGTGCCGCAGCAGCCACCGACGATGTTGACCCAGCCATTCTTCGCGAACTCGCGCAGGTTGGTGGCGACTTCCAGCGGATTGGAATCGAATCCGCCCATGCCGTCGGGCATACCGGCGTTCGGATAGCAGCTGATGTACTTCGGCGCCAGGTTTGCCAGCGTCTCGACGTAGGGGCGCATCTGGGCCGGTCCCAGGGCGCAGTTCAAACCGACGGTCAGCATGGGGAAGTGCGACACCGACGTCCAGAACGCTTCGACCGACTGGCCGGTCAGCGTCCGTCCGCCGTTGAAGATCGTGCCGGATACCATGACCGGCAGGCGGATCCCCCGCTCCTCGAAGACCGAATCAATCGCGAACAGGCACGCTTTCATGTTCAGCGTGTCGAACGAGGTCTCCGGCAGCAGCAGATCGACGCCGCCATCAATCAGGCCGCGGATCTGCACCGAGTAGGACTCCACCATGTCCTCGTAGGTCACGGGGCGGAAGCCGGGCTTTTCGGCATTGAAGGCGAGCATCACCTTGGTCGGGCCGATGCTGCCTGCCACGAACCGCGGCTTGTGCGGATTGAGCTTCGTGAACTTGTCGGCCGCACCCCGTGCCAGCTCGGCGGCGGTCTTGTTGATCTCGTATGTTAAATCATCCAGCTGAAACTCTTTCAGCGAGATGATATTGGCGTTGAACGTATCGGTTTCAATGATGTCCGCGCCGGCCGCGAGGTACTGTTCGTGGATCTCCCGAATCATCCAGGGCTGGGTCAGGACGAGCACGTCGCCGGCGTTCTTCAGGTCGATCGGATGCGTTTTGAAACGCTCGGCGCGATATACCTCTTCAGTCGGCTGATACCGCTGAATCATGGTCCCCATCGCCCCGTCCAGGACGAGAATACGTTGAGCGAGAAGTTCGTGTAGACGGTCGGAGGATTCAGCAGGCATGGGGCAAATCGGCTTATTGAAAGGACTGTGGACAGGAGAGATTGTTTAGAGTGAGGAAGGCGTCAGCCACGGGTGGACACGGATGAAACACGGATTGGACGGCGATGCGGTTGAGTCGGCGGCGTTGCCAGTAAGATCTTGTCAGTAAGATGTTGATTGGTGCGGTGAGGTTCGGCCGGTTACAGCGACCAATACATTCGGTCTCATCGGATTCGCATTGATCGAGTTGCCGGGAATTCAATGGAAAAAATCTCGCACCGGGACACTCAGGCCCGGCAGTTCGGGATGTCCATCCAGGGTTTCGTGAACTCTCAACATCAAGGGGGCGGTGTGCGGGCGATAAACGGTCAGCGTCTGGAAATCCGGGTCGAGAATCCAGACGACCGCCACGCCGCAGTCCAGGTACAGATTGATCTTATCAACCACGTTTTCATGAGTATCAGATGGCGAAAGAATTTCGACTGCGAGCTCTGGGGGGCCGTCGTACCAGGGCTGGTTGGCGGGCATCCCTGCAAGGGATTTGGCGGAGAAATAGGCTGCGTCGATACCCACTGTGGTTTCTGGATCGCGTCTCAAGCGGACTCCGGCTTCACCCGCGGCAACCTCGCCTCCCACATTTTTGTGAATGACCCAGGATAACAGGATGTGTCCAACGGCAACCATGACCCTGCTATGCTGGCGATTTCGCTTCGTCATTGGGTACTCCCGCAGTTCACCGCGAACGAGATCTCGCTCAATGCCGTCGTCAGGCAATGCGAACAGTTCCTCCGTCGTCATCGTCGTGGTTGTTACGGTAGCATTCATGATGAGTTCCGCGCGAAGCCAGGGCCTCCACTAAGCCGTCGGGGCATAGTCCAGTGCGTCCAGGATCATCTCGCAGGCGTGCGACTTGTTCAGGGCATAAAAGTGAATCCCGGGAACTCCCTGCTCGATCAGCTGGCGGCATTGCTCGATGGCAAAGTCGACGCCAATTTCCAGCTGGGCCTGCTTGTCATCCTGCACGGCTTCCAGGCGCTGGGCCAGGTCCTGCGGGAAGTCGGTCTGGCACATCGACGTAATGCGTTTGATGCGGGCGAATTCCGTAATGGGCATAATACCCGGTACCAGCGGCACGTTGATTCCCAACCGCACGCATTCGTCCCGGAAGCGGTAGAAGTGGTCATTCACGTAGAAGAGCTGCGTGAACACCGCGTCCGCGCCGGCATCGACTTTGCGTTTGAGATTCAGCAGGTCGGTCGCCAGGTCCGGGGCACTGGGGTGTTTCTCGGGATAACCAGCCACCCCGACACCTAACTCGGGGAATTCGGCGCGAATCAGCGCTACCAGTTCATTGGCATTGTGCAGGCCGCCGGCGACCTGCACGAACTGCTCCTGCCCCTGCGGCGGATCGCCACGCAGGGCCATGATGTTCTGCACACCCTGCTGCGCGGCATAGGTCAGCCATTCACGCAGCTGGTCCCGGGTGGCACCGACGCACGTAAAGTGCGCCGTCGCGGCGATTTCGTACCGCCGTTGAATCTCTGTGCAGAGCTCGACCGTCCGCGTTCGGGTGCTGCCGCCGGCACCATAGGTGCAAGAGATAAACGAGGGTTGATATTTCGCCAGGCGATCCAAGTTCTCAAACAGCGACACATCGCCGTCGGTCGTCTTGGGGGGGAAGATTTCGATACTCAGACCGAAAGTGCCCGGCCGGTAGATTTCAGAAATACGCATAGACGTCTCGTGGCCGATCTGATCGCAAGATTGCCGCAATTTTCCCGGATTTCCAACGGCTGCGGCTCAAGTCACCTAGTATAGAGGCGAAATGCAGGTGAAACCAGTCGGAGCAACAGCCAAGCCGTCCGCGGTGGACCCACCAATCCAAGGGATCACGGCGACTCGGGGGCTTGCGGGAATTTGCGATCTCGAAAAACGGGTTCCGACCAATGCCATTTCGCCTGTGAAATCGGGCGACTCGCGGCCGGATTTGGTAACGAAAAGGCACAGGCGAACTTAGAGACCGTCGCAAATTTCGCGAGCGACTCGCTCCCCTCGCCCTGGTAGCCGGGGGTGAGGGGCCGGGGGTGAGGGGCACATTCGCCGTCGCGTTGTCAGTGAAGTTGCTCCCGGCCTTGTTCGTTTTGCACCGAGAAGACACCGATCGCACTGAGGGCAGCCCAACACTCAGTATTCTCCGTGTCTCCGTGGTGCAACCAACCCCGCAGCAGTTCAGCGACCGCTATTCCCCAGGTTCCGCTGCCGCAATCTTGTTCAACGCGCTGATGTAGGCCAGCGCCGTGGCTTCCAGCGTGTCGGTGCTGACTCCCAGGCCGTGGAACGTCTGCTGACTGTGAGTCAGCGTGACGTGCACCTCCGCCTGGGCATCTTCCCCGGTCGAAATACTGCGGACCTGGTAGTCTTGCTGATCTGCCTGCAAACCTGTCAGTTCACACAGCACTTTGAACAAGGCGTCAATGGGGCCGTCCCCGATCGACACCCCCATGCGCGGGACCTGTTTACCAAACTGAATTTCGACCGCCGCCGTGGCAATCGTCCCGGTGCCCCCCGAGGCCTGGAACCGCAACATCTTCCACAAGTCGGTGCGCTCGGCGGCGCGGTGTTCGATCAACGCCACAATGTCGGCGTCGTAGACGTTCTTCTTCTTGTCACACAGGACGATGAAGTCGTTAAACAACTGCTCGAAAGCCGCGTCGTCCAACTGGTAGTGCAACGAGTTAATCCGGTCGCGGAAGGCGTGCCGGCCGCTGTGTTTACCGAGGACCAGATTCGTGCCTGTGAAGCCGACGTCCTGCGGACGCATGATTTCGTAGGTCGAACGGTCCTGCAGCATCCCGTGCTGATGAATGCCGGCCTCGTGGGCAAATGCGTTCTGCCCCACGATGGCCTTGTTCCGCTGCACCTGCATGCCGGTGATCTTCGATACCAGCTTGCTGGTCGGAAAGAGTTTCGTCGTGTTGATCTTGGTGTCGCAGCCGTAGTAGTCGTAGCGCGTCTTGAGGGCCATGACGACTTCCTCCAGGGCGGCGTTACCGGCCCGTTCGCCGAGGCCGTTGATCGTGCATTCGACCTGCCGCGCCCCGGCTTCCACGGCCGACAGACTGTTGGCGACTGCCAGGCCCAGGTCGTTGTGACAGTGCGTGCTGATCACCGCCTGCTTGATGTTCGGCACATTCTTGATCAGCGTGTCGATGACTTTGAAATAATGGGCGGGGGTCGCATAGCCCACGGTGTCGGGAATGTTGACCGTCGTCGCCCCGGCGGTGATCGCTTTCTCGACCACTTCGCAGAGGAAATCGAGCTCCGTGCGGGCGGCGTCTTCGGGGGAAAACTCGATGTTGTCGCACAAGGCCCGGGCCCGCTGCACCGATTCGATGGTCTTGGCGATGATCTCGGGCTTTTCCATCTTCAGCTTGAATTGCCGATGGATGGAACTCGTGGCGAGGAAGATGTGAATGCGTTTCTGCTTCGCATCCTGCAACGCGGCGGCGGCGCGGTCGATGTCATCGTCCCGACAGCGAGCCAGCGCACAAATCACGGCCTGATCGCCATATTTGCGGGCGATGGCCTGCACGGCTTCGAAGTCACCAGGGGAAGCAATGGGGAAACCGGCTTCGATGATGTCGACGCCCAGCTCAACCAGGGCCTCGGCTACTTGCAGCTTTTCCTTGGTATTCATGCTGCAACCGGGGGATTGTTCTCCATCCCGTAACGTCGTATCGAAGATGACGATATGGTTGTCCGACATCGCTGCCAACTCCAGTTTAAAACGAATGGCGTGTAATCTGTCTGATCACACTTTGAGGCCATTACAACACACCGGGAAAAACAAAAAAACCCTGAGACCGAAGAGGTCTCAGGGTTGGGATTGTAGCGGAAATACGGGTTTTCTCGCTGCGCGCACCTAAGACCGGCCCACATGAAGTGGTAGTAGCAGGTTCAGGGCTAGCATCATTTTCGGCACAGGAAAATTCCTCTGGCTCAAAGTTTCTTTAAATCAGTCTACGGCAAAAGACACAGATCGTCAACGGGTGGTTCGCATCTGTCAGGATTTCTGGGGGATCACGAACCAGGGTGCGCCGAGAGAACTCGGCGACCCCAGGCTGTGGTGTGAATCCCCTTCAGGGATACTGTGTGCTCAGCCCGATTCTGCGATCCGAACTGGTTCCAGGGCAGTGCAGCCCTCGATTCTTTACCACCCACGATGGCGCCCATCTGATACACCCGACAAACACCGGCAATCCGTTTGAGTCAGCTCATGTGCATAGCGGCAAAGTGTGGTGAACGAGGAACTCCAGTAAGATTCCTGGTGAGCCCCGTGCCGTGAGGCCGGGGATAGGGTGGTGACTCTGATTGCTGATCAATGTCCTCCTATTCTCGTTTTGTAATGGGAGCGTCTAGTCCATCCCCCGCTATTACGGCGATCGGCCCACCTGTGCAGAAAATTCCGGTGACCGACTTAGGATTGCAAATGGCCTAAGCAATATGCAGAATAACAGCTATTGACGCAGTCGATAACTCAGTACGCACTGATAAGTACACATGGTACTGGGTGTGCACAAGTTGGTGCTGTGGTGACGTTGATCTATTCGGCAGATCTGCCGATCTGTTTACTGTTTGCCAGGCGAGAGCGCAGCAGATGCTGAACCATGTGTTTGGTGGCAGTCATCCGATTTGCCTGCCGTTACGATTCATCCAGATTTTCAGAATCAAGCGAAGCTTTTGACATGATCGGCGTCGATGACGTCGACATTCTCCCCGGCTGAGGGAACCACGAGCCGGGAATACGCAGATCACTGTTTGTTGTTCTTTCGGAATCGATTCCGAAGTTCTTATCTCGTGTTTTGGGAGGTGTCACATGCGTTCGATAAACAGACGGTTGGGTTTTACGCTGATCGAACTGCTGGTGGTAATTGCCATCATCGCCGTGCTGATCGCGTTACTGCTGCCCGCAGTACAGCAGGCCCGTGAAGCGGCACGGCGCAGTCAGTGCAAGAACAATCTCAAACAATTGGGTATTGCTCTGCACAATTACCACGATACGTTTTCGGTCTTCCCACCGGGTGGACTGTATCCTCGACGCGCATCGTTTCTGGTCATGCTGTTCCCCTATATGGATCAAGCAGCAGCATATAACCAGCTGAATTTCAGTTCGAGTTTTACCGCCAACGGAGGGACCATTACCCCCGCGATGACGGCGTTCCTGCCGCAGATCCGGGTGCCTTCACTGAACTGTCCTTCTTCCGAAATGACGACCTATGCAGCGCATCCGAACGATGGGCTGACTGTGCAGCGAACGAACTACGTGGGCATCAGCGGATCGGTTTACGACCCCAATAACACCTCGGTCATTCTGGCGGTCAATACCGGCATGGTGTATGGCTGGTATGTCAACAATGGTGTCCTCGCAGCGAACAGCAAAACCCAGATGCGTGATATCCTCGACGGTTCTTCCAACACCCTTATGGTGGGCGAGCAAGGCCGTCCGCTGGTCGACAATGTGACCGATAATCGCGGCTCAGGTTACTGTGGCGGTGCCTGGGCGGGCTGTTATCAGGCCGGTGAATCAACCAATCCTGGGGTCAATGCCAATCAGTTCTGCGGACCACTGACCAACGTGGCCTATGCCATCAACAACATGGCAGCTGGCCTGCAATGGGCCGCAACTCCCTACCAGAGCAGTACCCCGTTCTCCTCACGTCATGTAGGAGGGGCGCAGTTCCTGCGCGGTGACGGCACCGTTGTCTTCCTGTCTGAAAATATCAATTTCGCCACCCTGATGAAATTGGCCAACATGAGGGACGGAGCCGTTTTGGGCGAGTACTAAGCTTGGCGGAATCAAACAGAGGGAAATCCAGTGCTATTGCAGTGGATTTCTCTTTTGTTTTGCGGCCGAGGCAGCGACTGCGATATTGATTCCCAAGTGGCTGGCGTCTCGGTCGGCCCAGTTTTCTGCAACTGGCTTTGTGATTGTCCTTCATCTTTCCTGAGGAGTGGGCTCGTGAATTTGAATCAACTGAGAGGTTATGTTGGGCTGTGTGCAATGCTGCTAGTTGCCGCAACTCTTGTGGGATGCGGTAGTTCGAAGCCGGTGAGTGGGCTGAAAGGGAAAGTCACCTATAAAGGTGAGGCTGTCGCAGACGCGAAGGTCCAGGTGCAATCCCCGGCCAACGGTGGCGCTGGCGTGGGCAAGACTGATGCGACCGGAGCCTACACGATCGCCGAATTGCCCCCCGGAAAGTACAACGTCACGGTGGTGCCATTTGAAGAACCCCCTCCCGCCCCGCTGCCCCCCAATTACGCACCCAAGGACAACCCCAAAATTCCCAAGAAGTACCGCGATCCGAACACCAGCGGACTGACGTTCGAAGCGAAAGCGGGCAGCAACGAGTTCAATATTCCGATGGTCGACTGAGATCCGTCGGCCGGCTCGGCGTCTCTGTCGCGCGCGTCGATTTTCGGCAACATCCACTGCTGGCTGAGACTATTCCAAATCGAAAAATCATGGCCGCGTACCGAGGGAGGGGATTTCCTTCGGTACGCGACTTTCGTTTTGAGACCTCGGGTGACTGGGTGTCCGCGATTATTTCCCTCCGAAATGGCAGAATCTCTTAACAACCGTGGCCCGGCAGGCTATGCTCACTGTACGGCCGCGCTGCAGTGCCGCTCACTTTTGCCTTC
>CAZQUW010000182.1:0-12829 GCA_964596215.1 uncultured Planctomicrobium sp. | reverse complement strand
TTTTTGTATCGCGGAGCGCGTGATGGGTTATCGATTTGGGGTCGGCGGGAGCTTCGCCCTGCCTCTGCTGTTTGGCAATCGGATATTTCGTGGTATTCCCAGCGTACCGGGCAGCAAAAAACCCGGCGGCCTTGCGGTGCCGGGTTCTTGGATGATCTGGTTACGAAGTCACCAATTATTCTTTCGCGAGTTCGGCTTCGATCGCCTTGACGACGACTTCGTCGGTCGGGCTGACTTTGGGCTCAAACCGCGCCACCACTTCGCCCTTACGATTCAGGAGGAACTTTTCGAAGTTCCACTTGATGTCGCCGGCAAACTTGGGATTCGTCTCCTTGGAGGTCAGGAACTTGTAAAGATCGCACTGACCTTCACCCTTCACGACGACCTTGGAGAACATCGGGAACTCGACCCCGTAGTTCTTCTGGCAGAACTCGGCGATTTCCTTGTTGGTGCCCGGTTCCTGCTTCCCGAACTCATTGGCGGGGAAGCCCAGGATCGTCAGACCCTTTTCGTTGTACTTCGTATTTACTTCTTCCAGGTCTTCGTACTGGGGGGTCAAGCCGCACTTGCTGGCGACGTTGACGATCAGGACGACCTTACCCTGGTACTGCGACAACTTGACGGGCTTCCCCTCCAGGCTGTCCATCGTGAAATTCAGGGCGGGTGCCACTTTTGCGTCCCCCTTCTTCGCTTCCGGCTTCTCAGCAAACGAACCGCTTACCAGCGTCAGACAAACGACCGACGCCGCCAAACCAGCCACAAAACGCTTCATATTAGGATTCTCCTGGAACCACAAGCACAGCATTACAGCCAACGACCAGCTGCTGATTGTGCATCGTCGCGATTCGGAAGGCAAGCGCGCGCCGCAGTCTGTGAGGGATCACCACTTGAGACAGAGCGCGGGGCGACCCGACGGATCGAGGTCCCTGGGCGGTGTGCCGTGATCATTCAACAATCTGGGTCAGAGCTGGAATTCGTGGGGAACGACCAGCTAACAGGAGATCCGCCACCACGCGATGCGCGCGGAGCGTGGCAGGGATGCCACATCGCGTACGACAGGCCAGTGGAGCAGCAGTGCCCCACTCACCCTGATCGTGTCACGCGTTCAATGCCGCATTTCGACAAATCAGGCAACTGTTTAGACAACGGTGATCTCGTTGGTCACCATCTGACCGGCGAGTTCTTCCATGGCCGCGTGCGAGGCCAGCTGCTTGTAATAATAGGAGGGGCTCACTCCACGCAGGACGACCCGCCCCGGCTGAACATCAACTCGCAGCCCGCGAACCATACGGCCAGTGCGTTCGTGAATGACGCGAACCACTCGTTCCACAAGATCTTCATCGCTGAGTATGACTGTCGACATAATGCCGTTCCCTCCTTGACATGCCACAATTGAAGTCCATTGCCATCCAGGCGATCGGATCGACACGGAACTTCAGAAACAGGTCACCAGAAGTTGGCAACCACCTACGAAATCAGGTGCGATGGCAAGAAGACGGCCGAGCGCGAGTCTCAACAACCTGGCGAACGGTAGCAATTTTCCACCGCAGCGGTCTGACCAGCCACCGAACGACTTCAAACACGATTCCAGGAACATTCCATTGTTCACAAGCGATCGGTCGAATCATACAACTCGAGCATCACTGACCGAGTATCACTGGCCCGTGATTTTCAGCTCGCGAATCATTGTCGTTCGTCATGCGGACCCGTTACGTTCCCATCTTCCGAGTACCTCGCAATACCCGCCTGGCAGATGATACGAACGAACAGGAGAACATTCCAGTCAACCCGCAAATTCAACTCTAATTAGGGCATTTTTATCCGTCAAACGAATTCCGGATCGCATTGTTGTTTTTAGGGAAATAAAGGTGTGCGGAAAGAGGGCCGACCTGACTCAGACTGGCATTGAATTCTGGCGTCCCCTTATTCAGCACCAAACTTCAGACTTCTCCAGCTTGCCGATCCCCTCTGTCCGTTCAGCGCCAGAGTCGACGCAGGCTGGTCCATGGATCGTTAAAACGGCCCTGATTCGATACCCGCTCGCCGGCCACTGAGATCCTCAAATGCAGAGACACACAGCCTTTCTGCCCCGGCGACAGCGGCCGCGTGTCGCACTTGTTCGTAGCGGCGTCGTTCGCGTAAGATTCACGAGACGAACCTCAACGGGCGGTGTGGTGGACGTAGATGTCCCCGCCGGTCTCATCGCTGCCGGACGCCTCTTGCATAGACGACCCCTTCAAGGATTTACCTACAAGGATTGACCCCAACATGGACCAGGATGAAATTCTTCTCGACGCCGAAGAGCGGATGGAGAAGGCGGTGGAAGTACTGACGAAGCAGTTGCAAGGCTTGCGCACCGGCCGCGCGACTCCCGGGTTGGTGGATTCGATCCGTGTTGATTACTACGGTTCGCAGACGCCCATCAAACAGATGGCCAGTGTCAGCTGCCCCGAGCCGCAACAGATCGTCATCAAGCCGTACGATGCCACGGCCCTCAGCCTGATCGCCAAGGCCATCCAGGCGAGTGACGTAGGCTTGTCGCCCAATTCTGATGGCCGCGTCATCCGGCTCAATGTGCCGCCCCTGTCGACCGAACGCCGACGCCAACTGGTCGCCCGCGTGAAGGAATTCGCCGAGGAAAGCCGGATCTCGATCCGCAACATCCGCCGGGATGGCAACAAGCACGCCGACACCGCGGAAAAAGACAAGGTCTTGAGCGAAGACGACTGCACCCGCTGCAAAGACGAAGTGCAGGAACTGACCAAGAAGTACGAAGCCATGGTCAATGAAATGGCCAGTTCCAAAGAACAAGCCGTGATGGAAGACTAATGAACGCTCACAAGACCTCTGCGTCAGTTTAGAGCTGCTTGAACACGGCAGATGTGAACACGCGACCACATGCCTTGTGAGAGGACCCAGGTCGATCGCCGCGAACAGACCTGATTCGCGAAGCAGTATCCACGAAGTATGAGCCATCCCGAACCGATTAACAAACCGCTGGTAGGCGTCATTGGCCTCGTGTGCCTCTGCGCCTCAGCGGTTTGCTTTATCTGGTTTCCCGATCAGACCTCGGCACAATCGGCCACCCTGCGGATCGGGGTCGTCATGACGGCCCTGTTCCTGGCACTTCCCAAGTCCGGCGAACACGTCCGCTGGGAACGACTCGCCCCCATCATCGTGGGTTCGGTCATCCTGATCGCGCTGACCAAGCGCATGATCCTGATCCTCCTGCCGATGATCATCATCATCGGGATCCTGCTGACTCTCTTCCGTCCCAAGACCAAGCCCCGGCCACCGCGAGCCAGGTGACATGGCAATCCACCGACGAAATCCCGCTGGAGACCTGGGATCATGACGTGGGCACAGGATGTTGGCCTTCGACTTCCGTCAGTTTCCAGTTACCGGATCGTCACGGGCATTTCCACAGTGACCGTCTGCCGAGCCACCTCATCCTGCACAATCAACTGGAGCGAATAGTTTCCGGCTTTCAGTCGCGAGGGGATCGTCAACCACTGGCTCAGATGACGGGAATCGCGCGCGGCCTGATTCACTTCGGCGGCGCTCTGTTTGTCGGTGTGGTAAACAGCTGTATTTTGAGCATCACGCAGTTCAATGTGCGAAGTGATCCGGGTGATGGAATCACCGTTCCGTTCGATTTTTTCGAGGCCATCCAGTTCGGTCTGCACAACGAGATGTTGTCCGCGTCGCAGATCCTGGGCACTGATGATGGATGCCTCAGTTCCGCTGCGGGCATCGCGTGTCAGCTGAAATCCCCGCACGCTCAAGTGAGCCGCCGCCACATCAACCTTGGGCGAACGCGTGCGGCCGATGCCACTCATTTGCTTGTTGACGCCAGGAAAGCTCAGGTCGGACTCGTCCGGTTCGCGCAAGCGGGGTAACGGACCAGGCAGTCCGGAGGCGGGACGATGGGCACTGGGGTCGACTCCAGTCGGCAGTGGTTCCTCATCGCCGTCCAGTGCCGGAGTGTGGCCGGGGCCGCGATCCAGGTCGTCGGTCGCCGGTCGCGGTTGTGGAAAGGCGTCGACCGGTGAGCGTTCCAGATTCCGATTCGTGGGCTGCTCATCCAGATCAGCCTCGGGTGTCTGCAGATCCACCAGTTGCCGGCGACGATCAAAATTTTCGGTCCGTTCGGCGAAACGGGGCGGAATCTCGCTCAGTTCCGGCGGAGGTGGCGGAGCGATCACCGCGGGCCGGCGGCCAGACCGTGCATCCAGCGACACATCGAACTCATCCCCATCGGGCGGGATCGGCACCGGCAGACGCTCGGCCTCGGGTGCGGGTCGGGGTTCGTCGCCTCCCGGCGGCAGCGGAGGTGGTACCGGCAAGCCCAGCTTCGATTCCGGAGCCGGCCCGGAGGGCACATACAATCCCCGCGGTGAATTTGGCTGATAGGGAGACCCCGAGGGATCTGCCGGCACCGGCTGATACTCGGGTTGAGCTTCCGAACGATTCCAGAAGGGCTGTGGCCAGGCCTCCGGCCAGATCCGGGTGCGCTGTGCCCGCCGGTTCTGCCCGGCGGCACATCCAGACAGCAGGGCGGCAAATGCCAGGCCCGTGATCACCGAGTGACAGAGTTTCGATCGGAACAGCATGATCTTCCCCTAGAAACGCGTGAATCCCGCGTCTGAGCATGTTGCAAACAATTGCTGCACGACCTAAAAACGTCAGGTCTGTGCAGATTGTTCCCACTAGAGGAATCGGATCAGTCGGCAACGCAGGCACATCAGATTCAGCCCAAGCGACCGGACTCCGGCAACCCTCCCCCCGGTTATGCTTAGCGCGCCAATCCTTCGTGATATGCGCAATGCGAGCGATTTATGCAACGGGCGGAAAAATCCGAATTTAGGGCCTGTAACTACTGTACTGGGCGTAACGAATACAGATAGCACCCAGATCCCTACCCGGACCTCACGTACTGCAGAAGCTGCGTGGCACCGTGCAAGAGAACGCGGTGCTAAGAAGAAAGAAGAGTCGGGGAATTCCGCTCCGGAGACGTGCCGGGAGCCATGACGGGGCAGTCGACCAGTGACCATATCAAACCGGTCCCGGCAGACCGCCCCGCGAATTCGGCTCCGCTCGGTCGTTTACTTGGACTTCAAATCAAAGTTCGCCTCGTTGCTGCCGGCTTTGACCACGAACTCCAGCGTCGACTGCTTGTTGAACTGCTCGGGGATGTACATCTCGATCTTGGCAGCGCTGCCACCACCCGACGGTCCGCCGCCTGAAGGTCCTCCCCCCTGGCCCAGCCCCTTCACCTCAGTCGCTTCCCCTGCTCTTGTGGCCGTAATTTCGACGCGGTGCGGTCCCAGCGCAGGCCCTTGGTCAGCCAGGATCTGATATTTCCCAGCCTTGATCTCCGCTCCCGTTGATGGGCCACGGGTGGCGCCGGTCGGAATGAAGGCGATGACTCCCTGAGATACCGGTTGACCGTCAAATTTGACGGTCCCCTGCACCGCGGACCTGCCTGCAGCACCGCCACCACAACCCGGCACACTGCACAGCACAGTCAGACAGCAGCCGACCGCGGCTAATCGCACTAACAACATCAAGAACTCCCCGCCTGAATTAAAAAGGGAAATCGGAGACTCTAAGCGAATGAAACGGCCTGAAAGCCAGTTTCGACCACCTGGAATCCTGGGAAAAGACAAATACTCGCAGTTGTCAAAATGCGCGTGGAGATCCCATCTCTGCACACAGGTCGCAGAGATGGAATCAACTTGCGCGGTCAGACGTGCACTCTTGAACGGGAGTTGTGATCAGCAGTTGCTGACAGCCAGAGACGTCGGAGAGGGCGACTAGAATTCGCCGAGAACCTCACCTTTATCGTGCGTCCCCAATCCCTGCCAGATTGCCAGATTGATGTTGTCGCTCACAAATCGACCACTCCCGTCAGCCATCAGGATCTGAACTCCACCGATGTGCTGACTGCGGGCCGAAATGGTGATCTGACGGTCATTGTACGCCGAGTGTGTCCCGGTACACGGTGCGCGGGTGACTGAGACACAGCCGCCTGAGCGGACCCCGTCCGGAATACCGGTATTCGGCGTTCGGTCATGTTCGTACATCGCTCCTTCGGGATAATGCATGACGCCACGCACATCCGTGCCTTCCACCTTCATGATTTCAGTGACCAGCGCCGTATTGCTGGTTCCATCAGTGAAATCTCGCATCTGGGTCTTGCTGTTCATGGTGAAGGGCCCGGAGGTCCGCGTGGGATCCTTGGGCAGGCTGACGCTACGCAGCGGCCCCATTCCGGCATTCGCGACATAATTGCCGCGACGATAGGCTCCCCACATAATTCCCACATCCTTGTCCGAGGGACACAACATCATCGGGATCAGGGGGGAAACAATTTCGTAGGCCGGATTGCCCGGGCTGGCCACACAGCCAAAACACGAGCTGAAGTTCGCGCGATTGTAGAGGGGCTGCTGATCGATGTAGGGCAGGATCATCGAGATCCAGGTGGCCTCATTCTGGGCATTGGTTTCGAAAACCTGAATCGCACCGGGGGGCAATCCGCTGAACGTGTCGTGATAGTTGTGGAGGGCAATTCCCAACTGTTTCAAGTTGTTTTTGCATTGCGCCCGCCGGGCTGCCTCGCGCGCCTGCTGCACGGCCGGCAACAGCAAAGCGATCAAGACCGCGATGATCGCAATGACCACCAGCAGTTCAATCAACGTAAAAGCTTTTCGATTTCCCATGCAACACCTCGTTCATGTACAAATTTTAAATGGACAATAAGATCCAAACAGATTGTCAACAATCTAAACAATGATGTCAATCAAATTGTCGACAATACAGCCGGTAATCGGCACTCGCAGACTCACATCGAAACAACCGAGCAAGTTAATAATGTTACGAAAACGGCGACATCTGCGAATGTATCGGCTCGAACTGCATCCTGGGCCCGCACACAAGCAGAAATCAGCGTTTCGGTCAGTATCGGGATCGGAAGGAATCATCCAACAGATCACCGGGAAATGATTTATTTTTTGCTCGCACCGACAATTTTCCGACGCCCAGCTGTCGTGAGACCCTGCAGCTCGCACCCAACTGCGACAAACCGTCTTTGCCAAAATGAACACATCTGACTGACGCCGGGCCGGGAGACGTGACACCCGCCAGCAGCCAGCGATAACATATCGGAGCTCATTCATTCTTCAGGGGAGTCATTCAATGCTTCGCCAGTCCGCGCCTGCTACGCCGTTGCTTTATCCGGAACATTCCGATTTGTCGTACTATCTGGATGCGAACGGCTACCCCCGGCCCATCCTCACACCCGGCGACTGGCAGACCCGCAGGCAACATGTCCTCTCGCACATGCAGGTGGTCATGGGGAAACTTCCCGATCGCAGTCGACTCGAGCCATTGAATGTGAAACAGCTGGATGAAGTAGCACTCGACGGCATCCTTCGTCAGAAGATCGAATATCAAACCGAAGCCGACACGCGCGTCAGTGCGTATCTTTTCCGGCCTGCCAGCAAACCGGCCGACAAGTTGCCGGCAGTATTATGCCTGCATCAGACGATTCAGATTGGCAAGCAAGAGCCCGCAGGACTGGGTGGCAGTCCCAATCTGCACTATGCCCTGCATCTCGCGCAGCGGGGCTATGTCACACTGGCTCCCGACTATCCTTCATTCGGCGACTATCAATACGACTTCGCGCCGGCACATGGTTATCTCAGCGGGTCGATGAAAGCGATCTGGGACAACATGCGGGCCATCGATCTGCTGGAGGGCCTGACTCACGTCGATCCCAGGCGGATCGGGTGCATCGGTCATTCACTGGGGGGGCACAACACCATGTTCACCGCGGTATTTGACGAGCGGATCAAGGCGCTGGTCTCGAACTGCGGATTTACCCGGTTTCATAAATACTATGGAGGGCAGTTGAAAGGCTGGACCAGTGACCGCTACATGCCGCTGATCAACAAGACCTACGCGAATAATCCGAACCTCGTCCCCTTCGACTTCCCCGAGATCGTGGCCGCCTTCGCCCCGCGTGCTTTTCTGGCCAGTTCACCCAAGGGAGACAGCAACTTCGAGGTCTCCGGCGTTGTCGACAGCATCGCCTCGGCCCAGCGGATTTACGATCTGCTGGGAGCTTCGGACCGACTGCAGGCCAACTATCCCGATTGTGCCCACGACTTCCCGGAAGCGGTCCGCAAGGTGGCCTATGCGTTTTTTGATCGGCACCTGAAGCCATAGTTCCGGGTCGACACTTCATCTGATGTACCGGAGCCTGCCCCGTTGTTCCTTGGACGGCGTCGCAAACGCGACCTGTCGGCCCAACTGACCGTTGTTTGTCAGTCGTACAATCTCCAGGGCGGCAGACTCCGCAGCGCGACACTTTGCCTGTAGAGCCTCTCGCCCATCACAATCGCAGTAATCCCCTTCCTGCCCCGAACTTGACGAAGCGGCCCAGACCCATTGAGATCTGTTTATTGGTTGTGTATAGTGGTGACACTCGCCGCGCGACAGCAATTGTCGGTAATTGGCCAAGTTAAGTCAGTTTGATGCCTGCCACTGAGGTTGAATCGACAGTCGACGGTATCGATTCCACCCCGCAAGCCCCCGATTACTCGCTGGACTTCATCATGATTGAACAGCAAAAGCGTTGTTCCGGGCCAATTTCTCGACGCAGCTTGCTCCAGGCGGGGGCATTGGGCCTGGCTGGCTTTGGACTGCCGGATCTGTTTCGACTGCGCGCTCAGGCCGCGACGACGGCCACGAAAGATGCGGACACCTCGGTGATCTTCGTGTGGCTGCCAGGTGGCCCCCCGCATATGGAGATGTACGATCTGAAGCCGGCAGCCCCCTCGGACTATCGGGGCGAGTTCCGTCCAGTTCCCAGCACTGTGCCGGGGATGGATTTGAGCGAGCATCTGCCTTTGCACGCCAGGTTCGCCGACAAGTTCAACATCATCCGCTCGATTTCGCACCAGTATGCCGGCCACGGCGACGGCATGAAGCATTTCCTGACTGGCCGGGCGCCTGGGGATCCTGGCAACTTCATCACGACTCATCCCATGGTGGGGTCGATGGTGGCCAAGGTGCGTGAAGGCCGCAACCTGGGCATTCCGAATTATGTTCAGGAGGCCGATGCCGGCCGCGAGAACGTCGACACGTATGGCTTCGGCGCTGCGTACCTGGGGGCCAATCATCGTCCCTTCTCGGTGGTTGGTGATCCCAATGCGCCGAAGTTCCAGGTGCAAAACCTGTCACTCGCCCGTGAAATGGAAGGTCGGCTGGACGATCGAGTCGCACTGCTGTCGGGCCTGGACCGCATCCGCCGCGATGTCGATACTCGCGGGTCGATGCTGGCGCTGGATGAGTTCAATCGGCGGGCTCTCGACTTGCTCACCAGCGACAAGGCGCGCCAAGCCTTTGATCTGTCTGCGGAATCGGATGCGGTTCGCGACCGATACGGTCGGCATCCGTGGGGCCAGCGGGCACTGATGGCTCGCCGCCTGGTCGAAGCGGGTGTGAGCTTTGTTACGGTGGTCATGGAGAACCCCGTTCCTCCGGGCCAGGCCGCGCCGAAGGAGACCGTCTACAACTGGGATTCGCACGGTGTCAACTGTCATATTTACAAGGACGCACTGTTCCGGTTCCCCATTTACGAACGGGCCATCATGGCGCTGATCGAAGACATCTATCAGCGCGGGCTCGATAAGAAGGTCATGCTGGTGGTCACCGGCGAGTTTGGCCGCACACCCCGCTTGAATGCCGTTGTAGGCAGCCAGACCGGCGTGCTGCAGCCGGGTCGCGATCACTGGCCGCAGGCCATGTCGATGCTGGTGTCAGGCGGGGGCATGCGGACCGGGCAGGTGATCGGCTCGACCAACTCCAAGGGCGAACATCCCAAGGACCGCCCCCTGACTCCGAACGACCTGTGGGCCACCGTCTTCCGCCACCTGGGAATCGACTACCACCACACGTCATTCCCCGACTTCAGCGGCCGCCCCATGCCGATCCTGCCATACGGTGAGCCGATTTCCGAGTTGTTGTAATCGCGTGGCTGGAGGCTACGACTTCAGTGCCGCGCGGGTTCTGGCCACCAGTTGGTTGTCTGGCCCGCTGGAGCCGCGGAGATTGAAGACGCTGGCCGCCAGATAGCGGTCTCGCCAGGCGGGCGAGACATGCTGGAAGTCCTCGAAGGCGGCCGAGCTGAATTTGTAGTCATGCGCGTTGGTGCCTTTGAGGAACACCAGCACGCGGGCGGCATCGATCAGTTCTTTAGGCTGAGGATGGTCTTTCACATAGGCCAGCAGCTTACGGGCGGCTTGCAGCCGGTCGGTGCTGATGTCAGCAAAGATCTCGCCCACAGCTTCCGCCCCGGTATGCTCCAGCGCTGCAGGTTCAAGCGTGTCGAGGCGCGTCTCGGCCAGTTTCCCACGCGAGACCATGGCCTGTCGGAACAGAGGAATGAACGCCGTGTTCTGGAGCAGCAGCATGCGTCGCGTGGAGTCCTGATCGCTTTCCTGGCTGGCATACAGAAACGCATTCGACGAAGTCACCGCGTGAATCGGGACGATGCCCGGTTGCCGCGCGAGGAGTTCGCCGGAGCCAACCAGTAACGCGTCCCAGATCGACTGCGGTGCGACGCCTGAGTTCACGATTTCCACCACTTTGCGACAGGCTTCGTCATCGGTGCCTTGTCTTAAAACCGCCAGCAAGTCGGTCGTGGCGGCCGAGTCGATCTTGCCAGTCTGCCAGTCGGGACGCAGCCTGGCCGCCAGTTCGAGATTTCGCTTCCAGGGCTGGTCGGCCGGGGCATTGCCCTGGGAGGGATTGCCCCCTTCATGTTGCAGCAGGGCATAGGCCAGCGAACGCAGCACCGGTTCGGCGTGTTGCCAGCCAATCACTTCCAGCGTACGCCGGCTGTTGGCGACATATATGGCTTTGTGGCCGATATCGCGGAAGTCGCGGGCTCCGTAGCGGTACAGCAATTCGAAGGCTTCATCAATGCCCGCCGTGCGTGCCAGCCCGGCCGCAGCCACATCCGCGGCGGCTTCGTCCCAGTGGTCCATGGCATCAATGAATGCCTGGCGGGCCTTGTCCGCGGGGGGAACTTTGCCGTTGATGACCGCGGGCATCGTCCAGTGCCGCTCACGCTCATCGGCCGCCTGCGACTCCTTGAATTGATCCAGTGCCCAGAAGATCGGCAACCAGCGGTGTTCGACAGGGGACGAAATGCTGGCCAGGTGGGCCGAATTCACGACGAGCACCGCGTGGAACTTGAAACCCACGTTGGGCCGTGGTTCGACGTTGCGGATGCCGGCCAGCAGCAGTGCGGTCAGCACTTCACGATAACTGAGCCCGCCACGAATACGTTCGGCGACCTGTTCCAGCAGTTGTTCGCGAGGAGTTTCTTCCAGCAATCTGACGACCGGTTCGATCTCCGCATCGAACCGTACCACGTTGGGATCGAGCTTCGATTCTTCACCGGCGACGGGTCGCAATTGTGAGAGAAATGCAACATCACCCAATCCGACCAGGGCACCACTGGCGGCGGTCGTCCGCAGAAAATCACGACGGGAGGTTCGTCCGAGCATCATATGTTCCCTTCACCTGGCCCGCGACTGGAATCCGACACCAGCCGTATTATAGCAATCGCGGAGCGTCACGAGTGAACTCGGCAGGCTGCCATACAATCTGGACTCCACGCGTCGCTATGGGGGAACTCGATGGCTTGTTTGACAGTGTGAACACTTGACGATATTCTTTTTATAATGCGCATCCGCACAGCACTCTCGATTCGTTTCATCACCAGCATGAGGTACTCATGGCTCTGAATTCTGAGGACGATTACAATCCGTTTGCCGCTCCAGAATCAGACCTGGCGCCGGAAATCTACATCGACACCACGGGCAAGTTCGTCTACGCCAGCTTTGGAGCTCGCTTCGGTGCGGTCCTCGTGGATGGAATTATTACCCAGATCTGCATGTTTCTTGTGGGGCTGGTCGTCGGCTTTTCGATTGTCGCCGGGGGACAGGGCGACCAAAGAACGATTGCGCTGATGCAGGCGGGGCTGAATCTGCTGTCCATTGTATTCGTCTGGTTATACTCGGCATTGCAGGAATGTTCCGATGCGCAGGCCACGATTGGCAAACGCGTCATGGGCATCCGGGTTCTGGATTTATCGGGGCAGCAGCTCTCATTCGGCCGGGCAACGGGTCGCCACTTCGGTAAAATGGTTTCCGCAGTGCTGCTGGGTATTGGTTATTTGATACAGCCCTTCACAGAGCGCAAGCAGGCCCTGCATGACATCATGGCGGGTGCGATTGTGGTCAAGGGGCATAGCACGGTGCCGACGAGCCGCGAATTGATTGAAGTGTGATCATCGGGCATCGCCAAAGTTGCGATTGCGGCCAAGATTGCATATCGAGATACTTGCTCAGTCAATGACCTGGTATCTGCTGCCCGCGTTCGGTCGGCAACGACCGGGCCTGTTGGTCCCGTCTCAATCCCCAGCAAATAGGTTTCCTGGTTGTGAAGTCTGACGAGGATTGGAACCCATTTGCCGCGCCCGCCTCGGATCTGGCACCGGAGTCATTCGCGGATAATCAGAATTCCCAGGGGCCGCTGGTATATGCCGGCTTCTGGGATCGTGTCGTCGCGGCCTTCCTGGATACGGTGATTACATACGTTGCCTGCGGATTCCTGATGATGGTGGGATTCACGGCGGTGATGGTATTCGCAGACCGTGGTGAGTCCGATGTAGGAGCCGTGGTCTTTTTTCTGACCAATCTATTTTTATATCTTTTTCTTCGGCTTCAATATGAATATCGGAAGAACGGCCGAC
>CAZQUW010000181.1:9309-12863 GCA_964596215.1 uncultured Planctomicrobium sp. | reverse complement strand
TGAACCTGGCGGCAGCAGCCGGGCTTGTAGCAGCAGCAGCCGGTGCAGGGATCCAATTCCCATGTTCCCGGATCCTGCACGCACTTGGTCACGACGGGACCAGGTACATGGTAGGATTCTGTCTTCCATTCGCCGGTGCAAACTTCGATCGTCTTCGTTTCATGCACGGGACGACGCACGGTGCAGCAGACAGTGCGGTAGCAAGTCTGCGTCTGAGTCTGCCACGTGGTGCAGCACACATCGCGGTAGCAGGTGTTATACACCGGTCGGCAGACCGTGTAGTTGCACGTGCGGTAGCAAGTGTTGTAAACCGGGCGGCAGATCGTCTGGGTGCATTCGCGGTAGCAGGTCTGGTAGACCGGCCGGCAAATGGTCTGCGTGCATTCGCGATAGCAAGTCGTGTAGACCGGCCGACGCACTGTCTGGGTGCATTCGCGATAGCAGGTCTGATAGACCGGCCGGCGAACCGTGCAGCAGACGTCGCGATAGTGCGTCTCGTACACATTGCGGGTACAGGTCACCGGGACCTGTTCGCTGCACTGGTCGAAGACCGTCTTGCAGCACGTGATTTCCTTTTTGTCCCAGACAACCTCACGGACCGTGCGGTAGGTCTGGCAGCTCACTTTCGCTTGACAATAATCGCCGCACGGAGCGCACGCGGCTGATGGGCAGCGATTGAAGCCTCCACCACCACAGTACCCCGCATTCGCGGTTGATCCTGTCCCCAACGCCATGAGCAGAGCGGCAAGGAGAGGCATCCAGGGCAACTTCCTCATTTCCGATGTCCTTTCACTGAAAATCCTGTTACACCGTCTAGTTCCGTCCAGGCGGGCCTCGCCCGTCGCCCCTATAGTTTCGTCGCCCCTATCCACCCCACTTGAGCTACTGCACCCATCCTGCGCACTCGTCGCATGTTTCTTGATTAGTCAACTAGACGTAGTCTGCAACGTCGCTACAAACGGACAACTCATGCCAACCGAGACGGGTGGCATCATCGGAAGTCAGTAGTGCAAGCTGGAATGCGAAGCAGCCCGGTTACGCTGGGTAACCGGGCTGCATAAGTCGTATGCCCTAACTCAGCGGAGTTGGGCTGCGGACAGTAAGGAAACGCTGACTGTGGAGAGTCAGGCTCCGGAATCATGACTATTGCAGGATTTTCGGGTCGACGTCGTGCGCGATGCAGGCCACGCAATCGCCTTGTGCGACCATGGAAGGGCCGCGAGTCGCCAGCAGCACCCCCGCCGTGGGGGCGACAACCTGGACCGGTTCGCGATCAGGCCGCTCCACAAAGTGAATTTGACCGACTGGCTGATCCGCTGCAACCTCTGTCCCCAGATCGACTAACGTCTCATATAAGCCCGACTCAGGGGCGAAGCGGTAGTCTTGCCAGTCGAGTGATTGCACCCAACGCGTGGGGGGCAGACCCTGCTGCGCCCGCGTCCGAAATTCGCCCTGAACCACACCGAGATGAATCAAGACATTTCGCAGACCCGATTGGCACAGCCGATGCACTTTCGCAGGGATCGGTTCGCCACCTCCCATTTCCGTGGTAATGACGACTTTGTTTTGCCGCTCGGCCTCGACGGGCAGCAAGCCGTGACCGGCGATATCGGCATACAAAAATGCGAAGTCAGTGTTCCATGCCAGTGTGCCACCGACCATCTTGCGGCGTTGCTCGCGATCCTCCACTAAGTGCATATGGGCACAAGGATAGAAGTCGACACTTCGCCCACCCGTATGAATATCAATCACAATATCAGCACGGGGGAATAACTCGGTGGTGAGATAATGGGCAATCATGTCCGTCACCGTCCCATGGGGATGCCCCGGGAAAGAGCGGTTCATGTTCTTGCCGTCCAAGGGGGAGAGCCGGGTTGAGGCTTTCACCGCAGGCATACTGAGGGCGGGGAGGAGAATGACTCGTCCCACAACTTCATCCAGCTTCAGCTGCCGCATCAGGTGCATGATGGCCACCGGACCGGGATATTCGTCTCCGTGGTTGCCTCCAATTACCAGGGCCGTGGGACCTTTACCACCTTGAATCACAGTGACGGGCAACATGACATTCGCCCAGCCACCCAGATTATAAGAGTATGGAACATAAAGGTTTCCGTGCTGAATTCCAGAACGTTCAAAATCGACGGAAGCCCGAATCTGAGACTTTTCCACGGGAACTCCTGAAGGGATAAAGGATCGGTGAACCAGTAGGAATTGTCGACAATGTGTGCCTGGTTCCATGCTGGGAGGAGATTGTTTCCAGCCTTGCGTTCACTTACAAGCGATCTGCCCCACCTCGATTTCGAATGCGGACCTGAACAACACGACATGAGCCCCGCGGTACGGTCTGCAAGCCCGAATATACGGAATGGGCAAACTTTCTTGCACGATCGCTACATTCGTCAAAGTTGACGCAGTCGTCACGTCGATATTCGGATCAAGGCATCCGCCGATGCGGCTGCCAGAGAACTTCGTTGATGAGGCCCCAGGCCCCCGCAATTTGGCGCGGAGTCACCTGAAGCCCCTGACAAGTTGTGAGTCGCGTTGGCCGTTCTGGGTGCCGCTGAGCAGAGACTGCCAGCCTGACTGGGACGACAGCGAGCTTACTTCGAAAACACCTGACGGCGGGCGCTGTGCATTCAACATCAGATATCCCTGCGGACCGAGGCTCCTTGAAGTCCTTCATCGGCGATATCGAATTTGATGCTGGCGTCGAGGGCGTATTGGGATCAGACGTGACTGCCCGGCCTAAAGTCATTTTCTCGATCCCTTCCCTGAAGCCGTTTGATGACGAGTTGTGCTCGGTGCAGGACCGAGAACTTGCGGCCCTGACAGCTGACATTTCAGCCCCCTCCGCGGCTGCCGCAATTGTGCCGCTCAGCGTTCCGGAAGCGAATGTCCTGCAAACTTTGGTTCAAGGTTCGAAGCAGCGATTTATCGACCTCGCAAGCGGTTCGGTCTTCTGGCGACTGTTCGTGGGCAGCGGCGTGGCCTTGTTCATTGGTGCCGTGACGCTGATTCTCCTGGGACCTAATCCGGAACAACTCAAGAGCGATGAAACAGCAAAGACCATTTCAAACCTGCGCCCCGTGGATCAAGGACCTGTCGCGCTGAAGAGCTCGCCCATTACCGCGAAAGCCAATTCTTCGGTGGAACTGACCGTAAGTACCGGCGAAAACGGCGATCGGGCCGAACCGGCTGAATACGTCGATCCGTTTACTGAAGCCAATCAGGTGCCTGCCAAAGTCACGCAAGCGGTCCATTTCGATGACCCCATGAGCAGTGGACAAAGGTCCGCCATTCAGACGGTTTCACGTGAAACGAACGGCCGCCAGCCGGCCTGGTTGAGTGGAACAATCGACCTGGAAGTTGATGAGGATGCGGTCCAGTCAAAGAGGTAACATGAGCATTCTCGACCGAGCTATCGTTAAGGCGTTTCAACGTCGCCGTACTGCTGAGGCCGTCGCCCAAACGGTCCCCGCGGGACGCTGCGCGGTTGAGCCACCGCCCGCGACGACCGGCCCGGCAGCCACCGATTACGAGACTACCCCCTCTGA
>CAZQUW010000181.1:1245-9209 GCA_964596215.1 uncultured Planctomicrobium sp. | reverse complement strand
GGTACTAGTCCCTGCCGACAACCAACCTGCCGACAACGCAAAGGCGCAGCTCGCGACGACGACTCCAGCGGCACAGCCAGCATTCGAGCACTCGGCAGTGCCAATTCCAGTTCCGGACGCAACGCCAACGGTGGCGACCTACCACGACTTGGATCCAGCACCACCGTCGTCGCTGCCAGCTGAGAGGGACCTCGAGCCGCCCATGGTCCAGGTGCAAACTGCACCAGACTCGGCAGGCAGAGCAATTTATACTGCCAGCTACTCGCGTACCTCGGAACCGGCCCCCGCGGAAACGACCGCGGTCAAGGATCGCAATCCGACGGTCGGATATACCGCTACCGAGATCACCGCGCCCGCAACTCAGTCAACGCCTGCTGATGTCCAGCGGCCAATTGCTCAGCCAATCGCTCATCAGTGGCAGTGGCCGGAAATCTGCGAGCAGCTCGACCAGTTCACCGGTGAGGGGTTCCGACAGTTGGCCAAGCATCTGCAGTTTGCGGCCGAACAGGGGCATAAGACCCTGGCATTTGTGAGTTCCACTCCGGGCGCTGGGCGAACTTCAGTCCTGTTGACCCTCACGCGAATTCTGGCATTGGAAGGTCGGACCGAGGCCCTGCTGGTCGATGCTGATCGTCGGCATCCTCAACTGGCATCGCTGATTGAAGACACGCCCACGGTCGGCCTGCGAGATGTCTTACACGGCCAGTTGCGAATGGAGCAAGCCGTCGTCCCGATGAATCCCGGGCGCGTCGCCCTCTTGCCGTTGAATGAAACGATCGCCGATGCTGAGTGGCTGCAACTCGTGGCGCCAATGCGTGTGCTGCTGAAACAGGCCCGCCGTGATTACGACATGATTCTGGTTGACGCAGGTGTTTTGGGCCCCGAAACCAGATTGGCGGATTGCTGGCTGCGCGGCGCGGTTGATGCCGTCATTACGATTTCGCGGCAACTGACCGACAAACAATCGGAACATGAAGTTCTGGACTGGAAACAGATCGGAATTGAATCATTGGGAGTGATCGAAACATTTGCCTGAAGACCGTCCGTGCAATCCCCAACAGACACGAGTGATCGGGACAATCGCCAGCCGGCCGGCGATGATCATACCGGCCCGCACCACCCAGCGCGAGTCCCCCCAGTACCTCAAGGATGAGACCATGTACGAAGCCTATTGGAACCTGCGGCAGAACCCCTTCGAAGGAAGTCCCGATGCCGGATTCTTCTACGAGAGCGAAACGCATCAGGCCGCCTTATTAAAGCTCCGTTACCTGGTGGAGAACCGCAAAGGGGCCGGACTGCTGATCGGCGGCGGCGGCTACGGGAAGAGCTTCCTGCTGCAGGTCCTGGCGCAAGAACTGGGTGAAGACTTCGGTCCGGTGATTCCCGTCCTGTTTCCACAAATGTCGGCCCCGGAATTGCTGGCGTATATTGCCGCCGAATTGGGGGCCAAGTCTGATCCTCCCCACGAGACACCCTCCCTGGACCGGACGATCCGCCAGATTCAGGAAGTCCTCGCGCACTATGCCGAACAGAAACGGCACCCGGTGATTGCCATTGAAGAAGCCCATTTGATTGACGATCCACAGGTCTTTCAGGCTCTGCGCTTGTTACTCAATTTCCAGCCGCGTTACGGCGGAGCTTTCACTCTGATTCTGTCCGGTCAACGCGATTTGCTCAGCCGCATTCGCCGGCTGCCGCAGCTCGAAGAACGCCTTACCGTGAAGTGCCTGCTGCGGCCGTTGTCGTACGAGGAAACGCTGGGCTATGTGACACACCGTCTGCAAGTGGCCGGGGTCAGCGAGTCACCCTTCGAACCATCGGCATTTGATACTCTGTATGAGCTCTCCGGGGGGATCCCGCGCCGGATCAATCGCCTCTGTGATTTAGCCCTCCTCGTCGGATTTGCCGACAGCTCGACCTCAATCACGCCGGCGCAACTGGAAGCCGTCTCCGAGGAGCTCACGGCGGTCATGCCGGATTGACCGTAAAACTTCTACCGTAAAACGTCTACCGAAAACTCCTGCCGAAAACCCTATCGATTCTTCGCGTCGTTGATCAACGAGTCGCCTCCCTGCGCCTTCAGCAAATCGGCCACAGTTCGCCCCAGGGCTGCGGCGTCTGTCATCAAGGCACTGGCTTGAGCCGTAATTCGCTGACGTCCATCGGGACTGAGCACTACTGCCTCAAGTCGCAATCCGGCATCAGTTGCCGTCGTCGATACGCCCAGTGGAGCGTGGCAGCCGGCCCGCAATTCCGCCAGCAGCGAACGCTCGGCCGTGACTGCAGCCAGCGTCTCGGGGTGACTGATGCGCAGCAGGATTTCGCGCAGCCAGGCATCATCGGTTCGGCACTCCAGTCCCAACGCCCCCTGACCGACCGCCGGGAACATGGTCGGCGGTGTGAGAGGCTGGGTCACTCGGCCTTCGAGACCCAGGCGTTCCAGGCCAGCAACCGCCAGGATAATCGCGTCGTACTCGCCGGCATCCAGCTTCTTCAGCCGCGTTTCGACATTTCCACGAATCTCCAGCAACTCCACATCAGGCCGAGCGTGTCGCACCTGGGCCTGGCGCCGGGGACTGCCGGTGCCGATGCGGGCCCCGTGCGGAATGGATTCCCAGCCAGTTCCCGCCGCCGCATTCGCCGGCAGCACCAGTGTGTCGTAGACCGGCCCGCGAGTCGGCACGGCAGCCAGACAGAGTCCGTCCACGACGTCCGTCGGCAGGTCCTTCAGGCTATGGACCGCCAGATCCGCGCGGCCATCCAGTACGACCTTTTGAACCTCGCGGGTGAAGACACCGAACGCCCCCAGCGTGCGCAGCGGCTCGGTCAGGTCTCGATCGCCCAGGGTCGAAACGTGAATGATCTCCACCGGTGTCTCAGGTGCCGCGATCTGCAGCAGGGCCGAGACATGCTCGGCTTGCCAGAGAGCCAGTCGGCTGGAGCGGGTCGCGATGCGGATCGAACGGGGTGTCGTCTCAGTCATGAATGCTTGTTCGTTGAAGGTTTTCGTTGTTCGTTCCGCGATGGAAGTGAGCTCGCAGTCGTCGGAGGAAGTGAGGTTCAAGGCTGGCAGCCGCTCGTGCGGGACATCGCAGACCGAACAACGATCCACGTACACCCGTCGCGACACCCGCCATTCAATGCTGCCCCAGCACTCGGGCAATTACGGCCACCACGACCAGTTTCGCGCCGTGTTTTCTTAAGGTCCGCGCCGCGGAATGGGCTGTTGCACCGGTCGTCAATACATCATCGACCAGCAGAATCGCCTTACCTTGAACCTGCGCGGGACGGGTGACTCGGAAGACTTGATGCTGGTTTTTATGTCGTTCCGTCCGGCTCAAATGAGCCTGCTTCGGCGTTTTCCTCACTTTCGCGAGTATAGGGTAGCCAACAGGCACCTGCAAGCGGCGCCCCCAGGCCTCGGCCAGGATGTCAGGGGCGTGATGTCGTGAAAATATCCGTTGCCGCCAATGCTGAGGAATCGGTACCACCAGATCGATTCCTGCGGACTGCATCTCGTGGCCGGCATATTCCCAGATCAGTTCGGCCAGTGAGGTCAACAGGGGCTGGCCACCGAGATACTTGCCGCGCAGGACCGCTTCCCGAATCGCCGGTTCCTGGTAGATCCCCAGGCGATAGACAGTTTTAAAAGCGAACGAGTCACGCCGGCATTCCTGGCAACCGCGTTGGCGGTCCACATACGGCCCGACGGGGGCACCACACCGCAGGCAACTGGGCTGATGGGCATGGACCGACAATTTTTCCCGGCACGCACCGCAAATGCGACCTCGCATGGAGATCGACGCGGAACATCGTAAGTCTCCTCCGCACGCGACACATGCCGGGGGGAATACAAAATCCCAGCCGGCATTCGCCCACGTCCAGCAGGCCTCGCCCCAAGTGAAAGATCGAGCTGCAGACATCGTCGACAACTCCCTGTGGAAGATTTCGTCGGAACCCTGGTGTCACTCGGGTATTTTAACAGCGGCGCGCCATACACCGAAATTGACCGTCTCCGGCGAATCAAGCCCCCCGGCCTACATCAGCTGGCCGGACAGCCAGCAATACGTCATCACGATGCCACCCGGCTCGGGTTCGACCAGGACCAGCTGCGGATCCACCAGCAGATCCACCCGCCCCCCGGCGGTCTCGACCAGCAGCCAATAGAAAGGCAATTGAGTCAGGTCATTCACCAGCTGCTCCACTCGCATGACATGCCCGCAGATCAGGGCCTCGGCCCGTTGCGGTTCGGTCTCCCCTCCCTGCCGCACCCGTTGCGGAGCAGGAATGAATGTTTGCGGTTCCAGGCGTTCCTTGACCTGAGACGAACCTCGAAAAGCCTCTTCCGTCTCGAAGTAGTTCAAATCATGTGCAAACGCCGCCAATTGAACTGTCGCCAGCAATGGCAGCTGCAAGTCGTGATGTAAGGCAAAGTCGGGTGCTTCGAAAGTCAGCTCAAACCGTCCGTCTGCCGGATTCTCGTCTTCGATCGGATCGGCCCAGGCCTGCCACGCACCGTCCAGCGGCGAGTCGGTCGGACGGTGCAGTCGTCTGGTCAAGCCGATGCGCATCGCCGCCATCCCCGAAAAGTGGGGCTGGATATCCAGGAACCGGCCTTCCTGATCCAGCTGCACCCACAATTCAACTCCTGAATCGCCCTGCCAGTTGAAGTAACACCCTCCGGCACACCGCTGCATTTCGCCGAGATCGACGACCTTCCTGGCCAAAGACTGGAAATCATCCGGTGAATGGAGCGGGAAGCCAATGGATGAAAAATGAGTGACCATGAGAACCGGCAGATCTGTTTCGAAGTTCGTCTACAACGCCAGGCGATCCTCGGACGGGGCGACAGACCCCGGCCGACACCGCCGCCAGCCGCGAATCAGCAGTTAACGTGTTTGATACTCGTAGACCTTACCCTCGGGCAGGATCTGCACCGTATAGCTGCCACCACCGGGCGCGACAGACGCCTTCACCAATCGCCCTTTGCATTCCGCGGTCGGTTCCGGATTGGCAATGAACTCGGCGGGCGTTTGCTCTTCCGGCTTCAGATTGAGGTTTCGATGCAGCTGGAACAGGGCGGTCACCGATTTGGTGGCCCGCAACGTCTCTTGAGTCTGCTTGTGACCACCTTTGGTGGGCCCATTGCACATGACGACCACCCGCGGCTGAATGGCTTGCACGAGAACCGGGTTGTTACTGACTTCCAGTCCGTGATGCGTGGCCATAAACATTTCGACCTGCCCCAGGGGATTGTTGGGCGTCACGAGCTTCGCCTCGACATTCCAGGTCAGGTCGCCACAAGTCAGGAACGTAAACTTTCCGAACTTGAACAGCAAGCTGATGCTTTTGGCGTTGTCTGACGGGTCGTCAGCTTGTGGCTGGTGCTGATCGGCAAACGGATTCGGAGGACCATCGTTCTTGATGACTTCGCCACTGGCGGTGACGACCTTGGCCGTCAAGGGTGTCTCGCCAGTCTTCAAGGTCAGCATGTCGCCCGGGACCAGTTTTTTCGACTTGTTCTGCGATGCAGCGCGATACGGGCCGATGCGATCTTCGAACTTGGGGTCTTCCTTGAGCATCTCAGGAATGCCACGATCCCAGAAATTCTTGATGGGCACCTGGGTGGTCAGCGCGGCGTGATTGCCGAAGTGATCGAGGTGCCAGTGCGAGACGGCCGCATGATCGATCTGCTGTTTCCCGGCGACCTCTTTGAGCACCTTGACGATGCGATCGCGATCCCGGCCATTGTTGTCGGGGTAGCCCGAATCAATCAGCAGAGTCTCGCCTGCGGGAGTCACAAACAGCGTTGCCGCGCCCCCTTCGACGTCAATGAAATAGATCTCCAATCGGCCGTTCTTTTCATCCGCCTGGACAGGGCCAACGACCAGCAGGGCGAACAACACGCCCAGGGACAACAGACACGAACGCATGGGAGTTTCCTTTCGATGATCGACAGGCACGGCGAGTCAGCCTTGGGAAAGGCCGTCAGACCACAGAGAGTCACAGAGAGTCACAGAGACTCAGGACGAGAATCCAAGCTTTCAGATTACAAAGGGACGGAACGATTTGCCAACGATGCCAGCACTCTTGTCAGAGCTCATGGAAAGGGATGCCATCGACCGTAGCCGTCACGTCCTAACTGAAGTTGGTCGGGCGCACGGCCCACGTCGCAAGTCCCTTGGCAGTTGTTCGTACACGCAGACCAATTCACACGGAACGTGAAGGCAACATCAGTGGAACTCCCTTGGAAGCCGACCGGCCGATGGCCGGCATTCACATCGCGAATCTGACGCATTCCACACATGATTCTATTTCGGTTGAGTCGGCGGGACCGGTGGGGCCGACGGGGCCGGTGACGCTGGCGGGGCCGCGGGGGGCGTCACCACCACCGCCGTTTCCGCAACGACCACCGGGGCGACTGCCGCCGCCGCGGTCGCAGCTGCCTGACCGTAGATCAGGAGTTCCTCTTTGAAAATCCGCAAGAGAGCATACAGGCAGGACGCGAGGACCGGCCCCACAAACACCCCCCAGATCCCCACCCACTGAATCCCTCCCATGACGCTGACGAACGCGATCAATGGGTGCAGCTTGACGTCGCTGTTCAACACATAGGCTCGCACCAGGTTATCAACCGTCGCGACGACGATCACGTTATAGAGCACGAAGAAGATCACGGGATAGGGAGACTCTTGTGCGTGCCACAGCCAGATGGCACAGGGAATCCACACCAGCGATGTCCCCGCAATCGGGACGATGGCGACGATGCCTGCGATCACCGTCAACAGCATCACGCGTTCGATCCCGGTAAAGTACAGTCCGATGCCGGTCGTCAAAGCCTGTGCGACCGCAGCGGCAAACGTGCCGATGACCACTGCCCGCGTGGTCCGCTCAAATTGGTCCAGCAGACGTTCTTGATGCTCCTGTTCCACCGGCAGCAGCTCGCGGCTGACCGACAACAACGTCGGGCCGTCGGCGAGAAAGAAGTACAGCGCAATGACGAAGATCGCGATCGTCAATCCAAACTCGACCAGCAAGCCAAACAGACCGAGCGTGGAAGCCGCCAACCCCATGGTTTTTGAGGAAACTTCCTCGAGCAGCTTGGGGATATTCCGTTGGACTTCTGTCGTGACTTTGGCCTCCCACTCTTCCGGCTTGGCCGAGCGATCGAAATAGGGCTGCAGGCGGTGGACCAGGCTCCCGATCTGCATTTCCTCATAAATCCGCCCCAGGACATCACGTGATTTGGGGGACGTATAAATATCACGCGACCATGTGGCAAGTTGCGACGCCCCCACAATGATGCCCACCAACAGGGGCAGCAGCACGCTGCCCAGCGTGAAGATTGTGGTGCAAGCAGCCGCCAGCTGGCGGCGGTTGCCAGTCTTACGGAGGAAGTACCTCAACACCGGCTGTAACAGCATGGCCAGCACGGCAGCCAGCAGCAATGTCAGCAAAAAGGGCCGCATCACCTGCAGAAATGCCAGCCCCAGGCAAGCGATTAACCCGGTCAGAACCATCAATGAAATTGAACGAGGCATCATGGCAGCAAAGTCCAGCGACAGTGTGGGAATTGGGGCACGATCCTGGCCGCCGAGCAGGGCACAGGAACCTGGTCGCTAGTGTAACGAAACTGGCGCTGTTTCGGATCAGCGGAACCGCCAAAGCACCGTTCATTTGTGATCGATAAGCCGCCGGGGCTAGCACGGGTTTCCAGTCACAGCCAGGACGTGGAGTGCCAATGGCTCTGCCTGTGCCTTGACTAAGGGCAGAAATCCACGCTCGCACTGGCGAAAATAGTGGCACCCAAACCCAAACCCAAAATCAAACAGTGACCAAGCACTAGTTCTCCACAGGCTGGATCGGTTTCGGCAACGGCATTTGAGACAGTGGCACTAACTGCGATTTGTTGATCGGGTTAATGCCATTCCGGCGCAGGTCATCCAGCGTGCGAATCTTCTTGG
>CAZQUW010000181.1:0-1145 GCA_964596215.1 uncultured Planctomicrobium sp. | reverse complement strand
TTGATCGGGTTAATGCCATTCCGGCGCAGGTCATCCAGCGTGCGAATCTTCTTGGGCCGCTGAACGACATGTGACGGCGGGGGCGCCACTTCCTCGATGTAGCGCAAGAACTTCGCCTCCAGCAGCAGCCAGTCATGGCCAAACGCATTTTCAAAGTCCGCCAGGCGCTGCTTGCCATCGTACACTTCTGTTGCTGGCCGAGCCGCAATCGCCTGCAGCAGCTGTGCGTATTCTCGCGGGCGGGTCTCGATCAGAAAATAGGTCAAGGCCCAGGCCTGTGCATAGCCATCAATGACGTGCTCTTTAAAAGCTTCATCACTCTGTACGAACGCCGCGAGCGACTTGGGCTGCCGGCGGTTGTGAACAAAGTCCTGAAAATTGTGCAGCCGCATGAGATTGAGCTTCGCCCCCGGAGTCTTCGCTAAGCTCGAACTGCGTATCCCGGGGGCTTCAAACACAGTCGCCAAACCTTCCACAATCCAGCGTGGATTGATCTGCCCCACGCGGGTGTGGATGCCAATGTTAAAGGCGACCTGGTGCGTCGCCTCGTGGATCATCGTCGCTTCCAGCTTGCTGTCGATGCTGGCCCAGTGGTTCAACGGCAACTGCTCGGACGCCTGGAACCAGGGGGATAGTTGCAGCCGGTCAGCTGCCAGGCCGCGAGAATCCTTCCAGAAGGGAATCTGGAATCGGGGCGCGACTGCGGCAGTATCCGCACTCGGGGCATCGACATAGAGGGCAATCCGGTTGGAAGATTGCACGTAATAGCCTTTCAGGCCTCCCTTGGCTTCCACTTTGTCCTTGGCCGCGTATTTCGCAAACGATTTGGCATCGGGAAAAATGATGGCGATCAGGGGAAACTCAGGCTCGTGAATTCGAAAGCCACGCACCGAGAAATAATTGAACACCGCACGGTACTGATCATCGAACAATTGAGCGTACTCACCGGCGAGCGCTGAGGGGCCAGCCACCAGATAGCGACCAGCGCCGACAATATCCATCCGCTCACCCACCAGTTCGCGCCGCAACTGGTCGCGCACCTGCGCGGCACTCAGGGGAAAGAACTTATCCGCCAGCTTGCGGAACGATTCGATCTTCTTCACTTCCAGGGTGTGCATCCGGCCGTCGCGCTGGACGAGCCAGAT
>CAZQUW010000180.1:0-12955 GCA_964596215.1 uncultured Planctomicrobium sp. | reverse complement strand
TCGGACACGTCGAGGCCGGAAAACCGCCAATTTGGAAATTTGAACGCCCGACCCCTGCCTCGTTTTCCCGACGAGATCTGCCTTGGATTTTCCTCAACATGATTTTTAACCGTCGTTACACAATGCCCAAAATGAGTCTGCCCGCCCAAATTCCTGGCCTGGCCCACGCCCGGCGACTTGCAGGTAGACGCAAATGACACAGCGATTGTCACTTAGAGAAAAACCTCGCGCGATAGGCGCCCCCGAACTGGCGGCGAACGGGAGCCTGCTACTGGCATGCGCCGATCGGCGACTGCCAGTAGCAGGTTAAAGCCCCGGCGTTGCCGCCGGCTTGATCACCAGCCATGAACGGGCCGTCGTCTGCAACACAGTCGCTCCCGGGTGCGCCGCAGTCTCAGCGGCGACCCATTGCGGATCATGCAACCAGTCGGCCTGGAATTCGTCAGGCACAAACCGCCGCAGCCCCAGGGCCAGCCGGCCCATCGTGTATCGGGCATTCAAATCCTGCAGCGGACGGCAAGACACTTCGCCCTCCGAGGTGCGATAGAGCATGGCATCGATGCCCAGCGGGCCCCAATATCCGCAGTGTTGAACGCGACAGGCGACCTCCCGGGTTTTCTCAATGGCCGGTTGCCATCCTGCCAGTTCGTCGGTCGCGCAGGTCAGCCGGCTGCCGCGATAGGTGCCCGAGGCATCGGTCAGCAACGGCGTAATTCCCAGCAATTGCGGCTCACCGGTCGACGGAACGTGCCACTGCAAGCCCGCTTCCGAGACCCGGTCAACCCACGGTTCAAACACGATCCCCGCGGATTGCTCGAGCTTCTTCTTCGCCCAATTGATTGCCGGTGCACTGGGCTGAGGTCCGCGTCCCAGCATCCGTTCGCGTCCCGCCATGCCAAAGTTCGCCTTGAGCACCCAACCGGCACCCGGGGCAACGTGCGCAGCGATGTGGGCGTTCAATTCGTCCACGGATCGCAACACGGTCGAACCGGGCAGAGCGATGCCCAGGTCATGTTCCAACTGCCAGCGAAAGATGCGGCTGTTGACCCGTTGCACGACGTCGATGGGCGGGGCAGGGCACTGCCAGCCGTGACGAGTTCCCCAGCTGACTAATTCCGAAGTCCAGCCCCACGGAACCAGTTCCCAACTGGCTCCGTGAGGCAGGTCACATTCGTTTGAGATAAATCGCGGGACGGTGAAACCCAGGTCGTGCAGGTCCTGAAAGGCAAAGGTGGGACTACCAGTCGGCGACCAGATCACATCTTCGGGTTCCGCCAGTGACAGCCAGACCGAGACGAGGTCCGCTGCCAGCCGTTTCACCCCACGTGAGAGCTCTTGCCGCCCAGAATTCAGCTCATGTTCGAAATCAAAATTTCCCACAAACACGCGCGGCATGAAGCGTCAGTCTGTCGACTCGTGGCCCGTCGCCCAATGAACTTCTGAAAGAATCAGCCGATCCCCGGTACCGGGAAATTCTTGGTGAACTCGCGGATTTCGTTCTTCACCTTGGCGATGATGGTGGGATTTTCCGGGCTCTTGAAGATCTCCAGAATCCAGGCTCCCACTTTCTTCATTTCGTCGGCCTTCATCCCGCGTGTCGTCAGGGCGGCGGTCCCCAGGCGGATGCCGCTGGGATCGAGCGGTTTGCGCTGGTCGTAGGGGATCATGTTCTTGTTGGCGGTGATGCCCGCGTGATCCAGGGCCGCTTCGGCAATCTTGCCGGTCAGGCCCACCGATGTCACGTCGCACAGCATCAGATGGTTGTCAGTCCCGCCGCTGGCCAGGCGAACTCCGCCGGCCATCAGGGTCTCGGCCAACGTCCTGGCGTTGGTAATGATCTGCTGCGCGTATTCCTTGTATGCGGGCTGCAACGCTTCCTGATAGCAGACGGCCTTGCCGGCGATGATGTGCATCAACGGGCCACCCTGCATTCCCGGGAAGACGCTTCGATCGAGGTCCTTCGCAAACTTCTCGCGGCACAGGACCATGCCCGACCGTGGTCCACGGAGTGTCTTGTGCGTGGTGGACGTCACAAAGTCAGCGACGGGTACCGGGTTGTCGTGCAGGCCGGCAGCCACCAGGCCCGCGTAGTGGGCCATATCGACCATCAGCAATGCGCCGACTTCCGCAGCGATTTCGGCAAACTTTCCATGCGGGATTTCACGCGGATAGGCACTGGCCCCGGCCACGATCAATTTCGGCTTATGTTCGCGAGCCAACCGGGCCACGGCGTCGAAGTCGATCCGATGGTCGTCTTCCCGCACACCGTAATGCACGGCGTTGTACAACTGGCCGGAAAAATTGAGATTCATCCCATGCGTGAGGTGTCCGCCATGTGCGAGATTCATCGCCAGGAACGTATCCCCCGGCTTGAGCACCGTCAGGTACACGGCCATGTTGGCTTGTGAGCCCGAATGGGGCTGGACGTTCGCGTGCTCGGCACCAAACAGCTGCTTGGCCCGATCCCGGGCGAGAGTCTCGACCACATCCACATATTCGCATCCGCCGTAATATCGGCGACCGGGATAACCCTCGGCGTACTTGTTGGTCAGGATCGTTCCGGCAGCTTCCAGGACCGCGGCACTCGTGTAGTTTTCCGAGGCAATCAGTTCCAATCCTTCGACCTGACGAGCTTGTTCATGCTTCAGGGCGGACCAGAGAGCGGGATCGGCAGTTTGGAGCGCGGACATCAAAGAACCTGACCTTTCAAGTAACATCAGTCTTATGCGTTCACCCCGGCAGGGGCGACCGCGTTTAGCCCGGGGCCACGCGATAGCAATGCCTCGGGAAAAGCAGCAAATTGATTCGTCGACCCTTCCAGGGTCAAGTTGGGAATGCAACGCCACCGGGGTTCCACGGCGTTCAACCCCGGGCGACTCGTTGTCACCCCTGCGGGGGTGCCATAGATCCACTGCAAATCGCTCGGCGATCTCAGTCGCATCAGCCAGGACTGATGCCGCGGGCTGCGCCAGGGTGCAATGACCGCTGGCCCCGGACGTTGTTCCAGACGACCACAAGTATATACCGGAGTTCCATCCGAAGGCTACTCACCCGCCCGCGTGACGGGTATGCTCTTGGGGAACTATCGACGACAGCGACTCGTGACGCACTTCACAGATTCAAGCTCCGGCAATTCATGACTGAAACCACCGCCAATCTGCCTTCGCAACCGACTCTGCAGGGTGAGCGTGTGGCATTCACCGGGACTCTGGCCTCCATGACCCATCGCCAGGCCAGCCAGCTGGCTGAGTCACATGGCGGGACGGCGTCACAGCATGTCAGCAAGCACACGACCATGCTGGTGATCGGTGAAGAGGGCTGGCCGCTGGAATCGGACGGTACGCCGTCGGTGAAACTCGAACAGGCGAACCGCTATCGGGATGAGGGGCAGGCGATTCGCATCGTCAGCGAATCGGACTGGCTGGGGATTCTCGGCCTGCACGATCGGATCGACGAAGTCCGTCGGCATTACACCCCCGCGATGCTTAGCCAGATGCTGAATGTCCCCGTCACTGCAATTCGCGGCTGGGAACGGTGCGGGCTGATTCGGCCGGTGAAGCAAGTGATGCGGTTGGCGTACTTCGATTTTCGCGAAGTGGCCAGTGCCCGCCGACTGCACGAATTGTTGAAGAGCGGGGTGTCCCGCCGGCAGATTATTGACAGCCTGAAACATCTGCGCGACTGGCTGGGCGGAACCGAGCGACCGCTGGCGCAACTGGAGTTGCTCTCGGACGACGGCGAGCTGGTCTATCGCGATGAAGCCGGGCCCCTTGATCCCCGTTCCGGCCAGCGGCTGTTTGATTTTGATGCCCCCCCCGCCACCGACACCGGGGATTCGTCCGCCGCGACCGTCGCCTTTGGTCAGTCGGATGCAGGGGTGCAGGAAAACTGGTCGGCCGAAGATTGGTTCAAGATGGCCAATCGGCACCTGGAAGAAAACCGCCTGTCAGACGCCGTGGAAGCGTTTCGGCTCTGCCTGCTGGAATGGTCAGATCACGCGGAAGTCCATTTTCAGCTCGCCGACACGCTGTTCCGCCAGGACAACCTTGCCGGGGCACTGGAACGTTACCACATGGCGGTCGAACTCGAGCCGAACTATCTCGAGGCGTGGACCCAGCTGGGTTGTGTCTATGCCGAGCGACTGGAATGGGAATCGGCCAAGCACGCATTTCGGATCGCGCTCGATCTGCATCCCGATTATCCAGACGCCCATTGGCATCTGGCGCAAGCCTTAACGCGGCAGGGGGACCACCAGGGGGCGAAACCGCATTGGGAGGCCTATCTCAAGTTTGACCAGCGCGGGCCGTGGGCTGATATCGCGCGGGAACATTTGAGTTAGAGCTTTGCCAGTGCCGGGTGTTATTTAACTCACCCAAAGCACTGGTAGAGCCAGTGGCACCCCACTTCTGGGCTTTGCAAATTAATGCCCTGCGTGTGCTTCAGCCACGGGTGCTTCGGCGTTGTTCGCTTTCATCGCGCCAAACGCCCACCATGTGACGAAGGCCATCGCGAGCAACGAGTAGAAGAAGAAGGCCACCAGCAGCTTACAAATGTTGGTACCCGCTTCCGCATCGTCAGAGCGGAACGTGGAAATATCCGCCTTGTCGAACGGCTCATCCGGAACGACAACCTCGGCGGCATGAGATTCGACAGTGGCAACGGATTCGGACATGGTGACTCACTCTCCACAACAAACGGAATTTTCAGTGTTTTATATCGGCTGAATCTCACACCCGCTGTGGGAGACCCTGGCAATTCGCGATCAGCGCGTCGTTTTATCCTCGAATCTTCGCTTCCACCGTGCGGCGCAGCGTGATACTGCTATTCTGCTGATTTCCACAGTGCCTGTCGAGCCAAGAAGCCAAGGTCGTAACTCGATATCAGTGTTCAGCTTGTGGAATCAGTCACCGGCTGCAAAAACGGGCGATTGAGTTCCAGGAAGTGTGCGCCCCAGTGATATTGATCCAGCAACCCCGTGGTATCGCGTCCCAGGCACCAGTAAGCCAGCCAGATGGCTTCAATCGTCGCCAGGCCGGTGGCGGGGTCTTCGAAGACTTTTGACACCCGTGGATAGGCCGTTTTCCAGGGGGGCAGACTCCGGACCGGAACATGCTGGTACTGGGCTTCCATGGCCTCGGCCCAGCGCCAGGTGCCATCGAGCACCAGCAGTCCCAGGTGGTTGTCCGCGGGGCTCAGCACGGGTCCGCCGATCCCCAGGCGAACATATTGCCCCTCGGGAAGAGTTGCCGGTGCATTCGAGCGAAACTGCGAAAATTCGAAGCCTGGCCGGCCGCGGAGTGGTTCCACCGAGCATTTCTTTCGGTTTTCACGCGGGTGCACGACGATCACCGTCGGGGGATGTGTAAGCGACTCTTCCGGCATAGCAATTCGTGACCGTCCCAAAGGGTGACAATACTGTGAGTTGGTGGCGGCCCAGCCGGCAAATCTGGCCACGCCGAGACGCATCGTAGCAAACTGGTCAATCGACTGAGTAGACTCGGTACCCCAAGTCGTTTTAAACCGAAATCCAGGAGTCACAAAATGCAGTTCGGCCGCTGGGTATTTGCCATTGCGGGAATCTATGGATTGATCGTGTTGACTCCCCAATACTTTATGGAAACGCAGATCGGCCGCGACTATCCACCGGCCATCACGCACCCGGAATTCTTCTACGGTTTCAACGGCGTGGCGTTGGCGTGGCAGGTCGCGTTCCTGGTGATTTCCCGTGATCCGGCACGTTTTCGGCCCTTGATGCTGCCCGCAGTGTTGGAAAAGGCGAGCTTTGGGATTGCCGGCTGGATCCTGTTCGCTCAGCAGCGGATACCCGCTCTGATCGTGGGATTTGCCAGCCTTGATCTGGTCTTAGGCACGCTGTTTATCGCCGCTTACTTCCTCACAGCGCCGAATCGTGCCAGATCCCAGTAGAGCCGTTCCTGCGGTGGCCGGTTCAACACGGCTCGACACAGACTTCGGCTTCAGCCGGGGGCGGCAGGGGAAAATCGCACAGCGGAATACTCTCACTGGGCTCCGCCAGAATTTCGGCCAGGGTGGACTCGCGAAACGAGGCTTCGACCTTCGCCAAGGCATTATCCATGCGCTTATGGAGCGGGCACAGGCGAACGCCATGTGCCGCGAGCCCCAGCGGGCACTCCTGGATGCGACAGATGGGATCTACCGCATTCACCACTTCCAGCACAGTCAGCTGATCTGGCGTTTTCACCAGGGTGATTCCGCCCCCCAGACCGCGTTGCGAATGGACGATTCCACCGCGACTCAATCCCTGCAAGACCTTTGACAGATAGGCTTTAGGGACGTGCGTCGCCACTGCAATCTGATCGGTCGTCCGTGCCAGCGGAGCTTGGCCCGCCAGAAAGCAGACCGCGCGCAAGGCATACTCAACAGTTTGGGAAAACATAGGACGCACCAGAAATTGAATAAGTGGACGTTGACATCCAATTACCCGCCGCTATCCTTGTTGGTAATTGGATGTTGTTATCCAATTATCACTCGGGGTCGGGTCAACGTCAACAAGCCGGAGTTTATTATGCAGCACATTAATGAGCGTCAACTGGAATCTGACTTGGGATATCGCTTCAAATATCTGGCCGAGTTCATGGAACTGAGCCCCGGGGATATTGCGGCCATTCATGGCTCGGCACCGTTGCTGGGCCCGCTGGTCCCGGGACTGGTCGACGCGGTCTATGTCAAACTGTTTAACTATGATGCCACCAAACGGCATTTCGTACCGCGTCAAGCGGGGTTTGAAGGGCCGTTGCCAGCAGATCTGGAATCCCTCACTCCGGATCACGAGCTCATCAAGTTCCGAAAGGGTCATCTGGCCCGTTACCTGACGGCGCTGGTGACACGCGAGTACGACGGCAAAATGGTGGAGTATCTCGATATGGTCGGCAAAATGCACACGCCACTGGCCGGCAATCCACAATTGTCGGTCCCGCTGGTGCAGATGAATGCGCTGATGGGCTACGTTTCCGACGCGCTGATTCAGACGATCTTCAGTTTAAAGCTCGACCAGGAGACGACCGTGCGTACCATTCGGGCCTTCAATAAACTGCTGTGGCTGCAGAACGACTTGATCACCCGTCATTATCAGGGCTTGCCGCAGCCCCAGGTCGCGGCCTAAGTTGCTGGTGATTCCCTGGGATGACAAAATCCTGTCAGTCGCGTTGTTGCCGGAGGTATCAGGAATGCGTTACATCGGTCTGTTGATGCTCATGACGACAGTTGTGCTCAGCCAACCGCTCGGGTTGAGCGCCGACGATTTTGATCGGGAACCGATCAATTACACGACATCGCAGCCCCGGGATTGCATTTCGCGCCTCCAGCAGCGACTCGACAAAGCCGAGACCACGCTCCAGTACACCGAGCAATCCGGTTACCTGCAAAGTGTCTTGAGCGAGCTCCAGGTCTCGACGACATCTCAGATGCTGGTCTTTTCCAAGACCAGCCTGCAACGCCACTGCATTTGCCCCGAAACCCCGCGGGCCGTTTACTTCAATGACGACGTCTACGTGGGATTCTGCCGCGAAGGGGAGGTCCTGGAAATCTCAGCGGTGGACCCGCAGCTGGGAATGGTGTTTTACACCCTGGAGCAACGTAAAGACGGGCAACCCAAATTCCTGCGGCAGACCGACAGCTGCCTGTTGTGTCATGGCTCATCGCAATCGCAGGGGGTGCCGGGAAATCTGGTCCGTTCGGTTTATCCCGATGCCGGCGGATTTCCCATTCTGTCATCAGGCAGCTTTCGCATCGACCAGACCAGCCCCATCGAAAAACGCTGGGGCGGCTGGTATGTCACGGGCACGCATGGCACTCACAAGCATCTGGGGAACCTGATTATCCACGGGAAGAAAGAGCCCGAGGAGATCGACAACTCCCGGGGGCATAACGTCACCGATCTGAGCCCCCTGATCGACCTGAAACCCTACCTGACGCCGCACAGCGACATTGTCGCCCTGATGGTGCTGGAGCACCAGGCGATGGCCCACAACTTGATCATTCAGGCCAATTTTTCCACGCGTCAGGCGCTGCACTACGAGGCCATGCTCAACCGGGAACTCAAGGAACCCGCAGGCCACCGCTGGAGCAGCACCCTGTCGCGAATCCGGAGTGTCGGCGAACCGCTGGTCAAGTATCTGCTCTTCTCGGGTGAGGCACGATTGCAGTCGCCCATCAAGGGGACTGCGGGGTTCGCGGATCAATTCACCCGGCAGGGCCCCCGCGATCCGCAGGGCCGGTCGCTGCGCGACTTCGACCTGCAGACACGACTCTTCAAGTATCCCTGCAGCTATCTGATCTACTCACCGGCATTCGATGCGCTCCCCACGGATGTGCGTGACTACACCCTGCAACGGATGTGGGATGTGTTGAGTGGTAAGGATTCGTCCCCGGAGTTTGCGCATCTCAGCAGTGCCGACCGTACGGCGATTCGTGAAATTCTGATTGCCACGAAGCCCACTTTGCCCCCCTATTGGAAGGGCGAATCAAGCCGTCCGCAGCCTTGACCTGGCCGGATGCCGCCAGCATGTTGCAGCGGAATGCAGCCGGCGGCGAAACGGGTTGACCCGCCACACTTCAATCCATCGACGCCCGGACACGACAGGTGCCGCGCAGGCGGTTATAATCCGTAGATTGGCTGTGTCAAAATCTCTTCCCTGAACATCGCCCCTGCCTGTCGGCAACCTGGCAATGAGGAGTCACAAACACCATGAGTTGGCTACCCAAGAAGAACGTTGTGGTCCCGGTCGATTTCTCCGAGCAGTCGCTGGAAGCGATTCAAACAGCCCTGGAACTGGTGGAGTCGACCGCCAATGTCCACATCGTTCACGTCGTCGTTCCGCTGACGACGATTACCGTGGGTGAGGCCTGGGCGGTCGAAGATATTGCGTCCCGCATGAGCGCAGCCAGGGACTATCTCGCCGCCTTTTTGAAGCAGCATGCGGTGATTGGCATTACATCCGAAGTCCGCGAAGGGGACCCCGGCCTGCAGATCGCCGAATATGCCAAGAGCATCGGTGCCGACCTGGTGGTCATCCCGTCACATGGTCGCCATGGAGTCCAGCGTTTGCTGCTGGGCTCAGTGGCCGAGCGCGTGCTGCGACACGTGGAATGTCCCATCCTGGTCCTGCGACGCAACGACTAACAGCCGGCTGGCCGGGTGAGTCTCGCGGCGACTGGTCGCAGACTCACTTTACAGCGGGGTTAGAAACACAGTCGCAAGGGGCCCGCCGAGCCATTTTCACTCGGCGTCCTCTTTGCCTCTGGAGTTTCCCTTTCCACAGAGATCAACGAACCCCGCGGCGGCAGCCAGAGTTTTTTGCCTGGCCGATGCTTCGCTTAGTGGTACACCGGCTCGGCGAAGTCCTTCAGGATGTTCAAGCTGGCACTGGCTACATCGCGGTGCAGGCTATTGCCATGGGCGTCCATCGTGCAGAGGGTCGGGAACCCGTTGACACGCAGGTGCCACATCGCTTCCGGGATGCCCAATTCCAGCAAGTCGACCCCGTCCACGCCGGTAATGCACTTGGCGTAGTACTGGGCCGCACCACCGATGGCATTCAGATAGACGGCGCCGTGCTCCTTCAGACCTGCGAGAGTCTTGGGGCCCATGCCCCCCTTGCCGATCACCGCCCGCAGTCCGAACTTGCCAATAATATCCGCCTGGTACGGCTCTTCCCGAATGGATGTGGTCGGGCCGGCACCGGTGACGGTCCATTTTCCGTCGGCGTCTTTCAGCATCACGGGGCCGCAGTGATAAATGATCTGGCCATTCAGGTCGATCGGCGAATCGTGATGCAACAAGTGATGGTGCAGGGCATCGCGTCCCGTGTGCATTGGCCCATTCACGATGACGATGTCGCCCACGCGAATCGAGCGGATCTTCTCGTCGGTGATGGGAGCTTCCAGCACGACTTCCTTGCCCGTGAGTTGAAAGCCTTCGCCCGCCGCGAGCTGCTTGATCTCATCCTGTTCCCGGTATTGCCATTCACGGATCTCGCCCGACTGGGGATCCAGCACCACACCCAGCCGTCGGAACGCCCAGCATTCATAGGCGACCGAGACGAAAAATGATGCCGGCAAACGGTTCAGCACGCCCACCTTGCAGCCCAGCAGCGTGACCTCACCCCCCCAGCCCATGGTGCCGATCTGCATCTTGTTGGCAGTTTCGGTAATGTATTTTTCGAGCTCCGCCAGCTCGGGAACCGGATTGACGTCGTCCGCATTGCGAAAGAGCTGGAACTTGGCGTGTTCGTAACCCGTGGTCCGATCACCGCCGACGCACACCCCCAGGTAGCCCGCCGAGCAGCCCTGGCCCTGAGCCTGATAAACGGCATGCAGCAGACACTTGCGAACACCATCCAGGTCACGATCGGCGCGGCCCAGACCTTCCAGTTCGCACGGAACCGAGTATTGAATGTTCTTGTTCTCGCAGCCGCCACCCTTCAGCACCAGCTTGATTTCCACTTCATCCTTGCGATGCTGATGGAAGTGAATGACGGGGGTTCCCGGACCGAGATTGTCACCACTGTTTTTGCCAGTCAGCGAATCGACCGAATTCGGCCGCAGCTTGCCCGCTTTGGTCGCGCGGGCCACTTGACGACGAATCTCTTCTTCCAACTCCAACTGATCAAACCCCACCGGGGTATGCACGATAAAGGTCGGCATGCCCGTATCCTGGCAAATCGGCCGTTCACTCTGGCAGGCCATGTCGACGTTCACCGCAATCGTCTGCAACGCCATGGAGGCCCGGGAGAGGGGCGTTTCCCGCTCGAGAGCACTCGCCATCAACCGCCGCACGTCGGACGGCAAATTGGTCGAGGTTTGAACGATCAGTTGGTAAACGCTTTCGGCAAACGACATGGGAACGTCTCGGTTTTGGAACGGGTACTTATGGTTTTCGGTACGGTTCGATGAGGCATCAGGCAGTCTAAAGGGGGGCGACCCTGCGGACCCCAAAGGCCCGGACCGAGGGCCAACGTGGTGACACGCTCAGCCACTCTCAGATGCTCATGATGCGGTCTCGCTGGCAAACATTCGGCGATGCCCTGTGGCTGAATTACGAATCTATTCGTCATCCTCGTCCGCAGGCTTCGCGGTCTTCTTCCGTGCAGCACGTTTGGGCTTCGCGGGGGTTTCCGTTTCGAGTGCTGCGGCGGCTTTTTTCAGGGAGCGGTCGACCGCTTCCAGCAGCACGTCCATCGCGAACGGCTTTCGCAGGTAATCATCGACCCCCAGCATTTCGGCGTAGGCCTTGTGACGGCCCCCTTCGTTGGCGGTAATCATGATCACGCGCGGCGGGTTCTCCATCTCCTGCTTCAGAAACTCCAGCACCGGAAAGCCACCCAGCTGGGGCATCATCATGTCGGTGATCACGAGGTCTGGTGAGCGGCTGACGGCCAGCTTTTTCCCTTCGACACCATTCGGAGCAACCAGCACGTTGTAGCCGGCCGATTCCAGCACACTCCGGAGAGTGTTCTGAATTTCGCGGTCATCTTCAATCAGCAGAATCGTGGCGGGGGTCGTCATGACAGTCTCTTTTCGTCAGCAGACCGCGGGTAAGCGGTATCTAGAGCCAGTTTCAGGCGAGTGATCAGCGTTCCATCCTAGCGTTCCGGCAGCGTTTCTCAAGCGGACACTGATCCGTAGCCGGGTTCTCGCAGCCCGTCCGCTCCCAAAGTTTCTGCTCGAAACAGCGCATTTTTGCAGATCTCGCCGCGGATGGTCGCCGAAAAGCGCGTTGGGGGCCACAAATCCCGAAATCCTTCGAACAGCCCCCGTTAAATGCCGTCGACAGACGCCACGTTATCGGACCCCGGGTTTGGCAGGCTTCGGCTCCGTGATCACTGCTAAGGGATGTGCATCGAGCCCCTGGCCACGTAAATGGTCCACCAGCAGATCGACGTAACCGTGGGTCACCAATACATGTTCGGCACCCGTTTCGCGAATGGCCCACAAGGTCTCCGCCCAGTCGGCATGGTCCGACAACACGAATCCTTGATCGACTCGATGTCGAGCACACGCCCCCTTGGTCGTCATCCAGCCCGAGGCAAACGCCGTGGCACGGGGGCCGGCCCGGCGCAGCCACCGCCCGTCGCGGACCTGCGGCGGAGCCAGAATGAGGGACGCCCCCCAGTCGGTGGTTTGAGGCGCATCATCAATGCACATCGTGTCGGGCAGCGGAACTCCGCTGGCTCGATAATCTGCGTTGCAAGTCTCGACCTTGGCATGAGTTATAATCGGTCCGAGCGACGCATCCAGCCCGGCGAGCACGCGTTGGGACTTTCCGGCCGCATAACAATACAGCACGCTCGCCCGCCCCCAGGCGCGATTGAGTCGCCACCAGTCGGAGATCTCGGACCAGACCGTGGCCTGGTCCGGCCAGCAGAAGTCGGGATTGGCAAATGTCGATTCCGTAATAAAAGTGTGGCACTTCAGCGGTTCGAAGGGGGCACAGGTGGGGTCGGCCGCGACTTTGAAATCACCGGAAAACACCCAGACTTCACCCTGGTACTCCAGCCGGACTTGCGATGAACCCAGCATGTGCCCCGCGGGATGCAGCGATACTTTCACCCCCCGGAAGTCCATGACCTCGCCATATTGCACCGTGTTGATCACCGCATTGGGAGACAACCGCGTCCGCAGGACGTGCTTTCCGCAATCCACCGTAATGTATTCGCGAGATCCCGTCCGCGCGTGATCCGCATGAGCATGCGTGATGATCGCCCGGGAAACCGCTTTGCTCGGATCAATGAAGAACTCGCCAGCTTCGCAAAAGAGTCCCGCTGGCGTCAGTTTTAATAAGGGCGAAGAAGAAATATCAGAATCCTGACTGAAAAACGTAGGTCAGGCTGTGCCTGACGCGATTACCAAAAAATGCACTTCAATACCGTTTGATCACACACCCGCTGTCAGAAAACATTGCATGACACGGCGGGCC
>CAZQUW010000179.1:0-12969 GCA_964596215.1 uncultured Planctomicrobium sp. | reverse complement strand
GCAATCTGGCCGATGCCGGCAATGGAATTGTTGAGTGCGAACACGGAGGCCGTGGCGCGGCCACCGATATCGGTCACCACGCCCCACGCGGTTGTCAGGCTGCAGTCGCTGAACAGCTTGACGAAAAAGAGATAGATGCAGAACACGTACGGCTGGTCGTAACTGTTCAGCGCGGCCAGCAGCAGGATGGCCGCGATCGATTTGCCCGCCACGGCGACTGCCACCCGAGACCAGCGGCGATTGCCAGTGAGCGCAATCAGGTAGTCATTGAGGCCCCCTCCCACCAGTCCGGCAATCGCTCCACCCAGTAGCGGCAGCGCGGCATAGATTCCCATTTGCTTGAACTCCAGGTGATGGACCTGGGCCAGGAACAGGGGAATCCAGTTGGAAAAAATATTGTCGGCAAACGTACTCAGCAGCGATTGCACACTGAGAAACATCAAGTTGCAGAACGATTGAGTCGACACGGTGCTCAACATTTTCCGGACGGTCAAACGCTCCCGTGGCGCGGCCTGAGAATGAGCGTTCGACGATGTTGTTCCTTCAATCAAATCCGCCTCGGCGGTATTCACACGCGGGTGTTGCCGTGGAGAACTCCGAAACCAGGTGGCAAACAGCAGCATCAACGCCACACCGGCTGCGACTTGAATCCACAGGGCGGTTCGCCAGTCGAGCTGCCACACGCCCAGCAGCAAGGTGGTAAAGATCAGCGAGGAACTTAGCGCCCCCAGCCGGCCCGCCAGGATCCCCACCAGCCCTTGCAGTGTCGTGCGGATGGCAGGAGGAAACCAGGTACTCGCGATGCGGCTCACACAGGCATAGACCGCCGACTGTCCTGCCCCCAGCAGCGCCTGGGCATACCACATCCAGTAAGCAGACGGGGCCCAGGCCATCAGCCCTAAACCGGACGTCCAGACAATCATCAGGGTCGTCATGACCACATGCACGCCCAGGGCATCGGCAACAATCGCGAACGGAAATTGAAACAGCGTATAGCAGACCGAAAAGGCACTATCCATCGCCCCCAGTTCGGTATTGCTCAGCCCCCATTCCCTAGCCAGCGTGGGCTTAATAAAGCCGAACACATAACGGTGCAGATAGAGCAAGGCCGATGTCGCGAACGCCAGTGAAAACACGGTCCAGCGGACGTTCGTCGGCCGCAGTGGTTCAGAGGGCAGGGGATCGGCATTCATGGTGTGCAGCCTCTGAATTCAGTCCCTGATGGCCGGGTGTCGTCTGTCAACTGGGACTTCGTTGGTGAGCGAAATGGCACTCACTTCGTGGCGATCGCCATCTGGTTGACCAGGGGCCTGGTGTTAACAGTCGACCTGGTATCTCCGCAGCTTTTCCAGATCGACTTCAATTCCCAGACCCGGCAATGTCGGCACGGCAATTGATCCTGATTCAATCTGGAATGGATTCGTGATGATGTCGTCTTCCAGGCCGTAATACGTCGAGTCATTGGCCAGCGAATAGGCGGGGCTGGAGGCCGCGACATGCAGCATGGCGGCCGTCTTGGGCCCCAGATCGTGACCGCAGTGCATGATGCAGGGCAGGCCCGCAGCCTCACAGACATGGCCAATCTTGACGCAGGGCAGAATCCCCCCTGCGATATGCGTATCCGGCAGGATAAACTCGGCCGCATCGGCGCGGATGATCGCCATCACGCTGGCCGGGTCGGTGACGCTTTCATTGAGCGCAATCGGAACCCGGGTCTGCCGCCGCAGTGCTGTCGCATCAGACAGCGGTTCCGCAGGAATCGGCTGCTCGAGATATTCAAGATTGTATTGTTCCAACTGCCGGCACAGTTCCAGTGCCTGCGCGGGCGAGTACGCCCGATTCGGATCGATTCTCAGCTTCAGACGGTCCCCCACTGCATCGCGCACGCCGCGGACCATCTCGAGGTCTTCGGTCATGTCGGCGCCCGCTTTGGTCTTTAATGTGCTGAAGCCCATCTCGACGTACCAGCGGGCAAACTTGCCAGCCTCTGCGTAGGTTTGAATTCCCATACAGGCGGCAAGTTCCACGCGCGGGCGAATCACCCCACCCAGCAATTCAGCGACAGATCGGCCCGCAGCCTTACCGCTGAGATCCCACAGGGCCAGTTCAATCCCCGACTTGAGACGTGTCTCCAGCGGGCAATCGCGGTGGAAGGCCGCGATGTTGAGCGGATCGCGTCCCACCAGCCAGGCGGACGCCTGCTGCTGCATGCGGCGCCCGCTGAGGTTCGGCAGGAAGTTCACATTGTGTTCGCCCCAGCCGACCAAACCCTCGTCGGTCTCAACGCACACGATGGCACTTTGCGTCGTCGAACTGCTGCGGATATGAGATCGATACGGAGCCAGGGGAGCCGTCTGAGGAACTTCGACGATCGTTACCGTCACGCCCGTTACATGCATCGCGGTTCCTCTTTAATAAACGCTGACAAAACCTCTGCGTCAGTTCAGAATCGCTTGAAATACCGCGGTTTCGAACTTCCCACAACGGGGTTTGTCAGGGGTGCTAAGCACTTTTTCGATCAATTCGAATCACACACTCTGGGAGGGCAGGCTCCCGTCGAGCCGATCGCCCGACTCAAGTCGTACCCGCTGTGGGGTGGTCTCATGAGCGGCAAGTAAATCCCATTTTGCCTGACTCGCTCCGTCGGGAGCACTCAGCGAAGCGGAACCGACTTGGAGAGTCAGGCTGCAGCGTTCGCGGGACGCGATAATATCAACAACTGCCACTGTGTTCTAGGAACACTCCGCTTCCCCGCACTGCCTCCCCGCGCGAATTGTTGCGGTGGTCTCCCAACATCCGCCCGAACGCACATTGCCATGGACATCCACCAGCGGTTGGCCGTGTTCGTTCCATCGCAACAGCACCAGGTCCGCGCGGCAACCAACCCTCAACGACCCGATCTCCTTGCTCATGCCCAGGATCTGGGCCGGACGTGCCGTCACCGCACGAAAGACATCGCCGTCTGACATCCCCGCAGCGTGCAGCTTCGACATTACCAGAGGCAGATCATGCACGGGTAGCTGGCCGAGATGTCCCCGTTGCAGATCAGTCGAAATGGTATCCGGCGCGAAGCCAGCCTGCAGAGCAGCCTCGGCCGTGTCGAAGTCGAACGAGCCCCGGCCGTGCCCCACATCGAACAAGATGCCGCGTTGACGTGCGTCGCGCACGGCCTCGATCACTTGCCCGTCCTGCACGATGCAATGTGGCGTCCGGCGAAAGCAATACGTGACGACATCGCCTGCTCGCAGCTGCCGCAATTGTTCTGCCAGGGGCCAGTCCTCAGGCCGCCGCAGGCCATAGAGCAGGGGGAGCCCGGTCTGCTCGGCCGCCTGCAGTCCGCGCCGCAGGACTTCTCGTGGATCGGTCAGGCCACAGCAATGATGGCTGGTGTTGACGGCGATGCCCCAGATGTGACGCCGGTACCTTTCGCACGCCGATACACACGCGGCAACATCGATCGACGCGAGTTGTTCAAAACACCCCCCCGGTCCGACTTCGCCTGTCGCCGACAGGTTGATGGCCAGGATGACCTGTATCTGCGACTGGTCGATAGTTTCGCGAATGTATGCGTCAACGTGATCGGCTCCGGCATCCCCCTGCGAGAGGACCGTGGTGGTCCCGCGAGCCAGCAGATCACCATCGGGATCAACGCCAAATATTGATCCCGATTTCGCCGGGTGGGCATGCAGATCGATGAGCCCGGGCAAAAGGATGGCATCGGGCTCGTGCAGCAACCGGTGGGCGCTGCCGTCGACATCTGGCCCCACGGCGACGATCCGGTCACCACGAATTGCCACGGCCCCGGGAGAATCGAGCCCGCTGGCGGGGCAAACAATCCGCCCGGCACGAATCAGCAGATCGTAGCTCAACGGCAGTTCCTCAAGGTTTCATGCTGGTTTCAGGCAGGTGAGCCTTGTCTTCTGAGGGTAGGTAGTCGGCCTGGGACACATGGAGCCATACTGATTTCGGCGACCGGCGTCGATCTCCCAGACCTTCCGGAGCGTCAACACCTCCGGCTCACTGGAGACACTGGCAGAAGGCTCGAATACAACCGCCCGGCATTACAGATGCCGCTTCACGAACTCCCAGGCCGAATCATCGTGGAACTCGTGACCACCTTCGAAGACCAGATGCTGGAAGCGGTCCTCAATGCCAAGCTTTTTGTAATATTCAGCGGACCGCGGAGCCAGCAACTTGCCGGCTTCACGATGATCAATCCCATCCTTGCTGCCGGCCTGAATCTGCAGCGCGCGCGGGCAGATCAACGCGGCGATATCCGAATCGCGAAACAGCGTGAATCGATCAGGGAACTTGAAATCGCTGGGAACAGACAGTTCTTCGCGCTCGTAACGGCCTTCTTGAACGCCATAGTAGCAGCTGCAAACCGCCACTTTGATCCGGGTATCAAGTGCGGGTGTGACTAACGCATAGTAGCCCCCATACGACAGCCCCACCATTCCCACCCGCGTCGGATCAACTTCCGGCCGCTTCAGCAGTACATCCAGGCTGCGGGTGATCTTGGCGATCTCTACTGCCGTCAGGCTGGTGCCTACGAGGCGCATACGATCGTCGATACGCTGCCGGATATCTTTCGGAAAACCTTCCGCTGAAAACAGATGCTGCGGAGCAAACACAATATATCCGCGTTTCACACCGCCGCGGACCATATCGTTGTAGTTCGCGCCGCCGCGAAACAGAGCGACTTCCGGCGACCCGCCGCCACCATGCATCGAAATGATCAGCGGGGCTTTTCCCGTCAAACCCTTCGGAACGATGTAGATGCCCTCCGCATGCACGCCGGGGAGCACGGGAATTTTCGCCCGATAGTAGGTCCCGATGCGATCCTCCCCGATCTGATCAAAAGTGGCTCCCGTGCCGGGTGCGTCACCGGGAGGCAGGTAACCAATGCTGCCGGCAAACGCTTTACGGAACGGCTCAGTCGATTTTTCAAACACCGCGACCGACGCATAATCAGGCTGAAACAACTTCTGCAAGCGGGTGGGGTCTTGCTTCAGTGCAAGAATGTAGGCGTCTAACTCCCTGGCCTGCTCTGTCCGCAGCGGATTCGACCTGGCAACGTCGTCTTCGTAATAAGGCGAGTCCGGGGCATTCTCTTGCGCCTGGGCCACCCAGGCATAACCCGACAACAGGGTCAGTACAATAATCGTCCGGAGGAGCGGCATCATCGAAACCTTTTAATATGCCTGAGTATCAGGGGAGCAGATTCCATGTTTCAGTCCGCCTCGAGCAAAGCTGGCTGAATTCGCGAGGCTCGAGCAGTACGTCTTGTCGCGGGCATCAAGATCGCGGTGCTCAACGTATGCTCGCGGATTATAGTCGTCGCCCGCCACCGGGATCATCTGACCGGAAATAAAAACTGCCCCGTCAGTGCGTAGCTGTTACCTGGATCAGTAACTTCTACGCACGACGGGGCAGTGCACATATCAACCGGAATCGTAAATTAGATGATCGGGTTTCTCAGCAGGACGCTGACATCGTCAGTGCCGGCGTTCGCCACCATCAAGTCAATCGCACCATCGTTGTTAAAGTCGCCGTAAGCAATCGCCACCGGTTGGCGACCCTTCACGCCGCCGACCTTGAAGTCGACTCGTGTGTCGAACGTGCCGTTGCCCAGGCCGAGCATGTAGCTCAGCGTGTTCGTGGCCCGGTTGGCGATAATCAGATCGGCATTCCCGTCTCCGTTAAGGTCGGTGGAATTGATGGAGATTTCAAGTTCCGTGTTCGGGTACTTGATCCCGAGCGTTTCGCTGAACGTCCCCACTGCATTGCCTGTTCCCATCAGGACGCTGATTTCTCGGACCGTTTGACACGTGACCGCGAGATCGAGGATCCCATCGCCGTTGAAATCAGCGGCGATAATGGAGGTCGGCTGCGAGCCCACGGTGTACGACACGGGTGCAGCCAGTCCACCGGCACCGTTACCGGCCATGAAGACGATCTCACGACTGAGCAGGTTCGTCGCGGCGACATCCAGATTGCCATCGCCGTTGAAATCACCCAGCACCAGATCACGCGGCTTGCGGCCTTGTGTCTGGATCGTGTTCGCCGTGCCGAACGACCCCGACCCATTACCCAGCAGAATGGCAATACTGCCGTTCTTCTTACCGACACTGGCGTTGGTCGTGACGATATCGAGATTCCCGTCGTTGTTCATGTCGCCCATCTTGACCGACATCGGGAACTTGCCAAGCTTCTTCACGCCTGTCGAGAATGTCGACGTCGTAAAGACGCCGGCACCGTTGTTGAGCAGCACGCCCACGGTGTTGGCGATGCGGTTCGTGACCGCGATGTCCAGATCACCGTCGTTGTCCACATCACCCAAGGCCACGGTGATTGACCGCTTGCTGTCCTTCTTGGTCGTTCCGGATGAGTAAACCGCCTCGGCTCCGAAGCCACCGAAGCCGTTTCCAAACCGGACACTCACACTGCTGCTGTTGCGATTAGCGACGATCATGTCGAGGATGCCGTCACCGTTGACATCGGCCGCTACAACCCCACGCGGACCATTCCCGACCGGGTAGTCGGTCGCGGCGCCGAAGTCGATTGGAATGCCGCCGTTGGGACCACCGCCACCGTTGGGATTCTGGATTGCCAGGGTTTCGATATCCACATAGGAAATCGTGCCCAGCACGCCAGAGCCGTTCACCGTCCCGTCAAAGCTTCCCGGCTTCCCATTGGGAATCTTCGTCGAGGCCGGATTCGACCCCAGCATATCGACATACAACCGGTCGCCCGGTGGGATCGATGTTTCCAGACCACCATCGACCGAGCGATTGAATGGTGCGATATCAATCTTGATCGTGTCGTTAAAGGCCGTGGCCACCAGGTTCTCCATGATGTCGGAGAAGACCAGAGTCCGGTTCGCCACGTTGATCACCTGGTCCTCATCGACCTTGTCCATGTCGATGTTGATGGCCGCGGTCGCGGTGGAGAAGTTGACCGTATCCGAACCCGAGTCACCGAACAGCGTGGTCTTGCCACTGAATAACCCGATGTTGAAGGTGTTGTCGCCCAGCCCGCCACTCAGTTCGGCACGCTCGATACTGTTCAGGGTATCGGTTCCTTCTGCACCGATCGTCAGGGCCGCATCCGTCAACGTGAAGTTGGCATCACGTGTCTCCACGACCGTATCGGTTCCGGTTCCACCGTTGAGCGTATCCGCGCCGCCATTTCCTGTCAGGATGTCGTTACCGGCATCACCATTCAGCGTATCGGCACCGATTCCGCCGACCAGGGTATCATCACCATTGCCACCATTCAGGATCGCATCTGCCGAGAGATAGTCATTGCCATCGTTCCCGTTGAAGACGATCCCAATCGTAGTCTCCACTCCAGCGTTACCCTTGATCGAGTCATCCCCGTTATTGCCGTTGACGGTCAGGGTATCAGCCACCGTCGCATTGGAAATATTCAGATCGTAACCCAGACCCTGGAAGTCGATGAACCCGGCACCGGCGGATGAGACCGCAATGTCGTCCGCCGTGTTGCGGCCGTTGAACGTCACGGTATCCGCGTCACCCGCTCCCAGATCGATATTCACCGCCTTGATCTCGGTTGTGGTCAGGTCACTGACGGTGACCGAATCTCCCCCAGCCAGGGCGCTCAGGATCACTTGCTCAACGCCACTGGTATCGACTGTGGCCGCCCCCAGAGCGAGATTGAAATGCGTGGGGTCAGTCCCATTGGCACTCAGCAGGAAGGCATTCGCCGCGGCACTTCCCAGGAATCGCAGAACGTCGCCCGCATCATCACCACCCTGGTCGGCATCGCTGCCGTCGCCCGGTTCCCAGATGAACGTGTCGGCACCGTCGCCGCCAAACAGGAAGTCATTTCCAGCATCGTCAGCGACACCGTTGCCAGTCAGTGACAGGTCACCGAACCGGTCGTTGCCGGCTTCACCGTACTCATGGTCGACCCCACCGCCGCCAATCAGGATATCGTTGCCTGCACCGCCATAGATCAAATCCGCAACCGGAGACCCGATGAGTGTATCATCGCCGTCACCCCCGAATATGGTCGCATCCACCGCGGCAGACAGATCGACACTGTCATTCCCCGCGCCGGCATCGATCGTTTTGGCGATCGCCAGACCGGTCAGAATGACACTATCGTTTCCACCGAATGTCGAGATATTCAGGTACTCGAGACCAGCACCAAGTGTGACGGTTCCCCCCTTGATCGTGACCGTAGTGGCCGTGGAGGTCACCGTATCGGCCGCGTCATCGCCCAGGATGCCGAGGTTGTCGAAGCCGCCGCTGCCACCATCAACAGTGAAGGCGCCGCCAACACCGGTGTAAGTGAATTGTGGTGAGCCACCCAGTCCCAGCCGGACAAAGCTGCCCACACCTGCCGCCGTGGGCGTGACATTAATCGTGTCGTCGCCAGCAGTCCCGGTGACATTCAATGTCGAGGCTCCACCGCTGGAAGTCAGATTGACGCGTTCCACGCCACTCAATCCGACCGTGGCCCCGGCAGGTCCGGACTGGGTAATCGTCGAGGCCCCCAGATCAACCGCCGTGGTGGCGTTGGCCGTGGCCGTGTAGTTCAACACATCAGACGCTGACGGGTCACCCCCTTCAATCTGAATACTTGTCAGGGTCGCGCCGCCATTGATGTTGAAGATGTCATCGCCGTCCTGGCCACGAAGCGTCACGTTCTCGTAATTCGTGCGCGTCAAGGTCAGCGACCCGGCATGTGTGACGTTGCCGTTTGCCAGCACGCCAAACACATCGGTATTGCTGCTGCCATTAACGACCAGGGTATCGGTACCGCCGCTGCCATCGATCGCCAGCGTGGCCCCGATCCCCAGGTCTTCGTAGGTCAGTCCTAACAGGTTATTGATGGCCATCGAGCCTGCATCAACCGCATTGCCGGAGGACTGCTCAAACGTGTCATTGCCACCCGTACCAATCACGGTGACATTGTCGTTGCCACCTTCGCCATCGAGGATCAACTGTTCGATACTGCCTGCCGAAGAGGGCAGGTTATCGACCGGACAGAGGAACTGGGCGATCGTGATCGAGGTCGCCAGTGTCGTATCGTTAATGACACCCGTGCCAGGGGTCGCCCCCGGGGTGTAAGTGATTGTTTGCTGCCCCGGGGTTTCATACTCGAGGACATCCCCCTGGTCGCCGGTCGCCGCCGCGGGAGTGCCGCCGGCCACTGTCAGGGCCACATTCCAGACGGCGTTATTCGGGGCAGGGGCCCGGACCACAATGTCGTCATCGCCCGCCAGTGCGTCGATCAGCAGCGTCGCCTGGTTCAAGAACAGGACCGGGATGCCGCCATTGACTGATGCCGTGAAGTCTCGCACGCCATTGGCGCCGGCATGGGTGCTGGCGTCGCGAGCGATCACGGTGATGTCGTCATCACCGTTGGTGCCCACAATCTTCGCCGGGCCAGGCCCGCTGATGGTAATCCCCTCGATATGATCCCAGCTGACACGCTGCATCGCGAGACCACGCAAACCACCTTCATCAACCTCCGGTCCCGATTCCAGCACAAACGCTGCCGGCGGGAACAAGTTCAACAGATCGCCCGGCGTGACACCAATCGGATCGCCACCATCCACGAAGATCGTCGTGTTGAGTGCCGGAGTCACGTTGAAGGTGTCACTGCCAGACTGGCCGTTCAGATGCAGGTCTTCCGTACTCGTATAGTTCACCGTTTTTAGCCCGCCGACCGTAACCAGCAGACCGTCGGCTGTGATCGTTTCGCCGACCTGTGTTGCGATCACTGTCAGCCGATCGCTGCCCCCCAACAGGTCGACATTGAACGCCCCGGCAATCCCGCTGAAGCTCGTTACCAGGTTCTGACCTGTACGCGTCACGGTTCCCGCGGCTGCACCCGTTGGTGTGTAGGCCAATTGGTCATCGCCCGTCGTGGCATTGACTGTCAGGCTGGCGGCGCCCCCCGTTCCGGCCAGGTTCAAGTGCTCGACGCCCAGGAAGCTGACGGTTGCACCGTAACCTGTCACTGTTTGAGCCGCCAGATCCTCGACGATCGCCCCCGCGGCCCCCGACAAGTTCAAGGTATCGCTGGCCGATGGATCGCCGCCGTCGACGAAGACTCCCCCCGCATAAGGCAGCGCGGCTGCCAGGTTGAACGTGTCGTCACCGGCCAGTCCACGCAGGTCGAGGACATTGATACCGGCCGTATTCAACACCACAGTCACAAAACTGGAGACGGGATTGAGGATCTGTACCGTGTCTGCTGGTGAGTTGACATTAAAGAGATCGCTGGTCTGTGTGCCGTTCAGTTCCAGGATGTCCTCACGGCCGCCGGCACTGGTAAAGTTCACATTGCCAAACGCCCCCAGCTGGCTGAATACCAGCGGAACCAGTGCGGCCCCCGCACCGGCCTGACGAGTTGCGATGGTTCCTGCATCCGACGCACTCCCCGGCGTATAGGTGACCTGTTCGGTGCCGGCTGGAGTGGAGTGCGTGATGCTGTCAGTACCATCCAGCCCGTTGATCGCGACCTGTTCGGTCGTATTGAACGTGATACTGGTACCACCGGCGATCGACACCGTCCCCGTCCCGACACCCGTGGGGGCATAGGTAAATGCATTGGTGGCCGAAGTCCCCGTCAAGGTCACGATGTCGCCGCCGCTCGTAGTGGACGCACCGCCCGTCACGGTGACCGGCACTGCGAAGGCCGCGACACCTTGTTCCACGTCGATATCGTCATCGCCCGCCAGCGCCGCAATCGCCAGCGTCGTCGCGTTCGTGTAAGTGACGGCCGGCCCGGCGTTCACAGACAGATCAAACGATGTCGCGCCAAGTCCGACGACCGTAATGTCGTCATCGGCATTCGTACCTTGTGCAGTGAGCCCGAAGCCAGCCAGGTCGACATTGACGTCTTCCAGCTTGTCATAGCTCACCGACTGCGATCCGGCGATGTCGAAGCCCCCTTCGTCTCCATCGGCCCCTGGCAACGATGTCACGGCGCCGGTCGCCGTCAGATTCAAGACATCGCCGATCACTCCGATGGGATCACCACCGTCGATTAAGATTGAAGTCCCTGCTGACGGAGTGACATTGAATATGTCGCTGCCTCCCAGCCCGGCGACACGCAGGTCTTCGGCGTTCGTGTAATTCACCGTTTCCAGCGCCCCGACGGTCACCAACAAGCCATTCACGGTGACCGTTTCACCCCCCTGGGTGCCATTCACCACGAGCTGATCGCTGCCGCCGGACAGATCGACATTCAGTGTCCCAATCGTCGAGCCGTTGACCACCGGCGAGCTGCTGACGCCGGGGTTGCTGGAGATCAGCCTTGAAGTTACAGCGTCCGTTCCGGTGGGAGTGATGGCCAGCACGTCATCTCCACTGGTCCCGGTCAGGTTCAAGTCACCACCAGCGGTATCGACGTTGGCAACTTCAATACCCGTAAATCCAACGGAAGTGAAACCCGTCTCAGCAATGAACTCATTACCCAGGTCGACAGCGACTGCGGCTCCCGCCCCCAAGAAGTTCAAGACGTCGCTGGCAGAGGGATCTCCCCCCTGCACCTCGATGCCGGTGTCGAAGGGATGGTCGCCGGGCACATTAAATATGTCGTCACCATCCTGGCCCAACAGCCGCAGGAACGTGATCCCGGGGGTGTTGATCGTAACCGCTACGGGAATCAGGAACGCTGGCTTGGAAATCTGCACTGTCCCCGCCGTTGATACGTCGAACTGATCGTCAACGCTCGTTCCAGAAACGTCCAGACCACTTGCCCGTCCACCACCCGCCACATCAAATGTCAAGCTGCCACTTGACCCCAGGGACTGATAGTCGATGGGCAACAGCGAGCCTCCCAGGGTGAATCCCGAGTGTGTAATGCTGCCCGCATCCGCCGTGGCGCCGGGAGTGAAAGTGATCTCAGAACCCCCGGCAGGAGAGGTCACGGTGAGGCTGTCATTACCTCCTGCACCGCTATAGGTGAGATGCTCGGAGCTGTTAATGTTGATCACCGGCCCCAGTCCGGTCACCGTTGCCGCATCGGCCGCGCTCGCCGCGATGACGACCAGATCCGCGCCGGCCGTACCGTTCACGATCACTGTGTCGCTCGCCGTGGGATCGCCACCGTTTACGTCAAACGTGGTGACTCCGCCCAGCGTCGCCGAAGAGACGTTAAACGTGTCGTCACCATTATTCCCGTTCAAGATCAGCGTCGGGTAAGCGGCAAAGTTGACCGTCGCTCCGTCGTTGACCGTGACGGTGTTGCCATTCTGATTGATCGCGTCATCGCCGTTCGTGCCGTTGACCGTCAAGGTACCGGTGCCGTCGCCAGTCAACCCGATGTCTTCGATTCCCAGGAAGCTGATGTCGTTGACGGTACCACTCGATGGATCAGTCCCGTAAGTCACCGTGGCATTAATTGCGGCGACATTCAATGTGTCGCTGGCACTGGGCTGGCCGCCATCCACCGTCAGGCTGGCCGCACCATTGCCGGTGACGTTGACAACATCATCCCCGAGTCCTGCCGCGACGACGATCGCTTCACTGGAAATCGTCACCGTTTTCAGGACGTTGACCTGCACGGTGGAAGCCGTGCGATCCACATTGATATTGTCGCTGGCCGAGGTTCCGTGGACCGTGACCGTATCAGTTCCCCCCTGTGCATTCAGGGTAAACGTGCCGGCGATCCCGCTGAAGTTTGTCACCAGGTTCTGACCTGTGCGCGTCACGGTTCCCGCGGCTGCACCCGTTGGGGTGTAGTCCAGCTGATCATCGCCCGTCGTGGCATTGACTGTCAGGCTGGCAGCGCCCCCCGCCCCGGCCAGGTTCAAGTGTTCGACACCCAGGAAGCTGACGGTCGCACCATATCCAGTGACCGTCTGAGCCGCCAGGTCCTCGACGATCGCACCCGCCGCCCCCGACAGGTTCAAGGTATCGCTGGCCGATGGATTTCCGCCATCGACGACGATGTTCAGCAAAGGCGCCAGCGACCCTGTCAAAT
>CAZQUW010000178.1:8837-12991 GCA_964596215.1 uncultured Planctomicrobium sp. | reverse complement strand
GCGCGTCCTTGCTGGCGTCACCGCTAACTTGTATTCTAAAACGCACGATGCCCGTTCTCTCTCGTTCGATGCAGTTCCGACTGTTTTTCCTGTCCGGCTTCAGTGGTCTGGTCTACCAGATCGTCTGGTTGCGATTGGCGTTTGCCGCATTTGGGGTGATCACACCGGTCATCTCGGTGGTATTGTCGGTCTTTATGCTGGGCCTGGGGGCGGGTTCCTGGCTGGCTGGATCGATGTTGCGCCGCTGGACTTGGTCGCGACGCGGAGCACTGCGAGCCTATGCGGCGGCGGAATTCCTGATTGGCGTCGGTGCTCTGGCGGTGCCGCTGTTGTTTACACAGGGGGAGAATCTGTTGCTCCCCGCCGGTCAGACTGATTCATTTCAGTATCTGGGATCCTCTGCAGCAATCATCCTGTTGGCCATGGTCCCCTTCTGCCTGTGCATGGGGACGACGTTTCCGTTCATGATGCAGGCCATTCGGGGTGACCGCGGTTCGGAAGGGGGATTCAGTTACCTGTATCTGGCGAATGTTCTGGGGGCTCTGTCCGGCACGTTCCTGACACCGGTGGCTCTCGTCGAATTGTTTGGGTTCCATGGGACGCTGGTCATTGGCATGCTGGCGAACTGGTGTGCGGCGGGGGTGGCGTTTCGCCTGAGTCTGCATCCCGATCCGGGCCCAGTGAGTGCCTCAGCACCGCGATTGACTCAACCCGTGGCGATTGCCCCGAAATCGGTGCGCATCTCATCGCGCTTTGCGTTGTGTATTCTGTTCACAACCGGTCTGGCCTCGATGGGGATGGAAGTCGTCTGGACACGGGCCTTCGCACCGATCCTGCTGACTCAGGTCTATTCGTTCGCCGGGTTGCTGTTTTCCTATCTCCTGGCGACGTGGTGCGGATCGATGCTCTACCGTCGCCACCTGGCTCGAAACAGGTTGCTGTCGGATCAGTTTTTGCTGGGGATGCTGGCGCTGGCCGCCGGTGGCCAGATCTTGGCTGCCGATCCACGCATTATTCTGCCGCAATACTGGATGCAGATCGCCTGGCTATTGCTGAGTATCGCCCCATATTGTGCGATCCTGGGGTACCTGACGCCGAAGCTGATTGATGAGCATGCCCTGGGGCGCCCCGATGCCGTCGGTCATGCGTATGCCGTCAATGTGCTGGGCTGCATCGTGGGCCCGTTGCTGGTGTCCTATCTGCTGCTGCCGCGATTTGGTCTGCAGTGGTCAGGCATTGTATTGGGGATACCGTTATGGATGTTGTCGGGCTGGTCGCTGCGGCTGCAGTCCCCCCTTCCTGCTGTGGGCGCTCTGGGCAAAGCTCCAATCCTGCCGCGACTGGCCTGGGCGGCGGCCACAGTGTGCGGCATCGCAGCCGCGACTGTGGGTACCAGCTATGAAGACCGTTTTGCAGCCCAGGGGGCTCGTGTTTACCGCGATCACACCGCGACTGTGATCGCGGGATTTATCGACGGGCGCAAAGATTTACTGGTGAATGGCAAATCGATTACGGCGTTCACGCCCAGCACCAAGCTGATGGCTCACTTGCCACTGGCGCAACTGCCGCACCAGCCGAAATCGGCCCTCGTGATCTGTTTTGGAATGGGGACCACGTACCGTTCATTGCTGAGTTGGGGGATCGATACCACCGCAGTGGAACTGGTGCCCAGCGTGAGCGAGGCGTTCGGCTACTATTTCCCCGATGCCGAGGAAGTTCGCAAGAACCCGCAGAGTCACATCATTATTGATGACGGACGACGCTTTCTGCGACGGACCAGCCAGCGCTTTGATGTGATAACACTCGATCCGCCGCCACCGGTCGAAGCCGCCGGATCGAGCCTGTTGTACTCACGAGAATTCTATCAACTGATCAAGCCACGACTCTCCGAAGGGGGCATTCTGCAGCAATGGTATCCGGGGGGCGACTTCAAGACGTTCCAGGCCATTCTGCGCTCCGTACTGGCCGAGTTTCCCCACGTCCGAGTGACCCGTGCGTTCGATAAATGGGGATACCACATGCTGTGTTCGATGCAGCCACTCCCCGAGCGAACTGCAAGCGAACTGTATGCACGCCTGCCGGAAGACGCTCGCCGCGATCTCGCGGAGTGGACGACAGATCGTACCGGAGAGGCCCTCCTGGAGGCGGTCATCTCGACCCCGGTGACTGCCACCGATGTGATCAGTGACGACCCGCTGGTGATCATTACCGATGATCGTCCCTACAACGAATATTATCTGCTGCGGCGCATTTGGGAGTGGTGGACTGGGACTTATACGATCGTGCTATAGATCGTGTTGACGTAGATCGCGTGGCAGCCACCGGGCTCACCTGGATCAGTTTACCCATTGCGATCAGGCCTCGATCACAACCTTGCCGAAGTGCCGGCCGCTTTCCAGGTGTCGGAAGGCCGCTTGAACCTCGTCCATCCGGAAGCTGCGATCAATGGTCGGACGGATCTGATGCAGGTCGATCGCCCGATTCATGGCCGCGAACATCTCGCCGCTGCCCACATAAATCCCCTGTACGCGAATGTTCTTCATCAGGATCGGTAGCGGATTCACTTCGCCTGTGCCGCCACTCAATACGCCGATCAGACTGATCGTTCCGGCTGTCTGGACCGCCTTGAGAGATTTACCAAGTGTTCCGGCCCCGCCCACTTCGACGATGTGCCGCACGCCCACACCCTTTGTGTAGTCTCGGACCGCCACTTCCCAGTCGGGCTGCGTACGATAGTTGATGCCGTGTGCGGCCCCCATCTTCAGCACCCGCGCGAGCTTCTCATCACTGCTGGATGTGGCGATCACCGTTGCCCCCGCGAGCAGCGCGAACTGCAGTGCAAACAGTGAGACGCCGCCAGTCCCTTGGATCAAAATCGTATGGCCCGGCTGAATCTGCCCGTCGGTCACTAAGGCATGCCAGGCCGTCACTGCGGCACAGGGCAGGGTGGCCGCCTCGGTATCGGTGAGGTGCTCAGGAACTGTGGTTACGCCAGTCGCGGGCAACACAACAGAGTCCGCCAGCACCCCCGGCCAGGCCCCTCCCAGAGCTGATTTGCCGTGGGTATCTGTCAGTCGTCCTGACTGCCAGAGGGGCATAAACAGGGGGCAGACCCGGGTCCCAACCTTGACAGAATCCACTCCCTCACCCACTTCAACGACTTCGCCGACGCCGTCCGACAGGGGAATAAATGGAAACTTCAGTTTTGGATTGTACTGGCCGCGGACCACCATCAAGTCGCGATAATTTAACGACCAGGCTTTCATCCGCAGTCGAACGTGACCCGGTTTGATGGCCGGCTCGGGATGGTCGACAAGCTTTAAGGAGCCGATTCCAAATTCTGTTTGCAGTTCACAGGCTCGCATGAGGGTAACTCCAGTGGCCAACGATTATTGCCGGCGGATCTTAAAAACACTTTGAGCGCAATGTTATCGCCCACGTATTGATGTCAGCAATCAGATCCTGCGGCCAGTCCCAGCCGCCAGGTAAGAACGCACGGCTCAGCGGAACCTGAAATTCTATTTCTGGTCACCCCCGTCGGTTAACTCTTCAAGCAGTTTCGGAGGCACGCCAATGCCGACGACCTCCACGCGACCTGTAAATTGATCTGCGCCCACCGCATCAAATCCCGGTTTTCGAGCCACAAACGTCGCGGTGAGACAGGCACGCACACAGGGCCCATCTGTCGTGCCCGTATCGCAATCCATGCCTGACGGCAGGTCGATGGCCAGCACCCGGCGGCCTGAACTGTTGATGGCCGAAATGACCGTGCGATAGGGGTCGCGGACTTCCCCTTGAAACCCCGTCCCCAACAATGCGTCAACGATCCAGTCGGCGTTTTCCAGCAGCGGGAAAAGTTGCTCTTTTGTGATGACGTTTCCCAGCTCAATCCCCGCCAGCCCGGCATGTTGGAGAACATGGTAATGAATGGCCGCGTCACCCTGCAGCTGGCTTGCCAGGCCGCAGAGAATGACGTGCACTTCAATTCCGCGGATCGCGAGGTGGCGAGCCATGACAAACCCATCGCCGCCATTGTTGCCCTTTCCGGCACAGATCACCACTGGACCGTGGCAACCTTCGTGGCACAGCAGGTCCACGGCTCCGCGACCGGCATTTTCCATGAGGACGACACCTGGCAGGCCGTATTCTTCAAT
>CAZQUW010000178.1:0-8737 GCA_964596215.1 uncultured Planctomicrobium sp. | reverse complement strand
CTCGAGGCACGTGGCAAAGGCCGAACGCAGTAAGTCCGGTTCGCCGTCCTGGCCTCCACGCCAGATTGGTCCGACAGCATGGAAGACAAATTTGGCGGGTAGATTTCCCGCAGACGTCGGAACGGCGCTCCCCGGTGAACAGCCTTGGGGGAACTTGGTGCGAGTCTCGTTCATCAATGTGGGGCCACCGGCGCGATGAATGGCTCCGTCAACACCGCCGCCACCCGCCAACTCGGCATTGGCGGCATTCACAATGGCGTCTACTTGCTGTCGAGTGATATCGCCCTGCAGCAGTTCCAAACGGCAGGATCCGATGATGACGAACATTCGGGGCTCCGTGATTGTCTCTTGATCAATTCCCGCCCGTGGCACCCGCGAGTGGATCACGCACATGGGAATAATCGGCGTCGTCGCATTATTGTACCCGATGCAAGCGCGGCCAGGCATCCACCAGGCCCTCTCAGTGTGGTCGTGTGATTCGACCGGAAAATGCACTCGCTGACGCTGCGAGCTTGTATTGCTACTATTCAGCAACTGCTTGATCGAGCGCTTTGATGACATTCTCGGTGGCCGCGGGCTGAGCCAGACTTCGCATGGCTTCAGACATCTCTGCCCGGCGCTGGATGTTGTCGGCCACTCCAGTGAGTTGCTTCATTAATTCAAGGGCAGTTTCCGCTGGCGTCGCCTTCTGCAGACAGGTTCTCGCGGCACCCGCTTCTTCGAAGGCCTGCGCGTTATACCACTGATGATTGTCGGCGGCGGACGGATACGGAACGAGAATGGCCGGGACTCCGGTGCAGGCTAGTTCAGCGAGTGTTGTCGCTCCGGCCCGTGAAATGATCAGATTCGCGGCCTGATAGCGTTGATCCATGTCATAGAAGAACGGTGCGACATCTGCCGGACGTTTTAATGCCTGGTATTCCTGTTGCACCGCGGCACACTGCGCGACACCGGTTTGATGTACGACATTCCAACCTGCAAAAAACTGCGGCTGTGATTTCCACATCTCGATGATCGCGGCATTCAACGCCTGGGCACCCTGGCTGCCTCCCAGGATCAGCAGTGTGGGCGGCACCGATTCGGTTCGCTCAACGCGAGCCAGGGCCGCGATCTCTGCCCGGATCGGGTTGCCAGTTAAGCGGGTCTCGACCCGCCGATTGAAGTAGGCGACGCTTTGCGGATAGGAGAGACACACCATTCGAGCGCAACGGCTCAGCCAGCGCGTACTACGCCCCGGTATGGCATTTTGCTCCAGCAGTAACGCGGGGATTCCCAAGCGATACGCGGCCATTACGATGGGGGCGCTCGCAAAGCCCCCCAGTCCGATCACGGCTGCCGGGCGATCCTGCTGCAGCCATTCGCGCGCCATGCCGTACGCGCGCCAGTTTCTCCACAGAAAAGACCAAGGCTTACGCCAGAGCTGAGTCAACGGTTCCGACGGCAGCGTGCGATGATCATAGCCATGCTGAATGACCAGTGCCCGTTCCAGCGACCGTTCTGAGCCCACAAACTGGATGCGGACTTTCGGGTCGCGAACACGCAGGGCTTCAGCGACGGACAGGCCTGGAAACAGGTGCCCCCCGGTACCGCCACCCGCGAATAGAAACAACGGCGATAGGCTCGCCATAAATCGGCACTCGAAATTCCCAGTCCTAGTCTTATACAACCGTCAGCTGATGCTAACAGATGCACGAGCCACGGACCAGTTCGGGATGGGCCACACCATGGCCGCGGCCAGTAGAGTTCAACCGTTGTTCCCCAAACCACGAGAACCCGGATGAACTCTCGTGGTGGAAGACAACCTCTAGTGGGCCTTCACTGGCTCGGTCTTGGGCTTGTACCAGTTCCCTTGCATCCAGTCGACGAGCAATCGGGTCTCTTCAGCCGTCATGCGCTTCTCGAAGCCCGGCATGCGGTTTCGCTTGCCGTAATGCTCTTTGGATCCGGGATTGTTGACAAAACTCGTCAACCATTTGGCCGAGCCGTAGCCGGTCAGATCGGGGCCGCTGCCCCCTCCTTCGAGCGGCTGAGCATCACCTTTGGCATGCATCGCATGGCACGATGCACACGATTCACTGATTTCATCATTACCGACTTCAAAGAACTCTTTGCCCTTCGCAATCAAGTCCGGATTGAGCGGCGGAGTCAACTCGCGGCCAGATTGAGCCATCAGGAATTCGGTCACCGCGTTGACGTCTTCCACTTTCATTTTCGCGCCGTGGGTCTTCGACCAGTCCGCCATGCTGCCCTCGGTGAAGTGTTTGCCCAATGGCTGCCCTTCAAACCCGGCTTTTTCGGTGGGGGCAAACACGGTGGCGAAGTCGGTAATAACAGACTTCACCCATTCTCGGGTGCCGAAGTTGCCCAGGTCGGAAGCGGAACCCGCCACGACAACTTCGACGCCGTCCTTCGTTTCCATAATGTCTTTGCCCATGCCGTCCTTGCCGTTGTATCGGTGGCAGGTGGCACAGTTCTTGGCAAACAAGCGGGGCCCTTGTGAAAACGGGTCGGCTTTCAAGAGTGCCAGTGCGCCTTCGGGACCAATACCTGACGGGGACTTGGCCAGGATGACGACTCGTTCGGCATCCAGATGTGCTTGTTCGACTGCCGCTTTATAACCGGCGTTGGCTTTATCCTTACGAATGGCGATGATCGTCAGTGTCAGGCAGCCGGCGAGCAATACCGAGATAAAGCCGATGTTCAGTTGATGTCCGCCGCGAATCTTCGCGATGAATGGCATCAGGAACAGTACCCCCATGACCAGTCCCGGGACGACCATCGCCCCGACGACTTCGTATTTTCCGGGGAAGTACTTCAGCATTTCGAACAGGAACAGGAAATACCATTCGGGGCGTGCTGCCGAATAGTTCTCGGACGGATCGGCGGGGGCACCCAATTCGGCACCCTGCCAGAAGACCAACGCCAGAGTCGCAGCCAGGATCGCCAGGCAGGCGATGGCATCTTTCAAAACTTGATCCGGCCAGAAGTAGACATCGGGAGCACGATTGGGATTGGGCACTGTGATGCCATGGCGACGGAAGACGGCGATGTGCAGCACCAGGAACGCAATCAGCAGGAATGGCAGCAAACCGGCGTGCAGTGCGAAGAAGCGGGTCAGAGTATGATGTCCGTAGGCCGAACCACCTGCAGCCAGTTTTTGAACTTCGGCTCCGACCACAGGTGTTCCACCCGCAATGTTCGTCGCCACCTGCGTGGCCCAGTAACCCTTCTGGTCCCATGGCAACAGGTAACCAGTCAGCGACAGCCCCAGCACAATCAGCATCAACACCAGCCCCAGCCAGTAGTTGATTTCGCGCGGGGCCTTGTAGGCACCATCAATGATGACCTGCATTAAGTGCAGTGCCAGCAGGACAATCATCGCCTGAGCTGTGAAGTGGTGCAGCCCACGTACCAGCCAGCCATATTGCATGACGTGCTGGATGTAGTACACACTTTCCCAGGCTGTTTGGGTACTTGGGCTGTAGGCCATCCACAGGAACATGCCCGTAATCATCTGGATGGAGAACGTAAAGACCAGAGTACTGCCCCAGACATACCGCCAGCGAGCTCCGCCGGGCACCCGTTCGTAGAGTGCTTCGTGCATTAAATCACGGAATCCGGTGCGATCGTCCAGCCAATTGAGCAAAGCGTGCATGATTGGGGTGGTCTCAGCGATTTGGCCAACTGGCTTGGCCGTATGTTATAGAGAAATCGATTACGAGTTCACGGCGGGAGCGAACTCCGCCTAACCTGGAGCAGTCATGTGTCACAATCAGGTCTTGACGACCTTGTGTTCTTCACCGGTGCGGAAGTCCTGGTATTTCACCCAGACTTCACCCGCTTCGAGCTTGGCGGTGTCAACTTCCAGCGTATCGAGATCGCGGGGCGGGGTCTGGTTGGTCCGGGTGCCTGCGATGTCGAAGGCGCTGTCGTGGCAGGGGCAGAGGTACTGCTTGCGGCCCGGCATGTAGTCGACAGCACATCCCAGGTGCGGACACGTGACATTGAACGCGACGATGTTCTTCTTGTCGTCCCGGCGAACGTAAACCGCGCCCACTGGAACGTTGAGATAGGTGGTCCAGGCGTCTTCACGACGGTCGATAATGACCGTAAAGCGGACTGGCGTGCCATCGAACGGCACGGCATCCAGTTGGCCGACCTTAATGAAACCTTCTTTACCGCTTCCATCAGCGGCCGCAGCTTTACGCTTCCGCAGGGGATCGAGAAAGAAAAGTAGTCCTGCAATTGCCGGAAATAAACCGACCGCACCTGCGACGACGACGGTGAAGGCCTTATACAGAAAACCGCGGCGTGTGGGCTCGTTGGTTGTCGATGGGGTGGCCGGAACTGGTTCGGTCATGAATTAGAACTCCTCGCCAGCAATGTGGATCAACGGCCGCGGCAGGGACCGCGACCCAGGGTTAAATAAGTGAATATCGCAATCAATTGCTGAATTGAGGCCTCAGGCATCGTCTCGTACGAGTCGAAAACACCAACTGGCGGGGCACGCAGGCAGGCAATTCAGGCGGGATGTCTGGCCATGGCCAAGACATATGTTTTATTGTTTCTGAAACCGTCACCATGCACAAGTGAAACTGCGTAAATCTTGACGCCATAAGCCGCAATGGATCGCAATACGATTCTTCGTAGCGAAAGACGCTGCAAAATGCAGAGACTCGGGAAGCGCAGAGAGCACGGGAGCACACAGCTCTGCGTTCTCTGCGCCTCTGTGTTTCCAATCGAGGCCTTTCTGGCACTCTCGCCCGTCTGTGTACGGCTACGCGACCTGATCGAGAATGGAATCATCGACGAAGATCGGTAACGGCGGGCTGAACTGCACAGCGAGAGCAATCGCGTCACTGGGACGGCTGTCAATTTCGATTATCTCACCCTCTTTCATGACTCGAATCACCGCGTAGTACGTATGGTCGATCAAATTGTTGATGACCACATCCTGGGCCGCGGCGCCGAGTTCATCGAGCATCGCTTTCATCAGTGCGTGAGTGGGCGGGCGAGGTTGCGGGACCTGCCGCACTCGGCGGTCGATGCTCGTCGCTTCAAACAGACCGATTAAGATCGGAAACGAGCGGTCACCGTTGATCTCTCGCAGATACACCACTTGCTGATCGCGGATATCACTGATGATGATCCGGTGTAATTCCATCGACACAAGCACGCGATACCCTCCGGGGAGGCATGTCTGACAATAAATCGCCGCGTCGCCCGACTCTCCAGAGTCGGGCAAATCTGCTGCCTATATTACATCATCACGCGAGTTTCCCAATGCGCCCGACTCTGGAGAGTCAGACTACCGATCGGCGGCGATTCTACTCGCCGGCTAACGCCTGAATCATTGCAGTCACACTGTCGAGTTGCTTCGTCAGCGTCGCAATATGTTCTTTCACCTGTTCTACGACTTCCGGCGGCGCCTTGGCGATGAAACCCGCATTGTTGAGTTTCTTCTCGTTCGATGCAATGTGGCCGCGCAGCTTTTCCGCTTCCTTCTGCTGTCGCTTGCGTTCCGCTTCGCGGTCGATGATTCCTTCCAGGGGAATGAATCCGTCCGCATCGCTCAGCGAAAACGCGGCAGCACCGATGGGGCGGGCAACATCCAGGCCCGCCTGTTCGAGCATGGTCTTGGCGAGATTCTCAAATTGCGACGAGACCGCCTGCAGTTGCTCCGCGACCTGCGGTTCGCAGCGCACATGCAGCTTCAGCGGGACTCCCGAGGCAATTCCATAAACCGCACGAATATTGCGAACGGCAACAATCGTCTCCTGCAGGCGATTGAACCGGCCTTCCAATTCGGCATCACGCAACGTCCGCGGCAGCACCGGCCATGGGGCATGCATGACGGTTTCGGTCGTCGGCAGCGGTTCGGGGAATCCGCGTTGGGGGGCGATCTCGTTCAATCGCTGCCACAACTCTTCGGTGATGAACGGCGACCATGGAGCCAGCATCCGGACAATGACATCCAGCACGCTGACCAGTAACCGTTGTGCGGCGGGCCGCAATTTCTCATCCCGCAACCGCGGCTTGATCATTTCCAGATACCAGTCGCAGAACTCGTTCCAGGTGAAATCTCGGATCGCCTTGGTGGCGAAATCGAATTCATAGAGTCCCAGGTACGAGGTGACCTCACCCGTGACTGTCGTCAGGCGGCTCAAGATCCAGCGATCTTCCAGGAAGAGTTCGCTGTCGGCAACGGGACCGGGAGTATAGCCCTCCAGGTTGAGCATGGCGAAGCGAGCCGCATTCCAGAGCTTGTTGCAGAAATTGCGTCCGTATTCGAACCGCTCGCTGACGACTCGGGCGACAGGTTCCCCGGCATCGGGTTCGAACCAGGGGCTGGTATATTGCGATTCCTTCTTGCAGCCCGCACATTTAACGCGCGGCTTGGCCCCGCCGCCCGGAACAGCCTTTTGATGTTCCAGCGTCTGGGGAATGACCTCACCGCAATGCGGGCATTCATAGCCGACCGGCAACCGCACGTCTTGATTTTCACCTGCCAGCGAGGCAATCGTAAACCGCACCGCGTCGGTGCCATATTTGTCGATCAGATCCATCGGATCGACGCCATTCCCCTTCGACTTCGACATCGTCTGGCCGAAGCCGTCCAGAATCTTTGGATGAACACAGACATGGGCAAATGGAACCTCACCCATGTTATAGAGCCCCATGATCACCATGCGGGCGACCCACAATGTGATAATGTCGCGGCTGGTGACGAGGACGTTCCCCGGGTAGAAGTACTGGAGAACTTGATTCTCTCCGTGACCAGAGGGATCAGGCTGATTATTCAGCGGTGGGTTGTGGTCGGTATCGGGCCAGCCGAGAGTCGCGTGGGGCCAGAGCGCCGAACTGAACCAGGTATCAAGAACATCGCCATCGCGCTGCAAGGTGTGTCCGGCACCGAGAACATCTGGTGACAGATCAGTCTCACTGCAGATCAACCAGGTTTTGTCTTTCGCATCACGGCGATAAAAAACGTCGGTCCGATCGCCGAATGCGGTTTTCAGATCCTCCGCGGTACATGTCTCGCAATACCAGATGGGAATCTGATGTCCCCACCAGAGTTGGCGGCTGATGCACCAATCCCGTTTCTCGCTCAGCCAATCCATATAGGTACGAGAATATCGACCGGGGTAGAACTTGACACGTCCCTGTTGTGCGGCGTCCATCGCTGACTGAGCCAGTGTGTCCATCTTCACGAACCATTGTTCGGAGAGATACGGCTCGACGGACGTCTTGGACCGGTCGCTGTGCTTGACTTCGATGTCGCGGTCTTCAACCTTGACGAGATGTCCTAAGGCTTCCATATCGGCGACGACTTGCTTGCGCGCGTCGTAGCGATCCAGTCCGGCGTACTTACCGCCATTCTCGTTCAACGTTCCGTTCTGATTGAGAATGTTGATCATCGGCAGCTTGTTTCGCAGGCCGCATGAATAGTCATTCGGATCGTGCGCCGGAGTGACCTTAACAACGCCGGTTCCCAACTCCTTATCAACAAGTATACCGTCGGCAATAATCGGGATCTCACGTCCCGAAACGGGGATTTTCACGAACTTTCCAACGAGATGCTCATAGCGTTCATCGCTCGGGTGTACCGCGACTGCAGTATCGCCCAGCATCGTCTCGGGGCGGGTTGTCGAGAATGCGATGGTCTCATTCGTGCCGACGATGGGATAGGTAAATGTCCAGAAATTTCCCTTGACCGTTTCAGCGGTCACTTCGTCGTCGGCGACGGCCGTTTGCAGGTAAGTATCCCAGTTGACCAGACGCTGTCCGCGATAAATCAGACCGTCTTTGAAGAGCTTGTAGAAGGTTTTGCGAACGGCTTTAGAACAGACCTCATCCAGAGTGAACCGCGTCCGACGCCAATCGCAGCTGGCTCCCAACTCCTTCAGCTGTCCGAGAATGCGGGCCTCGTAGGTATCTTTCCAGGTCCAGATCCGTTTGACGAGTGCCTCGCGGCCAATGTCATGGCGAGTCAGCTTTTCTTCTTCGAGCATCCGCCGTTCAACAACCGCCTGCGTCGCAATGCCGGCATGATCTGTCCCCGGCATCCACAACGCTTCGCGTCCCTGCATCCGGCGCCAGCGAGTCAGCAGATCCTGCAGTGTGCCATTCAGTGCATGTCCCATATGCAGCGCCCCGGTGACGTTGGGGAGCGGGATCATGATGGTATGCGGCGTTTTGCCCGGAGTGGGATTGGCCTGAAAATAGCCTCGCTCATTCCACGCAGCGAGCCAGTGAGCTTGAATGTCTTTGGGTTCGTATTGTTTTGCGAGCATGTTCTCGTGTTCTAAAGGCGACGGTACGAAATCGATTTGGTGGGCTTGAAGTTCTGATGTGTCTCAGACGGTACCTTCAAGAATGTTGTGAACGGACAGCGTCTGAATCGACAGCTCGGCAATACCAAGTTTCACCGTTCCATTGGCGGGAAGAATGACGCTTTTCAAATAAGCTGACTGCTCAGCAGCGGGGTTTTCGTAAATTTCAAGCTGCTGGTCGCGCAGATTAATGATCCAGTAAACCGGAATTCCGTGGCGTGCGTATTTTTCGTATTTGGTAATTCGGTCGGCTTCGAGGGAACTGTCGGCGACTTCGATGATTAATGCGATCGCTTCAGCTCTGGGGTAACCAGGGGCGTAGTCAATACTGCGTCCGCGGATGATTGTTAGGTCTGGCTCTAAGAGTTTGAATACATCCAGCTCGATTGGAGTTTGACATTTAT
>CAZQUW010000177.1:10231-13220 GCA_964596215.1 uncultured Planctomicrobium sp. | reverse complement strand
AGATCAATCAGGAAATTCTGGCCGAGGTCATGCCGAGGATGGAGTCCATGCTTTTCGAACATCTCCATCAAATGCGTACGTGTCTGGCGAACAACTTCTCTCATATTTCGAGCGGCAATTTCGTCCTGGAGCGTCACTCCGGACGACCTCAATTCTCTGCCGCGGGCACTCTCTCGGGGAGAGTTGTAAAAAGGGTCCGCCAACAGTCATCCGATTTTACGGTAGAAATGGGTTGCTTTCAACTAGCTTCCACATCTCCACGGGCCCGCGCGCCCGTGGGACGGGTCTCCCGGCCCGTCCGTCCCCGTCACTTCCGACGTGGAATCCGGTCACTACCGACCCCTCCGCGCCCCCGCGGACGTCGCTTCTACCAGAGGAGCGTGGGCGCCAGCAACGCGATTTAAGTCTCGGTCCGTTAGGATACGACCGCTTTAACGCGTTCCACAGTAACAGGTTGGATTAAACCGCGTTCGGTGATGATGGCGGCGATTAACTCGGCCGGAGTCACATCAAATGCCGGGTTGTACACGGATACTCCGTCCGGAGCCGTCTGTTTTCCAAATCCGTGGGTGATTTCGCGCGAGGAACGTTGCTCGATCGGGATTTCCGCGCCGGTGGCCAGGGTCAGATCGAACGTGCTCGTCGGGGCGGCCACGTAAAACGGAATGCCGTGGGCTTTCGCCAGCAAGGCGACGGAGTACGTTCCAATCTTGTTCGCGGCATCGCCGTTGGCCGTGATCCGGTCAGCTCCCACGATCACCGCCTGCACGCGACCTTCATGCATGACCCAGCCGGCCATGTTGTCGCAAATCAAGGTGACCGGGACTCCGCGCTGCTGTAATTCCCAGGCCGTCAGCCGTGCTCCCTGCAGCAGCGGCCGGGTTTCGTCAGCATAGACATGTAAGTTTTTGCCCTGCGCTGCCGCCGCGAAAATGACAGCCAGTGCGGTCCCGTCCCCGGCAGTCGCCAGCCCACCGGCATTGCAGTGGGTGAGGACCCCCTGCCCGTCTTTCAATAACGCGGCACCATGCCGACCGATCGCCGCACACATTTCGCGGTCTTCGACTTCAATCGCCCGTGCCTCTGCCAATAATCGGTCCAGCACGTCGGCTGACGAAAGGTCAGGTGATTGCGGGACGACGCGTCGCATCCGATCCAGGGCCCAGAACAGATTCACGGCCGTCGGTCGACTCGTCGCCAGGTAATCGGCGACTTCGGTCACTTTGGCATCGAATGCGGCTCGCGGCAGAGTGACGAACTCCTGCAGTCCAATGACCAGTCCATAAGCCGCGGCACAGCCGATGGCCGGAGCCCCGCGGACGCGCAACGAGCGAATCGCTTCAAAGACCTGTGCGACTTGAACCAGTTCAATTTCCAGGTATTCCACCGGCAGGAGGGTCTGGTCGATCAATCGCAGGGAGCCCGAGGCGTTCCCCTGCCAGGTCATCGTGGCGGGGTATTCTCGGACAGGAGGAGCAGCGGACATGGCTTGGTCTTTTTTAGATGGAGAAAATGACAAATCAGAAGCGAGTGGTGCCCGTTGTGAGAATTACAAATCTCAGCTGTCGGCGCAACTTGCGGGCTGGTATTTTTGAGCAGCCTATTTGACAGCACACCGTTGGGGTATTGCAAGCTTCGCCGCCGACGAACTGCAGGGCCTCTAACCCTTCACCTTGTAACCCAGCTGTTCCAGGAACTGGCGGACTCGGTCCAGGTGTGTGCCTTGGATTTCAAGTTCTTCGCCTTCAATCGTCCCTCCCGCGCCAATTGACGTCTTGAGGCGTGAAAGCAACGCGGGTAAATCGTTGCCGGCCGCTGACAGTCCGCGGACGACGGTCACCAGTTTTCCCTTCTTGCGTTTCTCAATGGCCAGGCGCGCCGTTTGCTGTTTCGGGGGAATCAACGTGCTCGGCGGGGCGATCGGCGGACAAGTGCATTCCGCTTCCAACCGATCACAGCGTTCACAACGAGGGGGGCGGTCCCACGAAGTCCCTTCCAATAGCCGCATTCTGAAATCTCTTTGGGTTTAAGACGTCACTTCGGAAAACATTTCCTTAAGTTAGCTGTTCCTGGTGGTACGGGCGAGCGTGGTTTTTGATCAGTCGTTCCGACTGGGAAGACTTTGCCGCCTGCGGCGTCCGGATGGCCAGAAGTGGAGATGACTCAACCGATGAAGAGATGTCGAGAGTAACTCGCACAATCGGTAGGGTCGTTGTGTTGGTTGTATCCCGGATAGATAGCGCTGACGATGTGTTCCCGGCGGATGTTGCCGTTTCGCCTCATCGGCTGAAAACAAGGGCCAAGATTCGTAAGGTAGGCTACCTGCGTTGTTCGTGAAAACTGGTTCATGAACGCGTGTAGTTTGTATTCTTTTCTTGGCCCCGCAACCCCCACAATCCATGCGAACTATCCCGCGACACACCCGATGGTACCTAGACAGTCGCAGGATGGGACTGTGTTGGATCGCCTGGTTCACACTCTGTGCGCCAGGGCTCGCTCAGAACAATGATTCGCCCGCCACGCTCGGCCCGATTCTCATTGATCCTGTATCGGGTGAGCAAACTGGCAATGGCGGCGAGGACGGGCCGTTTATCACCGTTCCGCAGCTCGGGCCGCAACTGCCCGAGCCCACCGATTTCGGCCCCGCTGATCTCGGTAACGGGCCGGTGCCTCCAACGCCGGCGGTTCCGGCTGCTCCTCCGGAGTTTTACGATCCAGTCTGGGAAAACGGCGGGGTTCCCCCCAATGCCGCCCCCAGCCGCAAGGCCAAGCTGCCCCCCAATTACTGGGTCATCAGCTCACGGAAGTGCCCCCAGGCGGGCAGTCCTTGCACCGCCGATCAATGCACGCAGTTTTACTACTTTGGCCCCACTGGTCCGGGTGGTCTGCGAAATCCCGACGACTTCTATAATTCGCTGCGTCCCGACGTGCCGGTGTGCATCATGGTGCACGGCAGTCTGATCGAGTGGGAGCAGATGCTCGATGAAGG
>CAZQUW010000177.1:6949-10131 GCA_964596215.1 uncultured Planctomicrobium sp. | reverse complement strand
GACGCCTACGGCTATCGAATTGCGCCGCGCTCCACACCCTGGCCGCGCATGCGGGCCGTCATGGCCGCGGCCGCGTTGGATCACCACTGGCTTGATCCGAACGAGCGTTATGGCAATGCCCTCGATCATACGGAAAGCCTGGTCAACCTGCGAAATCGCAACGATTTCGCCTTGCGCCTGTACCTGTTGAAGGTTCCCATCGGCAGCGAATCGCTGGGCCGTGTCGGATTCAGTTCGCGCGATCAGCAGCTGCTGGGGGCGAATTATACGAAAGTCCGCGATGTCGAGGTCTCCTCGATCCTCGGTGCACGGCACATCTGGCCCTGGTTTTACAGTCAACCGGGTCTCGCTCGCACGCTGACTCCGTACCTCTTCTTCCAGGAGGACGTGCCGCCGACATTGACGCTGAAACCGACGCGTAAGCGATCATTTGGAGCACCACCACAGCAGATCATCACCGAGGTGCCTCCGCAACTGCCGCGTACGTCCGATGCGAGCAACGCGACCCTGGTGAGCGGTACCGCGCCCGCCAGGCCCGCCCCGCAGCCGCAGCGTGAAACCGAGCTCAGGTCCGACGCCGGACGAGCCACGACCTCCGGCCGACCGTCAGCGGCCCGCGTCTTCGGTTCGCCGTTGTCCAAACCGCCTCGTAAGTAGTATGTTGTGCGTGGCGAACGAACACGACGTGACGCTGTGGTCTCTGGATGTGAACCGTCTGGCTGGGCTCTCGGCGATTCGATAAGAAGACGAGCGCTCTGTCGAAGCTGAAAAGTGGGGTGCGACGAGTCCTGTCAGTGTTTTTTGCGGGTCTAATGACACCCGGCACTGGCAGAGCCAGTGGCACCCAGTTCAAACATCGACATGGATTAAGCACCACGGCCTCTGCGTCAGTTCAGAACCGCTGAAAATGCCGCGGTTTTGAACTTCCCACAACCGGTTTTGTTCCGGATTGTGAATTCATTGATGGAAGAGAATTTGTATGGAAGCCCCTGTTGCCCTGGTCCTGGCTGCTGGCAAGAGTACGCGGATGAAGTCTGCGGTGCCCAAGGTGCTGCATCCGGTGTGTGGTCGACCGATGATTGACTATGTGCTCGACGCGGCGCGTCAGGCGGGTGTCGGGCGGATCGTGGCGATTGTCGGGCACGCTGCCGATCAAGTGCGGGCGGCTTTGGCCGGGCAGTCTGATGTCGAATTTGCCTTGCAGGCCGAGCAGAAGGGAACCGGCCATGCGGTCATGATGTGCCGTGATGCGCTGCGTTCGCACGACGGAGCGGTCATGATTCTGACTGGCGATGCTCCCTTGATGCGCAGCAGTTCGTTCGCAGGTTTGCTGGAAGATTTTCGGCAGCAACAGGCGGCCTGTGTAATCGGGACCGCCAACACAACCAACAATTTTGGCCTCGGACGGATCGTGCGGGATGCCGCCGGAACGTTTCTCAAGATCGTTGAAGAGAAAGATGCCTCGCCCGAAGAGCGGAAGATCACCGAAATCAATGTTGGCTGCTATGTCTTCGACTGCCGGTCGCTGTTGGCGGCCCTGGAAAAATTGCAGCCGAACAACAAGCAGGGCGAGTACTACCTGACCGACTGTTGCGGAATTTTGAAGGCACAGGGGGCCACCGTCATCGCAAGCCCGCGGCTGGACATCTCCGAAGCACTGGGGGTCAACACCCGCCAGCAACTGGCCGAGGTCACGCAACACATGCAGCGCGTGGCGCTGGCGCGTTATATGTCCGACGGCGTGACGATTGTCTGCCCCGAGCAGACCGCGATCGATCCGCGAGCCATCATCGGTCCGGATACGGTCATTCATCCCTTTACGACGATTCAGGGCGCTGCCCGGATCGGATCGAACTGCCAGATCGGCCCCCACGCGGTCATCGACGGGACGGCGGTCATCGCCGACGGCTCGACGGTCAAGCCGTTCACCCTGGTGCAGTAACGTCTAATGACGTGGGACGGGTCTCCCGGCCCGTCAGAGCCTGTCACCGGCCGATTGAAATACCGAGAAGGTTCGCGAACTTCGCCCCGCGTTCGATTCGCCTGGATTGCCTCGCACGATTGTGGACAAATCCCTGCAGGACAGACAATCCTGTCCGTCTGTTGATTGTCGACGGTCAGAAGACGGACAGGATTGTCCGTCCTATGGTCTGAGTGCCCCTGCATTGCGGCGCATAAAGTTTTCCGCACTCTATTGCCAGTTCGGCGTGGTTTCTCACAATAGGGTGGTGCGGTCGTGACCGCCAAGCCCCCCTGTTCGTTGAAAACTTCGGAACATGCCTCATGTACGATCACTTAACCCTGATTAGCGGTCGCGCTCATCCCAAACTGGCCCAAGAAATTGGTGAGTACCTGGGATTACCGCTGGGGGCGATCGAGATCTGGAATTTCCCTGACGGCGAAACCGGGGTGAAGATCAATCAGAACATCCGCGGCCGCGATGTGTTCCTCATTCAGCCGACGTGCCCGCCGGTGAATGAGAATCTGATGGAACTGCTGATCATGATCGACGCCTGCAAGCGCGCCAGTGCGGCTCGCATCACGGCCGTCATCCCCTATTTCGGCTATGCGCGACAGGACCGGAAGGACTCGGGCCGCGTGCCCATCACGGCGAAACTGGCCGCCAACTTGATCGTTAACGCCGGGGCAGATCGCGTCTTGACGGTGGATCTGCACGCCGCGCAGATTCAGGGGTTCTTCGATGTGCCGGTCGATCACCTGTACTCGGCACCGGTGCTCGACGACTACTTCAAGAGTCTGCAGCTGCCAGCTGACCGCCTGACGATTGTCAGCCCCGATGAAGGGAGCATCAAGCGGACCTTACAGCATTTGCAGCACCTGGGGGGCGAACTGGCGATCGTCGACAAGCGGCGGTTCAGCGCCACGCAAACCAAGCAGGCCCATTTAATTGGAGGCCCGATCGATGGTCGCATCGCGTTGTTGTTCGATGACATGATCACCACGGGGGGCTCGATCGCCGGCGCAGTCAATGTCGTGCAGCAGTTCGGCGCGGCCGAGATCTACGTCTGTGCCACGCATCCCGTGTTGTGTGGCCGAGCCGTGGAAAATTTGCGGGCAGCACCCATCAAGGAAATTGTCGTCTCCAACAGCATTCCCCTGTCGCCCCAGCAGATGCTCCCCAATATTCGCATCGTCAGCCTGGCCCCGCTGCTGGGCGAAGC
>CAZQUW010000177.1:0-6849 GCA_964596215.1 uncultured Planctomicrobium sp. | reverse complement strand
AGCAGATGCTCCCCAATATTCGCATCGTCAGCCTGGCCCCGCTGCTGGGCGAAGCGATCAAACGCATCCACAAAAACGAATCGGTAAGTTACTTGTTTGATTAGTGTTGATGTGTATTGTGACAGGCGAGCGTCCGGCGTGAGCCGGATGGTTTTTGCACGGGAACAATCACGCAAGCAAAGCGTCGCGTTTTATTCGAGTGGCAAGCTCGAGTTTTTCCGCAACTTCGCAGCACACATCCTCGGCCAGTGTGGAAAAGACGTGAAACACCGTGTCAAAGACTACGCATAACGTGGCTCGCCAACAACCATCCGGCTGATGCCGGACGCTCGCCTGAGAAGACAGCTCAGGACCTGGTATAACGTGGATTTGGAACTTCATGGCTGACATTATTATCCGTGCGGCGCGCTTCAGCGATTGGCCGGTCATCGTGGATTACAATTGCCGTCTCGCCTGGGAAACGGAGCACAAACGTCTCGATCCCGCCAAGATTGAACCGGGTGTGCAAGCCGTCTTGAACGATCCGGCCAAGGGGCGCTACTTCGTCGCCGAGGTTGACGGACAGGTGGTCGGGCAGCTGATGCACACGTGGGAATGGAGCGACTGGCGCAACGGCCAGATCTGGTGGGTGCAGAGCGTGTTTGTCGCGCCTGAGTTCCGCCAGCAGGGGGTTTTTAAGCGGCTGTTCGAATACCTGGCGACCCTGGCAATCGAGGAACGCGTGCTGGGGGTTCGACTGTACGTGGAAGATCAGAACGAACGGGCTCAACGGACTTACCAGCAACTGGGGCTGACTGAACCCGGTTACCGCGTAATGGAACGCTGGTTCGGCCCTGCCCTGTGAGTTCACCCGTCGTTGTTGGTATCTGTCACGATCCGGCGTGATTCCAACACCATCAATCCGAGATGTTATTCATCTCGCCGTTGTCATCGGCTACGGCAGGTTTCTGGCGGAACATCTTGTTCCAGAATCCGCCCGCGGCTTTGTCCTGGGTAACAGTCGTCTTCGAGGTCGTGGGATCGGAGACTGAGGCCCGCGCTCCGGTTTCGTCTGGGCCAGCTGGCCTGGCGGCGGTCGCGCGCTGAATTGACCGCGTGGGTTCCTCGTCGGTGGCCGACGCCTTTTTGATCACTTCGCCCGGGGCGTCGTCGGTTTTCTCGTCGGGCTGACCTTCGGGGCCATCCTGATCGAAGACGGTTTTGACAATTGCCGCGTCGCGAATCTCGTGGATGGCTTCTTTCGCCCGGACTCGATAAGCCTCTTCCTTGAGCTTGGCTTCGATTGTCTTCTGTTGAGATTCAAACGACTGCCGGCCCGCTTCCTGACGGTCGAGAACCTGCACGATCTGGAATCCGTTCTTGGTCCGAATCACACCGCTCATTTCGCCGACTGGCAAGGTAAAGAGTTCGTTCTCGATGTCTTTGTTCTGCAGGCTGCCCTTGATGGTCCAGTCCCACATGCCGCCATTCGCGGCCTTCGGGCCATCGCCATATTTCTTGACGATGGCCGTGAAGTCGGCCCCGTCCAGCAGTTCCTGCACGACCAGCTGAACGTGCTTTTTGGCCCCTTCTTCCCCCTTGTGGGCCTCGTCCGAAATCACCAGCTGTTGCCAGTGGACGCGCGCGGGGAATTCGTAGTCCTTGAGATGCTCTTCGTAGTAATTGAGCATCTCCTTGCGGGTGGGTTCGAACTTCGAGTGTGCCTTGTAGGACACATAGTTCATCGCCACCTGATTCTCTTTGTAGGCGGCTTCATGCTCTTCCAGGTCGTACTCGTTCTTGGCCATCAAGGCTTCGAGTTCGTTGAAGCTGGAGCACTGGTTGCCTTCCATCATCTTCGCGAGATGGTCGGCCCAGTCTTTCTCAATGGCCTTGTTGAGACCTTCGAGCTGGTTCTTCTTGAATTCGCTCTTGGCCGCCAGCGCCAGCATCTTGGTTTCGATCAGCCGTGGCAGGGCCTGCTTGATGAACATGCCGCGCAGCCGGTGGACCATTTCGGGTTTAAACTGTTTCCCGTATTCGGCCCGCATCTGAGCCTCGGCCTTTTTCAGCGACAGGCGCATCGGAGCCAGGATTTCACCGGCGAAGATCGGCTGGTCATTGACCAGGGCGACGACCATGGTGTCTTCAAACGCGGGCAGATCCTTGTCGTCAGCCGTCTCCAGCGACACGCGCTGGATCCCCGTCGGTGAGAACTTGGGACGGGACTTGGCCCGATTGGAAACGAGAGCCACCTGTTCTGCACTATCTACGCTAGCTGTTCGCGTGTCGTCGGATTGGCCGGCATAAGCGAGCTGCCGTTCGCGAATTTGCTCAGGGGGCAGGCGTGGCGGTGGCGGTCCCACGACCGGATTATCGATCTTGGCAGGCGTCGTCGACTGGCAGCCACAGCAGCACAGCAGTCCGACGATAATTATTGTGTGGATCGAACGCATGGTCAGCCTTCCTTGGCTGATTGGCCGACACGGCAGAGGGGGGAATCGTTTCTGTCTCGGGCTGACTGACGCGGTCCAGACACTGCGCCTGACGCTGCCAAACAAGGCTTAACGTCCAGCGGGATCAGTGTTTAGGCCATGACAAAACAACCCGAAGCGTCTCGACATTCCTTTGTCGAATCGGCTGACTGGCAAAGAACTTTTGCCAGAAGTTGTAGGTAAGTATAGGGTTAACCGGCATTTTGCCGCAACAGCGATTTCAAGACCGATAAGGTCTCTTCGGCCGGGGCAGTGGGATTGTCCAGCAGGTAGTAGGCGTGACGCTGATCGACGATTCTCAGGCGGTCACCCAGCAGAAATCCCAACTCGCGGATCCGGCGTGTGTGACGGTATCGAAAAACAGCAAATTTTTCCTCAAGATGAATATCGTCAATCTGCCAGTCATGCGCCAGCAATTGCAACTCCTTCAGCTCGAATAACAATTCTGCCTCCCGCGGAAAGGCCCCAAAACGGTCACGCAACTCGCTGACGAACTCCTGTAATTCAGTCAGCGAGGCGATCTGGGAGATTCGGCGGTAAACTTCGATTTTGTGGCGTCCGGGGGGAATGAATGAGCCGGGCAGAAAGGCGGAGATGGGTAAGTCAATCGAAACGTGCCGCACTTCGCGGAGCGGTTCCTTCTTCAACTGTCGTACGGCGTTCTCCAGCAGCTGGCAGTAGAGTTCATAACCGATCGACGCAATGTGCCCACTTTGCTCAGTCCCCAGGATGTTGCCGGCCCCGCGGATTTCCAGGTCTCGCATGGCAATCTTGAAGCCCGCACCCAGCTCGCTGAATTCTTCGATCGCCTTCAGCCGCTTGGCGGCCGTATCTGTCAGGCTGCGGCCTTCTTCCAATAAGAGGTAGCAGTAAGCGCGATGCTTGTCGCGCCCCACGCGGCCCCGCAACTGGTGCAGGTCGGCCAGGCCATAATTCTCGGCCTCGTGGATGAAGATGGTGTTGGCGCGGGGAATATCGAGACCACTTTCGATGATCGTCGTGGCCACCAGTACGTCCAGATGGCCGCGGACGAAGTTGTACATGGTCTCTTCCAGCGGCCCTTCCGACATCTGGCCGTGGACGATCCCAATGCTGGCCTCGGGCACGATCCGCTGAATGCGATCGGCGATCAGTTCAATGTCGTAGACGCGGTTATGGACGAAATAAACCTGCCCGCCGCGATTCAACTCGCGCACGATCGCCTGCCGGATCAGGCTCTCATCGAACCGGCAGATCCGGGTTTCGATGGCCAGCCGATCGTGCGGCGGTGTCGTCAGGTTCGAGATATCTCGAATCCCCAATAGAGACAGGTGCAGCGTGCGGGGAATGGGGGTCGCACTGAGCGTCAGGACTTCCACCTGCAAGCGGAGCCGCTTGAGCCGCTCTTTGACATCGACCCCGAAGCGTTGTTCCTCATCGATGATCAGCAGGCCAAGATCCTTGAACTCAATGTCCTTCTGCACGAGCCGGTGTGTTCCCACGACGAGATCGACCGAGCCTGTCCGCAGCCCCTCGAGAACGTGCTTAGTCTCCTTGGCCGAACGGAATCGGGACAGGACCTCGATGGTGAAGGGGAACTCGGCCATGCGTTCTTTGAAGCTGCGAAAATGCTGCTCGGCGAGCACGGTCGTGGGGACCAGCACGGCGACTTGCTTGCCGAAATCCAGGGCCTTGAAGGCAGCCCGCATCGCGACTTCCGTCTTGCCGTAGCCGACATCGCCGCAGATCAGGCGGTCCATGGGGCGGGGCTGTTCCATGTCGCGTTTCAGATCGGCGATGGCCCGCAGCTGGTCGTCGGTTTCCTGGTAGGGGAACGCAGCCTCGAATTCATCCTGCCAGTGGCTGTCGGGGGGGCACGCGACGCCCGGCTTCGATTCGCGTTCGGCCTGCAGCTTCAGCATGTCGCTGGCCAGGTCCATCAACGCTTCCGACACGGCCTGCTTCTTCTTTTCCCAGCTGCCGCCCCCCAGCTTCGACAGCTGTACGCTGCCGCCGGCCCCGCCACCGACATATTTCTGGACCAGGTGAATCAGCGAGACCGGCACATAGACCTGGACCTTGTCTCGGAATTCCAGCAGCAGATGTTCCTCGGTCTGCTCATCCTTGTGCATCAGCTTCATGCCACGATAGCGGGCGATGCCGTGAGACACATGGACGACCAGATCCCCTTCGTTCAGCTCGAGAAAACTGTCGATCGCGCGGGTCTCGACGGCCCGCTTTTTCGAGGTCCGCCGGATGTCGCGCCGACTGAAGAGTTCGTGATCGCTAAGGACAATAATCCGCTCGGACACCAGCCGGAAGCCACGGGCCAGATAACCCACGCACAGTGTCACACGGTCGCTTAAGGTGAGCTTGGACTGTGGTGCCGCAGGCGGGTTCTGTTTGTCAGGCTTCGCGGCCTTTTCCGGGATCTCCGTCTCTGCCAGCAGTTCAGCGAGTCGCTCGATTTCACCCTGATTGTGACAGGCCAGCAGCACCTGTTCCCCCGGGCCGATGACCGTGGCCAGTTCCTGCAGTGCCTTGGCGCCGGCCCCGGTGAAATGCTCGATCGACTCGATTCGCAGATGACAGCTGGCTTCAAAGCTGCCGCCGGCGATCGCCGCAATGGAAATCGTGGGCCGCTCGGTGCAGCGTTTGAGCGTCGCGTCGACGGTATAGAAGCCGCGCGGATTGTCCAGCCGGCCGAGATAGTACCGGCCCTCGTCGAGCATGTCGTTCAATTCGACCAGTGCGATCCACGATTCGGGGGGCAAGGCATCGACGAAGTGACCGCTGCCGAGCCAGGCCTGCGATGTTTCCGAGGAATGGAGTCGGGGTGTCAGAAAGGTGAACTCGGCCTGCGGGAGGTCTTCGAGTTTCTTTTGAGTCTCCACATTGAAGCGACGGATCGATTCGATCTCATCGCCGAAGAATTCCATGCGGTAGGGATCGGTGGCATCCGGGGGGAAGACATCCAGAATGCCGCCGTGCATGGCGACTTCGCCCGGGAACTGGATGGCGGGGACCCGTTCGCACCCCTGTGAAATCAGCCATCGCAACAGATCGTCCGGATCAATGGATGCACCCACGCGCAGAGTGCGCGTTGCCGCCTTGATCTCGGCGGGTGTCGGCACCGGCTGCAGCAGCGCCGGCAGGGAGGTGACGATCACTTTGACGGCTGACTGCTGGGCACCTTGGGCCGAGGCATGCTGCAATGCCCTGAGGGTCCGCAAGCGACTGCCGAAGATGGTATCTTTGACATCCGTCTCGCTGGGGAGTGCTTCCCAGGCGGGAAAGATCAGCGGAACGGTCCCCAGGAATCCAGCCAGGTCGCTGGCGAACTCGTCCATTTCGCTCAGTCGGGGCAGGACGACGACCAGTGTGGCGGGGACATCCTGGGCCAACGCCGCGGAAGCGAGCGCGCAGGCTGAGCCCCAGGCTCCATCGATGGTCGCAGCAGCACCTTTGTGCAACGCTGCTAAGACCTCCGAGAACCCCGTTTGCCGACGCAAAATCGGCACCAGCTCCGGCAATACACTCGCGGCCGCCATGGTCGGCAGAATTATAGTCCCCGCGCAAGGCGAGTGATAGTACTCACAGAGTGGCGCTGATCGCTCCGCAAACGGAGCGTCAACCGGACCGAGACTATCCCTGGATCGCGGTCAGCAGCTGGAACGGCATCGGCAACAGTTCTTCAACTGAGAAGACGTGGACGGATGCGGCGCCGCAGATGATGATTTCTGCATCGCGGCACAATTCAGCCATCCATTGCCGGCAGGCGCCGCACGGCAGAAGTTCGGACAGGTCCTGATCACCGCTGGCATCAATGCAGGCGATCGCGATCGCACTGAGTACCCGGTCGCCGTTCGACATCGCCGCTGCCAGAGCCGCCCGTTCGGCACAGAGGGCCAGGCCATAGCTGGCGTTCTCGACGTTGGTGCCGATATGAATGCCCTGCTCGCCCAATACGGCCGCACCGACGCGGAAGCGGGAGTAGGGAGCATAAGCGGACTGGGCGGCCTCGCGGGCGGAGGCGATCAGTCGTTGCCGATTTCCACTCGTGACGTGAGCTGCCATGCTACATCCTCACAGAAATGCCTGTTGAATCGAATCCTGTATCGATCAATCCGGAGGCGCTGTGGCCGATATTACCCCGCGCAGGGCAAACGACGCCTGATCCGCGTCCAGCTTACTCAGGTGAACGCACCGCGGGAAGATCTTCCTGAAGGATGTGGGCCCGCATGTCTAAGATTTTATCTGACGGTGAACCGGCTCGCTGAATCGCAGAAAAGGATCGCGAAGAGAGGGGTCGGGCGTTCAAATTTTGTCAAACAGAGTAAGTGGGGTGCCACTCTACGCCGTTAACCCTTTTTAAACCCCTCGTCGAGAATGAAAA
>CAZQUW010000176.1:0-13268 GCA_964596215.1 uncultured Planctomicrobium sp. | reverse complement strand
CGAGTTTAGGGCATGTCGATTCCGGGATTGACCTCGAAGGGGGTTTCGCTTATCACCCCGGCCTCATTTCTCGGCTCCTGCCGCTATTCGTCTGCGCCATTTCCCGCACATTAAAAACTAGCCCTTTCTGGAGGATGCCGATGCCGGCCATCCGTTGTCTTTGCGCGTCGCTGCTGCTGGTTCTGATCGGCTGCACGTCGACGAAAACGTCCAATACCGCCCGTACCGGTACCGAGCAATTGCTGATCTCGAACGCCGTCGACCAGGCCCTGGGCAAGGTCGATTTCAGTCCGCTGGCTGGCAAGCGGGTGCTGGTCGAAGAGAAGTATCTCGACTCGATTGATAAGGGCTATATCATCAGTTCGATCCGCCATAATGTGGTGCACGCGGGTGGTCACCTGGCGGCGAAGCCGGAGGACGCGGACATCATTCTGGAACTGCGCAGCGGTGGTGTCGGGACTGATATCTCGGACGCCTTCCTGGGGGTGCCGGGAATCTCGTTGCCCGGGATGGTCGCGCTGCCCGATTTGAAGCTGGTCACACGTTCGCGGCAGTCGGCGTTTGCGAAGCTGGGGATCGTCGCCATTGATGCCAAGACGCAGCAGGAACTGCCCGTCGGTGGGGTGTCGCTGGCGATGTCGGATGACAACAACTGGTACGTGATGGGTGTGGGGCCTTATCGCCAGGGAACTGTTGAGCAAGAGGTCGAGATCTCGGTCGGTCCAGGCACGGGGGCCATGGATGGCATGATCCCGCCAGTGATAGCGTTTAAGTCGCCGCGTGGTCCGAGCAAAACCGCGAATGGGATCCCCGTCGCCAACGGTCGACAGAATCTGCGACGGGCACCGGCTAATGTTTCGTCACCATCACCATCACCATCACCGATCGCCGCCAATCCCGCCGCCGACGAGACCACGGGCCGTATTCAGTTGACGTCAGGTGATGAAGAAGCCTCTGCGAAACAACCCGCGGCAGAACCCGCCGCGAAGAGTGCCGTCGAGAATCCTGCAGCCAATGAGAAGTCATTATTCGAGTGAAATGGACTGTCGGTCACGTCGTGATCCGACTAGGCAACAACCCGGCTGCAGAACTGCAACCGGGTTGTTCGTGGGACTACTTGCCAGTTTATGCCGAGTGAATAGCCGGCAGGGCAGCGCGTTTTTCACGGCCGTTGCGACGCTCGGGAGTACCGATATGCCACAACGGACGCCAGCCCGACTGGTCCAACAACTCGGTAAATTCGGCAACGGAATCGACGATCACTTCAGGGCGATAAGCGTACTTCGGAAGGTCCTCGGCACGCGTCCCGCCGCTTAATACGAGTCCCGTATGGAAACCAAATTGCACACCACCCAGGATGTCAGTTTCCATCGTGTCCCCGATCATGGTGATCTCATCGGGGGCCAGGCCCAGTTCGTCACCCGCGATCCGCATCATCACAGGGCTGGGCTTACCGACGCTGAAGGCCTTCAAGCCCGTCGCCAGCTCCAGCATGGCGACCATCGCCCCGCATCCGGGCCGCAGACCATGCTGGGTGGGGCAGTTGGCATCCAGGTTGGTGGCGATCAGTTTCGCCCCGTCCAGAATCATGCGGACGGCCGCTTCGACCATTTCCAGATTGAAGGTCCGGCCTTCGCCGACGACGACATAATCGGGTTCGTGGTCCACGACCGTGAAGCCGTTCTGATGCAGCGCGGTCAGCAGGCCCCCTTCGCCAATCACATACGCTGTGCCCCCTGGTTTCTGTCGAGCCAGAAAGCGGGCGGTGGCCATCGCACTGGTGAAGATGTGCTCTTCATCGACGTCAATGCCCAGCCGTGCCACCTTGGCCACGACATCGCGCCGCGTGCGCTGACTGTTGTTCGTCAGCAGGCGAAACGGAATCTGCCGCGAGCGCAATTCCCGAATGAAGACGTCTGCACCGGGGATCATTTCCGGTCCGCGATACAGGACCCCATCCATGTCGACGAGATATCCATGCTTGACTGCAGTTGTGCCCTTCATCAATACGTACCGTCCCTCTGAAAGCAAACACAGGTTTGTCCGCGACAGTCCGAAATCTCAATCCCACGAGATGTTTCAACACCGCAAACCATGCGGCATATTTTCGGCGGAGCACTTCGCGAACTTGCGCACTATCAGTCCCTGACATTCAGCGTCGAGCGCGCATGAAGAACGGTCGGTAGACCGTAAGCTGACGGTTCTAACATGAGGCAATTCCCATGCCGGAGGTTGATCAAGGTTGCGTGAGGACGCCGTAACTACCTATCCATCAATGGGATGAGCGTCGGTATCCGAGTTATGAGCGACTCCCAGCCGAGCCCGTGGTCGCTCAAACATCTGGCAGCACTTGCTCTGTTACGCGATGACGTGAGGCGATTGCTGCGGAACGCAGACCTGGGCCGGGTCAACTCACTATGCAGGAGTCAGTCACGCACAATGAAGGTCTGGTAAAGAGAGGAGTTGGCCGTAACATCTCGTCAGGGGGCGTCATCAAGGGGAACGAGGGGCGGCACACAGCAGGACGCGCCGAGCGTCTCGGAGGTTTGCGTTCTGCCCCGCTGGGTTGCGGATGACTGCGGCTCGTGTCGACCGGGATATCAGTTCTGGGGGAAGAGAAATAGTGAAAGATCAGGCCTTGGGTCGCGAAAACACTTCCACGACATGACCGTCCGGGTCCATGCAGAAAACCTGCAGGCAACCGTCGGGGCGATGCCGGGGTTCGCCCTTCATCTCAATGCCGTTTGCCTTGAGGACATCAGGGACGATGGTGGCATCGGCCACTTCGAAGGCATAGTGGAATGTGCGGCCAGGGCGGACGTACTCGGCGGGGGCCGGGAAGCCTGCGGGGGCGCTGCCTTCATGGGCTTGAATCAGATGAATTTGCTGATTGCCGATCTGAAACCAGGAACCTGGGAAATTGAATCCTGGTCGCGGGACGACTCGCATCCCCAGGACGTCACAGTAAAACCGGCGGCTCCGCTCTAAATCGGCGACGACAAGCGTGACGTGATCGATACCGGTGACCTGGAGCGCGGACATGATGCAAATCCTTGTGGAGGAGCGTAAGCGGTTGGGCCGCCAGTATAACCGCCGGGGGCAGTTGCGGCCAATTCGCCATTCAGGCATTCGTCATTTCGGCGAGCAGCACTTGCCGCCAGCGGCGGGTTTCGCGACATTGGTGCATTCAGTCACCCGACCCTGAACACTTAACAAATCTCTGGAAGAATACGACACATGAAGAAGAATCCGGTTAAGGCGGCACTTCGCGCTGGGCAACCTCAAGTCGGAACCTGGCTCTCTTTGGGCAGCGTCTTCGCCGCCCGCGTGATGGCTCGCGTCGGTTTTCCCTGGCTGACCATCGATATGGAACATTCGCCGATCGACTGGAACGAGGCCGCCCTGTTGTTCGGCTGCATTGCCGATGCCGGTGGCGTTCCGCTGTGCCGGGTCCCCAAGGGCAGCCATGACCTCATTAAGCGAGCTCTCGATGCCGGGGCACATGGGATCGTCGTCCCGATGGTTAACACCGTCGAAGAAGCCAAGATTGCGATCGCGGCGTGTAAATATCCACCGCAGGGGAATCGTTCGGTGGGCGGTGGATTGCATTCCATGAACTTCGACGCCACTCCCGGCGACTACTACAAACGCGCTAATGACGAAATCCTGGTGGTATTGCAGACGGAATCGCCGGAAGGTGTCGACAATGCGGAAGCCATCTACAGCCTGCCGGGGGTCGATGCGATCTTCATCGGTCCGAACGATCTGCAGGCACAGATGCGCGGCCCGGATGGCAAGGATCCGACCCCCGAGGAGCACGAAGCGATGATGCAGCGGGTCCTCACCATCGGCAAGAAGGTCGGCACGCCGGTCGGGCTGCATGTGCAGACGATTGATGACGTCAAGAAGCGGATCGAGCAAGGCTGGCAGTTTCTGGCGATTGGCAGCGAGCTCCGCTTTATGACTCTGGAAGCTCAGAAGATCGTGTCCGGATTGAATCTGAAGCAGGCGACCGATCTGGCTCGTTATTAGCCTGCGGTATGATGCTGTGAAATTTGGGGGCCACGGATGCGTGCCGATGGAACACGGATTAACGGGGGTGAAAGCTGCCCGCGTCCGTGTTCATCCGTGGCTCAAGGTGTTTGTATTTCAGGGGCCGCTTACAGACGCCCGCTACGGAAGATGCCATAGATCAGCCACATCCCCAGGAGGCTCGACAGGACGAAGACCGGGATCGTGATCCAGGTGGCCCCCGACCCCGAGAGGGTGCCCGAGCGTACGATCAGGGCGGAGGCCACAATCAGCGACGACATCACCAGTCCCACCACAATCCGGTTGCCTGAGCGGTCGAGTTCCGTGACGAGATAGTCCAGATTGCGGTGGTCGAGCTGGATCTTCAGTTCGTCCTGGCTCAGTTTTTTCAACGTCCGTTCAATGTGCAATGGAACGTCGTGCAAGGCATGGAGAAAGGTCTCGGCTTCGTATTTCCAGCGCTGTGCCAGACGTCGCGGGTTGTAACGCTCGGAAACGACCTGCTTAATAAATGGGGCGAGGTGTTCGGCGAGGTTGAATTCCGGATCGAGCTCGCGGCCGACCCCTTCCAGGGTGATCGTGGCCCGGATCAGGAGCATCAAATCGGCTGGATAGCGAATGCCGTGATTGGCCAGGATGGCCACGAAATCGCTCAGCAACTTCCCCATGCGAATCCGATCGAGATCGATTCCGTAATAGGATTCGATAAAGTCGCGGACATCCGATTGTAATAAGCCTCGATCGACCTCCTGAGACGGTTTGCCCACCACCAGGACCAGATCGACGGCCCCTTTGACGTTACGCTGGGAAATGTGCAAAAACAGATCCACAAGCTGCTCGCGGCGTTCTTCTTCCAGCCGCCCGACCATGCCGTAGTCGATCAGTCCCAGGGTGCCATCGCGCATAATGCGGATGTTCCCGGGATGCGGATCGCCGTGAAACAAGCCGAGTTCGAAGGCTTGCTTAAAGAAAATGCGCGCCCCGTTGGCAGCGATCGCGGTCGGAGACAATCCGGCCTGCAGCAACCCCTCATGGTCTGTTACGCGCAGGCCATCGATGAACTCCATGGTAATGACGGCATCGCTGGTCAGTTCCCAATAAATCTTCGGCACGACCAGCGTGGCATCGTGGCTGAACAGGCGGGAGAACTCTTCGACAGTGCGCGCTTCACGGATGAAGTTCATCTCGCGTCGAATCGATCGCGAGAACTGCGTCACAAGTCCGACCGGGTCGAAGATTTCGGCCTCTGGCAAGTGCCGTTCAACCATGCCCGCCAGTTCCAGCATCAGCTCCAGATCGCGTTCCACGTCGCGGACGACATGGGGGCGACGGATTTTGACCGCGAGCACTGTGCCGTCGAAATGCCGGGCCCGGTGGACCTGGCCCAGCGATCCAGCGGCCAGAGGTTGGGGATCAAATTCGGCGTACAGGGTACTGACAGGTCCGCCGAGTTCTTCTTCGAGAATTTCCAGGGCCGTCTCGGAGCTGAACGGGGGGACGCCCTCCTGCAGCTTGGCCAGTTCGGCGATTACATCGGCGGGAACGAGGTCCGGGCGGGTGCTCATGACCTGCCCGAACTTGATGAAGGTGGCTCCCAGATCTTCCAGTGCCATGCGGATGCGTTGCGGCCGGGTCAAGCGCGTTTCCTGATCGGCACGACGTCGCAGCAGCAGCCGGCGGCCCCACTGCAGGTAACGCAGCAAGCCCAGCCGCTCGACGACGTCACCGAAGCCGTAGTTCAGCAAAACCGTGGCAATCTGCCGGCTGCGGCCCAGGCTGCGCAGGAACCGAAAGGGACGACGCTCAAGCACGTTAATAATCCGGTACGTTGTCTGACTTTGCGAGTCTGTTGGATTCCAGAAAACGGCGCCCGGCTCCGCGAGTCGGGCTGCGGGCTATTTCCGCCACAGCCAGCGCAGCGAATCGGGCAGAATGGCTCCCCCGTGTTTGCCGTTGTGGCCGCCGTCACCGTACTCGAACTTGTAGTCATACTTGGCAAACTTCAACGCCGCGGCCATTTCCTGATTGGCGAGAGGCCAGCTGCCATGCAGGTTGTCGAGGTCGTTCGAGCCTTCCTGCAGGAAGGCTCGAATCGGCTTGTGTTCGGTCTTGCGGATCCACGAGGGATACACATTGCCGCCGCGAATGTTGGTGAAACTGCCGACGTGGCTCAACACCTTCCCGAACTGGTCGGGACGCTCCCAGGCGACGGTAAAGGCACAGATTCCACCCGAGCTGATTCCGCAAATGGCGCGCTGGGCGGGGTCCTGCGAGATGTTGTAGTTCTTCGCGATCTCCGGCAGGAACTCGTCGATCAGGAACCTGGCGTATTGATCACCGAGCGAATCGTATTCGAAGCTGCGGTTGCTGCGGGGCTTCTGCTTGGGATCAGCGGCAGGAATCGAACCGGGACTGATGAAGAGGCCAATGGTGACGGGCATCTCTTTTTTGTGAATGAGATTGTCGAATACGATCGGCACGCGGAAATCATTCTTCTCGTTGACGTAGGCACCGCCGTCCTGAAAGACCATCAGGCTGGCCGGCTGTGCCTTGTCGTACTGAGCCGGCACGTAGATCCAGTAGTCACGTTCGGTTCCTGGAAAGATCTTGGAGTCCTTCCACTGATGCTGTGTGACGGTGCCCTGGGGAACGCCTTCCTGGCGGATGGAATCGGGTCCGTGCTGATAGTCGTCAGCCGCGGGCAGCCGGGTCGCGGGGCCCGATAAGATGAGACTCAACAGCAAAACTCTTCCCCAGATTCGCATGGCGTTTTCCTTTGCAGCAGTGGATGTTGTGGTCAAACGCAGAGATGTCGTACAGCCAGTGTCCATCCATGATACCGGCCAGTCTGGGGCGTGAATACCGTCAGTTGAACAGCCACAACTGGCCTGTATTGAACGTCGCCACCCGTGTTCTGCGATTGTTCCATACGAAAGTATCGCCCGACTGCCCCCGCCAAACGGCTGCGTATCGGAAACTGCTGATCGTGAGTGTTATTCCCGGTTGGTGGAATGATTCCGATTCCAGGCGATATTCAGGCGAACGAAGACACTTCAGGCGCGAATGAATCTGACCAGAAAGTCATTTCTGAGTGTTGTGGAGTCACCATTTTCGATCACGGTTCAAAAGATTGGTGCGTACCTCTGGAACTCTGAATTCTTGCTGACCTTATGAGTCAGTGTGTGCGTCCGCGGCTGAGCCTCCAGGCTGTCAGAACTCCAGCCGTGGACCGCATGATCCCGTGTCTCTGCGGCCCCCTTTAATGATGAGGCCACCAGCTTGGGGGGGCGGTTCGGTTTAAAGACATCGGCGCTTGGCTGGTCCATCTGGTTGGGGAAAAGCATGTCGATACGGGGCCGCACGAAGAGTCTTTAAGCGGCTGGAAGTGCATCGTCCAACCCGTGTTCACGCCCCGGAGTCGAGGCTTGAAATCAGCCTCGCAGTCACCACTGTCTGTAATGGCGAAGTGAACAAAGTGTACGATCTGTGCCGTGGAGAGTTAGATACATACGTTCGGTATGGTGTGCTCTGCAGCACCGAATGCGAACTCGGACAGAATCGTGAAATAAGTGCGAAAAACGCAGATGTTTTTTGTAAATAGTTCAACGCACGCTGTGGTTTGTATTCGGATGACCAGGAAGGTGTTCCCCTTAGAAACGGGCAGGGAAGCACTATATTAAACATGCAACCTAGGGGTATACCCCTAATTTCCATATAAAATACAAATTGTGTCCAGATGACAATTGCGTCACTTGCACGGTTGTGGATAACATCGTTTCAGGGTCAGATCTGTTCCCTCTCTACGAGGAGCTTGTGATGAGTGCAATCATGGGACTGGCGTCAATCTCCGATCATGGTTTGAAACGTCAAGTCGTCACACAACGGCTGCTGGAGTCGGTGATCGAGGGTCGGCTGGAGGAAGGGACTCGCCTGCGGGTGGAACACCTTTCCGATCAACTCGGAGTGAGCGTCACACCGATTCGCGAATCGCTGGTGGAATTGGCCGGCATTGGTATGGTCGAGTTGCGTCCCAATCGCGGCGCGATGTTGCGTCCCTTCGGTCCTCAACAGTTGCGTGAGATTTATGATCTGCGCAGAATTCTCGAATCCGAAGCGACACGCTATGCTTGTGGTCGGATTCCGCAACCGGAGCTGGAAGACCTGAATCGCGAATTAACCCGGCTGGTGGCAGCGCGGCGGAGCGTGCTGTGGATCAAGGAGACACGGAATTTCGACACGCGACTGCACGAGCTGATTGCCAATCATTGCGGCAATGAGCGTTTGGCGAATGAGATTCGACGATATCGTATTTTGTTTTCCGCATTGCGTGATGTCCGTTACGAACGCCGTGAGTCTCGAGCAGACTACCGGGACATGAATGAAAACTCGGAACACCTGGCAATTGTGAAGGCCCTGGCCGCCAATAAGCCCGATCAAGCGGCTGCAGCCATGGCAGCCCACCTGGTGTCGGCCTGTAAAGCTCTGGAAGCGGAAGTCTTTCCGCCGAAGAAACGCGCGGCAAAAGAAAAAGCATGAAGTGGATTCACATGAGTGACTGGCGAGCGGGTCCTGTTGATTTCCAGGTTTCCATTTCCAGTTCCTCGGTGAACCGAGATGATCCGTCGGATCTCCCGTGTCGTTTGCGGTCGCGCTCGGCCGGCAAACCATGGGGACTGCTCCCGGTCGCATTGATCGTCAGCTGGGCGATACTGTGTGGCTTCTCGGGGACGACGTGGGCTGATGAACCGACCATCGACTTCGCACGTGATGTCGTGCCCATTCTGCAGCAGCACTGCGTGCGCTGTCACCACTCTGAAAATCGCAAGGGCGAGATCTCGTTATCGACGATCTCGGATCTGCGCGAGAACGGTCATGTCGTGGCTGGAAAGCCCGCTGACAGCGATTTGCTCGCCCTGGTGACCTCCCAGGGAGGCAAACCGCCGAAGATGCCCAGGGAAGGGGCTCCGCTAAATCCTCAACAAGTGGCCGTGCTGCGCCGCTGGATCGCCGGCGGCGCCAATTGGCCGGATACAATTGTCATCCATGAGGTGGCCAAAGCCGGTCAAGACTGGTGGTCGCTGCAACCCGTGGTGCCGATTACCGAGCCGACGATTCCGGCAGGGCAAGCCCGGGTTGGGACTGCCGATTGGAATCAGAATCCGATTGATCGTTTTGTCCTGGCAAAACTACTGGATAAGGGGCTGCAGCCCTCGTCTACGGCGGATCGCAAGACGCTGATTCGCCGATTGACCTTTGATCTCTGGGGATTGCCGCCGACTCCGGCACAAATTGAGTCCTTCGTCAACGACACGGATCCGCGGGCCTACGAGAATCTGGTGGAACGACTGCTGGCGTCGCCACATTATGGCGAGCGGTGGGCTCGGCACTGGCTGGATATTGCACACTATGCCGACACGCATGGATTTGAGCGCGATCAGCGCCGCGACAATGCCTGGCGCTATCGCGACTGGGTCGTGCGGGCGTTCAATTCCGATATGCCCTACGATGCCTTCCTGAGCGATCAACTGGCGGGCGATGTGCTGCGCCCGGATGATCCGAATGCGGTCATTGCCACCGGGTTTCTGGCTGCAGGGCCATGGGATTTTGTCGGCCAGGCCGAGACGCGCAGCGAAGTCCTGCGCCGGGCCGCGCGGGCTGATGATCTGGATGACATGGTCACGCAAGTCATCACCGCGGCCTGCGGAGTGACGATCAATTGTGCGCGTTGTCACGACCACAAACTGGATCCCATTCCCCAACGTGACTATTACAGCCTGTGGGCAGTATTCGCGGGTGTAAAACGGGCGGAACGTGATGTGAGTGCGGCGGAAGTCCGTGAGTTGGAAGCCCGAAAGCTGGCACTCAGGAACGAGATTCAGCAAGTGACGGCCGAACTGGCCAAACGACGTGGGCCGCTGATCGATCTCGCGGATATCGTGGGGGGCGGCGATGGACGACTGACCGGCAAGTCGGGACAGGGGATCGATCCACTGACCGGGAAACCCCAGACGGCCTTGCGCGGCGTATTGGAAAATGTGCAGCCGAATACGTTTGTCCGGTCGACGGTGCGGTTTGTCGATGGCATTGTGGTACCCGGCGCCAGTCCGGATGGAACGGTGGTGTCCTCGACGGGCTTGAGAATTAAGAATCTCCCGAAGACTTCAGGGATGGTCTGGGATGCCATTCGTTTCGGGCCCGTTAATTCACAGTTTTCGACGAAGCTGGATGGCATCGATTTTAATGCCGACGGTCATACGCTGCTGTCGCTTCATGCGAATGCGGCGATCACGTTTGATCTGGATCAACTTCGCCAGGCCGGGGCACCGGCGGAGATGAAGTTGACAGCTTCCGCAGGGTACTTTGGAGAAACACCGCAGGGCGGGGCAAGTTTCAGCGTCTATGTAGATGGTGAATCGCGAGCCCAACGCGACAAGATCGGACGAGCTGACGGTGTGATCGCCGTGGAAGTTGTCATCCAGCAGACGGCACGGTTTCTGACCCTCATGGCCACTGACGGCGGTAACGGCATCAGTCATGATCAGATCTGCTTCGCGGATGCCTGGCTGAGTGCCGCAACACCGGTGGTGGCAGATCCGGCCAATCAAGCTGAAATTGAGCGTCTCCAGAAACGACGCGCTGAACTCGAGCAACAGTTGCGGGCGGTGCCGTCCCCGGCGCGAGTTTACGCGATTCTCAGCGAGAATCCAGCGCCGGTCAAAGTCCTCAAACGCGGAGATCCCGAGCAACCTGACGTCGAGGTCCTGCCGGGAGCCTTATCAAGCATTGCCAGTCTGCAGCCGCAGCTGGCGACATCGCAAACTGCGGAGGGCGAACGTCGCAGAGCTCTGGCGAAGTGGATTACAGCGCCCGCGAATCCCCTGACGCGACGGGTCATCGTCAATCGTCTGTGGCACTATCACTTCGGTGTGGGACTGGTCGATACCCCGAGTGATTTCGGCTACGGCGGAGGCAAGCCTTCGCATCCCGAATTGCTCGACTGGCTGGCGGCCGCTCTACTAGAGAACAAATGGTCAATAAAGGCTCTGCAGCGTATGATTTGCACCAGTCAGACTTATCGCCAGCAGTCGGCCCAGCCAGAGGGGCCCGCCACGGAACTTGCCATCAAGCTGGATGCCGGTAACCGGCTGTTATGGCGGATGAATCCCCGGCGTCTGGACGGGGAATCGGTGCGTGACGCCGTGCTGGCGGTCAGCGGCAAACTGAATCCGCAGATGTATGGTCCCGGGTATCGCGATTTCGATTATCAGGAAGAGTATGCTCCGGTCTATCGCTACATCACGCCCGACTCTCCCGACCTCTGGCGGCGCAGCGTCTATCGCTTCATTGTGCGGACAACCACGCACCAGTTCTTGACCACTCTGGATTGTCCGAGTGCGGCGAATTTGACTCCCGCGCGAAACATCACAACAACAGCCCTGCAGTCGCTGGCACTGCTCAATAATGATTTTATGCTGCGTCAAAGCGGATACTTTGCTGCTCGACTGCAGGCCGAATCCCCGGACCCGGCATCTCAAGTCCACAAGGCGTTTCAGCTGGCATTGGGACGAACTCCGTCTGTGGAAGAAGCTCAAGCGGCCGTCAGGTTAATCCAGGCGAGGGGACTGCCGCAGTTCTGCCGGATGCTGTTGAATGCGAATGAATTTGTGTATGTCGATTGATTCGCAGCGTGGCTGAATCAGATCCGAACCTCAACTTATTCCACCGGCGGCTGCGAACGCATCTGCTCGCGGTCTGCACGGCGACACACTCATGAAACCCCAGCTCGACAACATGCATCACCAATCTCGTCGCGACTTCCTGTGGAACCTGGGTGGGGGGCTGGGTGGCGTGGCCCTGGCCGCAATGCTCGCCGATGAGCGGTTACTCGGGGCGGAAGCCGCAGCGCTGCAGAATCCGCTGGCGAGAAAACCACCCATGTTTGCCGCCAAGGCGACGCGGGTGATTCAGATCTTCTGTCCGGGCGGAATGAGCCATGTCGATACCTGGGACTATAAACCGGGTCTCGAAAAGCACCATGGCGAGGCCTTCGACGCGGAACTCGGCAAGCAGACGTTTGCCGGGATCGCCGGCAACTATGCAAAGAGCCATTGGACGTTCCGCCAGCACGGTGGCTGCGGTCGCTGGATCAGTGACCTGTTCCCGAAATTTGCGGGCCATGTGGATGACGTGGCGTTCATCCATTCCATGCACACCAAATCGGCGTTGCATGGTCCGGCAATGTTCATGGCGAACAGCGGTTTCATTCGTCCTGGCTTTCCCAGCATGGGGGCGTGGGTGACCTATGGCCTGGGAAGTGAAAGTGAGAATCTGCCGGCGTTTGTCGTCCTACCGGATACCCGCGGCCTGCCGCCGGGCGGGGTGGCGAACTGGGGTGCGGGTTTCCTGCCGGCCGTTCATCAGGGGACAGTCATGGAGACCTCCACGGAACGGCCACCGATTCACGATCTCTTCCCGCCTGCGGACCGCACACCCTCTGCGGACACGGAGGCAGATGGCCGCGACTTTCTGAGGTTGTTGAACAGCAAACATGCCACCGAGCGTCCCGGGGATTCGTTACTGGAAGCTCGGATCGCCTCTTATGAACTCGCCGCAAAGTTGCAGCTAAGTGCCCCGGAGGCCGTCAATCTCGCCGCAGAAAGCGAGGCCACGCAGGCCCAATATGCACTCTCGGATCCCGATGTCGGGCCATTTGGTCGCCAGTGCCTGCTGGCGCGGCGGCTGGTGGAGCGGGGTGTCCGGTTTGTGCAGATTTATTGCGGTGCCGAGAACACGACTTCCAAGAAGATCCGGCCGAACTGGGACAGCCACGAGGATATCGTGCGGGATCACGGTTATTGGGGCCGCATTCTGGACACAGGGGCGAGTGCCTTGCTGGCCGATCTGAAGCAGCGCGGTTTGCTCGAATCGACCCTGGTAATCTGCACCAGCGAATTCGGCCGGCAGCCCTTCATGCAGGGGTCTCAGAAGGGCCGCGACCATAATCCGGGGGCCTTCACCGCCTGGCTGGCAGGGGGCGGCATCAAGGGGGGAACCAGCTACGGGACCAGTGACGAACTGGGGTTCAAAGCGGCCGAGAATCCCTGTTACAGCTACGATCTGCACGCGACAGCGTTACACCTGTTAGGGATCAACCACGAGAGACTGACCTTCTATCACAACGGGATTCAACGGCGTTTAACCGACGTGCATGGCCATGTGATTGAAGGGATTCTGTC
>CAZQUW010000175.1:6036-13362 GCA_964596215.1 uncultured Planctomicrobium sp. | reverse complement strand
CCGGCTAAAACAGGCCCCAGAAACAACAATTTCCACGTGATACACGCCGAAAATGACCACAACCCAATAGGTGCGGTAACATGATCAAACCACGTGGTGATCAGCAAAGCACGCTGCCCACAAAGCTAAAAAGGTGGGCAGCAAGTTCGAGTCTCAGCGACTCTTTTCACAGGCAGGCTTATCAGGTGGGATAGCTACCTGAGATCTACTCATTCTTAAAAATTTGGGCTGAAAGTCAATCAAAAAACTTACAATCGGAAGTGTTTTGAAGAATTTCCTGTAAATGGTTATAGTTTCGGTGGTTACAGTCGACCCAGAATGCCGAAAATCGGCGAATTCTGCCGATCAAAAAGCGGCTCGATCACGGTGACCGGGGTCAGTTCGGGGATTCTCAATTCCGATCGGTGGGTTCTCAGCCAGTGGCTGAGGAGGACTCATGATCGACGCGTGGTGTGGGATGTTTGCGGGTCCGCCTGGCCAGCTCCGGAAACCGCCACCAGTGCGTCTTCCAGGCTGCTTCCGGCGACTTCAGGCTGCGAGCGGTTCAGGCTGCCCCACCTACTATCGGCGGGGCAGAGCTGTGTTCTATCTTGCAATGGCTCCCGAACCGCTGGCAAGGTCGAATTCCTACTTCTTCGGCCTTTCGGCCTGATACCGCTTTAATTTTCTATCTAATGTGGAACGTTCAATCCCCAAAATCTGGGCGGCTTGCGACTTGTTCCAGTTGGTCTGTTCCAGCGTCGCCATGATGTATTCCTGCTCCAGCACATCCAGCGTCAATTCGCGGAACGAACGCTGCTGGGCTGGATCAGACACACTCTCGAACTGCGGGGACCCCAGCGATGACAACTGAATATCCTGAACTCCGACCAGTTCGCTGCCGCACAATATGACCGCCCGTTCGACCACATGCTGCAGTTCCCGCACGTTGCCGGGCCAGTTGTACTTGGTAAGCAATTCCAGTGCCGTGGCGGAAAACCCACGCACGACGCGACCCGATTTCCTGGCAAAACGCTCTAAAAAATGATTTGCGAGGACCGGTACGTCATTACGGTGTTCACGTAAGGGAGGGACGACAATTTCTACAACGTGCAGACGAAAATACAAATCTTTGCGGAACGAACCCGCGGAGACGGCCGATTCCAGGTCGCGATTGGTGGCCGCCACCACGCGCACATCCACTTCGACCGGGGCCCCGCCCCCTACCCGTTCATAGGGATGTCCCTCGAGCACGCGCAGGAATTTGGCCTGGATCGCGAGACTCATCTCGCCCACTTCATCGAGCATCAACGTGCCCCCATGGGCCTGCTCGAACTTGCCTGCCTTGCGGGCGACGGCACCAGTGAAAGAACCCTTCTCGTGTCCGAATAATTCACTTTCCAGCAGACTTTCACTCAAGGCTGCACAGTTCAGGCACACAAACGGTCCGTTCCGTCGGCGGCTGCTGAAATGAATCGCGCGGGCGACCAGTTCCTTGCCGACACCACTTTCACCGCGCACCAGCACTGTGGCATCGGTCGGGGCGATCCGGCCAATCTTGCGATTGATCTCCTCCATCGGCGGGCTGCTGCCGACCAGCTCACTTTCGATCCCCAGCTGTTCGCGCAAGGTATGCAGATCATCCTGCATGCGGGCCAGTCCGGCGGCCAATGATTCCTGCCGCCGCAGCCCCTCCAGGGCAACCCCACATTGATCGGCGACCGCCAGGGCGAACTCGACGTCGTCCGGGCCCAACGGATTGGTCGGGTTCGTCGAATACAGATGCACCAGGCCGTAAAGTTTCTCATTCACGCGTAACGGGGCGCAGATGACGGTTTGTGCCTGAATCCGGCCCAGACTGTCCCGTTCTCTTAAGGCGGGGTCGTCCGACACACATTTCGCCCGGACCGCCTCGCGGGTCTGCAGGACCGTTCGCGACAGGTGCTCAGAGAGCTTCTCGTAGGGCTGCTGATTGCGCGACTTATAGACCAGCAGCGTCAGCTTGCTGGGATCAACAGGTGGCGATATGTCCGGGGGCAGGAGCAGAATCGCGCCGATATCAGTCGGGGTGCTCTCGAACAGTCCGTTCAAGACGATCTCGGCCAGCCGCTTGGGATCGTTGGCCGTCCCCATTTCCATCGCCAGTTTGTAGAGCTTGGCCAGTTCCTGGCTGGTGCGGTCGCGATTCAGTTCGGCGTTGCTGCCCCCCTCTTCAAAACGCGTGCTCCGTTTGCGTTCGATAATCTCCGGCACAGACACGGGCTTGGGGGTATCGGTGGTCAGCCGCTTAATGCCGGTATCACCTTCGTGGGCAAACGAGTGTTCTTCGAGCTTGGGGAGCGTTTCCTGCAGATCGTAAGTAAACGCCAGCAACGTATCGCCAATTTGAATCTGCTGGCCCGACTCCAGCCCCACGTCACCGACGACCGGCTTGCCGTTCACCAGGGTGCCGTTGCGGCTATCAAGATCGCGCAAGGTCCAGACCAGCCCGCTCTGGAAGATTTCGCAGTGATGGCGGCTGGCGATCTCATCGCGCAGCACCACGCGGTTGGCCGGAGCGCGCCCAATCGACATGACCTGCCCCGGAGTTAACCGATGGACATCACGCCATTTGTTCCCCTCACGCACCACAAGATAGGCAATCATCATGAACCGATTTCATTGGAGCCCAGCAAACACGAGCGAAGACTTCAGGATACCCATGCCGTTGCGAGTGTAGCAAGTTCGAACACTGACTGTGGAAAATGACGATTGTCGAAATCCAAATGACGAAAGAATCCCCCGAATGAATGTCGGATTCTGAAACGGCTGCTTCGATGTGGATGTTTTTGCCGCAATTGGTCATGCAGACAGGTCAGCCCGTCGCGACGTTCGGTTTTCGTCATTCGTTCTGCTCGCGACCGGTTCGAAATTGTCAGACGCGTTTCGGCAAGTTAGATTGAGGATTCCTAACAATGGGCCGGTTTCCAGCAGTCAAAGGTTCAAGAAATGCCAGAATGGCCCGGTGGCCCCTGCCCCGCGTGTGGCGAGGATACGCCCGCGCGCGTGGTTCATTGTCGAAACTGCCGTACGCTGCTCAATAACGATCTGGAAGAAGACAGCGTCGAAATCCCGCAGTTCATTCCCATGCAGGAACTGGATTGCAAAGTGGAACTGGCGCCGCGCGGCACGTATCTGCTCTGCCCACATTGTGATCAAGAGTTGCGCATCAACTCCAAGTATGTCGGTGAGCGAGTCAGTTGTAAGCACTGCGACGGAACGTTCCTGATCGACCTGGCGAATCCCGCCACCGTGATCAGGGGTTATTATTGCGACTGCCCCCACTGTGACAAAGAACTGCGAATCGGTAAGAAATACACGGGGATCGAAGTCGTCTGCAAATTTTGCAGCGGCAAACTGCAACTGATTCCCTGACACTTCTCCCAGTGTCCAATCACATTTAACAGCCTCTACAGTAACAGCCTCTACAGAATGGCCAGCATGAGCTCCCTGCCCCTGGAAATTGATTGTCGCAGCGTCAAAGCCAAACTCGATCAGCACGACGATTTCCTGCTGCTCGATTGTCGCGAAAAAACGGAATATGACACCGTTCACATTCCCGGAGCGATGTTGCTGCCGATGAGCGAAATGCAGGCCCGGGTAGCCGAACTGGAGGCTCACAAGCTGCAGGAAATCGTCGTCCATTGCCATCACGGCGGCCGCAGCTTGCGAGTTACCAACTGGTTACGGCAACAAGGCTTCACCAACGTCAAGAGCATGGCCGGCGGCATCGACGAATGGGCCACCGCCATCGATACCACCCTGCCCCGGTATTAGCCGATCCTGGCCGGTCCTGGCAGAGTGTCGCGGCAGGATCCGCATTTCGAATGCGTTTGATCGCAGCGCGATTCGCGACAAATGAAACGATCTGCTTCCCTGGGTCAAGGGTTAGATAGAATATCGTGTGACACAAATCGCTACGAAGGGCCAAGGAACGACTCATGCGCCGGAATGAATCGCGTTTATCCACTTCCTGGGTAGTATTGGCCGTTGCGGCCACTCCCGCATGGCTGGCCTTCACCATCGCCGCCGAACCCGCCGCCAAACCGCTCACCCCGGCGGCCAAGGCGGCCGTACAACAGGCCCTGGAGGAATTCAACGGGCTCATCGGTGGCTGGCGGGGTGCGGCCCAACCTGTGCGAAACTCCACCAAGGGGGCCTGGACCGAGAAAGCCGAATGGGTCTGGGACATCAAGAAAGATGCCGTCGCGCTGCAATATAAAATCAAGAATGGGCAGGCTTTGCAGGCCGCCCGCCTGACCTTTGACCCCGAACAGAAAACCTACCACCTCACCGCGACCCTGCCCGACAACACCACGCGCGAATACACCGGCCAGCTCGAAGAGAAAAAACTGGTGCTCGATTCCGAACCTGACGCGACAGATCATGTCCATCGGATGACAGTCACGCAGCTCAATGAAAAACGGACACTGGTGCTGTTTGAAAAGCGGCCGGCGGGGGGCGAAAGATTCTCGCGCGTCGTCGAAGTCGGCTACACGCGGGAAGGGACGAATCTGGCCATCGAAGGGGCCGGCGAACCCGAATGCATCGTCTCCGGGGGCAAGGGGACAATGCAGGTCTCCTACAAAGGAAAAAACTACTGGGTCTGCTGCACCGGTTGCCGCGATGCCTTTAATGATGATCCGGAAGGCATCCTGGCCGAAGCCGCCGAACGCGCGGAAAAGAAAAAGAAGAAACTGTAACCGGGCTCGGCCGAGTTCGAAAAATTTTTGAGCCACAGCAGGACTCCACAGAAGCACAGAACAGGCAGTTCAACCCTGCTTTTCATCTGTCTTCCCTGTCCGGCTGTGGCTAATCCTGTTTTTCCGTTTGTCTGGTTGAACACCTCGCACACATCCCCCTGAACGGGATCAATTGCGAAGGGGCGAATAACCTGCCAAGATGCAGGCTTGACCCGCCACCCCGTAGAAATAAAGTCATGACCCAGCCACTTCGCATTCCGACCATTGATTGCCGTCAAAACAGCGCTGAAGCCGAACGCCTGCTGGCGGAACTCCGCCACAAGCTGAGCCCGCGCGGCGATATCGTGTCGCCCGCCGGTCGCCAGCGAACGATTGACCTCTTCGGCGAAGCACTCTCACCGCAAGCCGTCGTCGAACGCATCTGCGGCGATGTCCGTCAGAACGGATTGACCTCGGTCCTGCATTACACCGCACAACTCGACCGCAAGACCCTGACTCCGGCGACCCTGCGGGTCTCCCCCGAGGAACTGGGTGCCGCACATGCCCGGGCTTCCACCGCATACCTGGAGACACTTCGGCGCATCATTCGTAACATTCGGACCTTCCAGCAAAGTATCCTCGTCAACAGCGTCAGCAACCGCTTTGCACTGGGGGCCGGCGAAGTCCAGCTGCGGCAACGCTACCTGCCGCTGAAACGCGTGGGGATCTGCATCCCCGGCGGAGCGGCCGCCTATCCATCGACGCTGACGATGACGGCTGTGCCGGCCCAGGTCGCCGGAGTGCAGGACATCGTCGTGGTCGCCCCGCCCACCCCCTTCGGCAGCTACAACACCGATTTGCTGGCCGCCTGTCACGAACTGGGCATTACCGAAGTCTATCGGCTCGGCGGCGCCCAGGCCGTCGCCGCGATGGCCTATGGAATCGACGGCCTACCGCGGGTCGACAAGATCGTCGGACCGGGCAATCTGTTCGTGGCTCTCGCCAAGCGTTTTGTGTATGGGGAAGTCGACATCGACAGCATCGCCGGCCCCAGCGAAGTGGTCGTCCTGGCCGATGAATCCGCGCGGGCCGACTTCATCGCCAGCGATCTGATCTCCCAGGCCGAGCACAGTCCAGGCTCAGGCGTGCTGATCACCTGGCACGAACCCTTGATCGCCCAGGTCCAGGCGGCACTCACCCAGCAACTCAGCCGCCTCGACCGCGGGGATCTCGCCCGCGACAGCCTGGAACAATACGGAGCCCTGGTCCTGGTCGGCAACGCGGAAGAAGCTGCCCGCCTCAGCGATCTGCTCGCCCCCGAGCATCTGCACATTTCGACGTCGAATCCGGAAGAGATGCTCAATCGTGTCCAGAACGCCGGAGCCATTTTCATGGGGCATTACACCCCGGTCGCCGTCGGCGATTACTACGCCGGCCCGTCCCATGTGCTGCCCACCGGCGGAACCGCGCGATTTGCCAACGGCCTCTGTGCGAATGATTTTCTGAAGCGTTCATCCGTCATCAGCTACGACGCCAGCGCCCTCCAGGCCGCCGCCGCCGACATCTGCCTGATGGCCGACAAAGAAGGCCTGACCGCCCACGGTGCAAGCGTCCAGATCCGGCTCTAACGCTTTGTCAACGTTTGATTTCAGGATTGTGTGCCACTGGCTCGGCCAGTGCCGGGTGTTATTTGACTCGCAAACAGCACTGGCCGAGCCAGTGGCACCCCACTTCTTGGCTTTGACAGAGCGGTAGCACACCTCAACCCAACAATCGCCGGGATCAGCGCCGCGAACTTTCGTCTATCGAATGCCTTCCCACTCGGCATGGAATTCGGTCAGAAAGCCTTCCATGTAGTCGTGCCGCTGCGCCGCCAGTTTTCGCCCCGTGGCAGTCTGCATGCGGTCCTTCAACAACAGCAGTTTTTCGTGGAAGTGATTGATGGTCGCCCCGCGGCTGTTGCGATAAGCCTGGGCCGACTGGTGGAGTTCGGGTGGATCGTGCGGGTCGTAGAGCATCCGACCGTCATGGCCGCCATACGCAAACGCCCGAGCAATCCCCATCGCACCGATCGCATCCAGCCGGTCGGCGTCTTGCACGACCCGACCTTCCAGCGTAGGCATGTCGGTCGCGACGCCGGCTCCCTTGTAAGACAACTGCCCAATGATGTCGCAGACATGGTCAATCGTCGCCGCCTCCACAGATTGCAATTCCAGCCACTGGCGAGCCGCCCGGGGGCCGGCAGTCAAATCACCGTCATGAAACTTCCAATCGGCGATATCGTGCAGCAACGCGGCCAACTGCACAACAAACAGGTCCGCGTGCTCTGCCTCGCCCAGCCGCACTGCCATCCGCCAGACGCGATAGATGTGCCACCAGTCATGACCCGAACTGTCTCCTTTCAAGACATCCTGTATGTGCCCGACCGCGGCGTCAATAATCGCTTGCTGATTCACGTTGAAATAATCCTCAGATATCACAAGGAGAACATCTTTCGTGTCTCCGGACGCACGTTAACAAACGTGTGTATCAGTTCCGCACACGCCTGGGTGCGGATTGTGTCGGAGAGCACACAATTTTCATGGCCCCGATCGAGCACCGAGTCTGAATGTAACAGGTTTATCGC
>CAZQUW010000175.1:0-5936 GCA_964596215.1 uncultured Planctomicrobium sp. | reverse complement strand
GTTTCGATTACCGGGCCGGAACTGTTAAAAGACATTAACACGCAGCCCGCGTCTTCGTCTCCGGGCGTGCATGATAATGATCGCCACGAAGATTCTTTTGCGGTGCTGAATGGGATCGCGTATTTCTTCGCAAACGATGGCGTACATGGCCGGGAACTGTGGCGGACTGACGGAACGGCATCTGGCACTTGGTATGTGGCCGACATCAATCCCGGAAGCATTGGCAGTTCTGGAGGTGGCGTTTCGGGCAGCGACCCTGATGACTCGATGGTCGTAGCCGCTGGCCGGCTGTTCTTCAATGCGCGTGACGGCGTCCATGGCGGGGAACTGTGGACGAGCGATGGAACTCCTGAGGGGACCCATCTGGTTAAGGACGTGTCGCCAGTTCAGTACTATCATGGACTGCAATGGCTGACCAGCGTCGATGACCACGTCTATTACATTCAGAATCTGGGAAGTTCACAGGGGACCGAGTTAGTCGTGTCTTATGGCACGGCCGATTCGACATTTGTCCGTGATTTGAACCCCGGCTCCGCCGGTTCAGTCCCGTGGCAACTGAGCAAGGTGGGAAGCAGTGTTTACTTCTGGGCCCGCGACGACGCTCATGGCTGGGAGCCATTTTCTGCATACAGCTATTCGGCCAGTCGGGAGGGGGACCTGTTTCCGGGAGTTGGCAGTTCTGGTCTGACGGCAAAATTCACCGACGTCAATGGGAACGCGTTCTTCATCGCCGAGACCGACGTCGATCAACAGTATCTGTTTCTTGGGGGAACAAAGCTCACTACGCCAAGCCCGCCGCCGGGCGAAAACCTTAACACGACCAACGTCAACGGAACCTTCTTCTTCAATGCGAGCGATGCGACGCACGGTGGCGAGTTGTGGAAATTCGACGGCAATCCGGCCAACATGACATTGGTCAAGGACATCAATCCGGGAACAGATAGTTCGGTGCCCGGTGACATCACCCTGCCTCAACCGGTGAACCTGAATGGCATGCTCTTTTTCATCGCGAATGATGGGACGCATGGCCTCGAACTTTGGAAAAGCGATGGCTCCGAAGGTGGCACGCAACTCGTTAAGGATCTCACGCCAGGAGCCGCGAATTCGACGATCACATCGCTGGTGACGCTGGGCAACTCCGTCTTCTTTGCCTTCGACGATGGCGTGCATGGCAGTGAGCTGTGGAAAACTGACGGGACAGATATTGGCACGCAGATGGTCAAGGACATCAGTCCGGGCAGTGCGGGCTCGGGGCCGATCGGCATGTACCAATATAACGGCATGTTGCTGTTTTCTGCCAACGATGGAGTGCACGGTACCGAGCTCTGGCGGACTGATGGAACCGCCTCCGGCACAACTCTCGTGCTGGACATCAACACCAACACACTCAGCTCCACTGCGACGGACTACGTGGACGTCAATGGCGTCACATACTTTGTCGCCGACGACGGCATTCACGGTCTGGAGCTATGGCAGACCGACCGGACACTGGGGGGCACGCAACTCGTCAAGGATCTCAACCCGGGACTGGCCGGAGGGGCTCCCCATTCGCTGACAAATGTCAATGGCACGCTGTATTTCGTGGCCAATGACGGGGTGACAGGCGATGAACTTTGGCGCACGGACGGGACACTGGCGGGCACCACCCTGGTGAAGGACATTGTGACCGGCGCGACAGGTTCTGCTCCTGAGTCTCTCACTTATTTCAACGGCAAGCTCTACTTCGTGGCCGACAACGGCACCACCGGCAAGGAATTATGGCAGAGCGATGGAACGGATTCTGGGACAACACTGGTCCAGGACATTCAACCGGGCAGCGTGGGCTCGGCCCCTTCATCGCTGATGGAAGAGGAAGGTATTCTCTACTTTGTCGCAAATGATGGTACGACCGGTGAGGAACTCTGGCGAACTGACGGAGTAACAACCGCGCTGTTCAAGGACATTCGTCCGGGTGGAGGGAGCTCGTCCCCATCGGGACTCATCAACGTCAATGGCACTCTCTATTTCACCGCAGACGATGGCACAAGTGGTCGCGAGTTGTGGCAGAGCGACGGCACCCCTGCCGGCACGGTTTTATTCGCTGATATCCGGCTGGGTCCCGCTGGCTCGGCTTCGGCTCAACTGACACGGGTTGGCAATCGGTTCTTCTTCGTCGCCGACGATGGCATTACCGGGCAGGAACTGTGGGTCAGCGACGGCACGCCCGGCGGCACTCACCTTGTGCATGACATCGTGACCGGCACGGGCAGCGCCTCGATCAGTGATTTGACTGCGCTCGGTGATGAACTTTATTTCACGGCCGACATCGGCGGCTCGGGGCGTGAGCTCTGGCGGAGCAACGGCAGTCCAGGAAACGCTGAGCAACTCGCGCTTTATCCTGGTGACACTGGTGCGAATCCCGATTTGCTGACTGTCATCAACGGGGAATTGTTCTTTGCGGCCAGCGACGGAACACACGGCCGCGAACTCTGGCGCCTGGATACCGTAACATCCAGCCCTGTTCTGGTGACAGACTTGCAACCGGGGCCATCTGATGCCTCCCTCGCCGAATTGACCGCGATTGGAAAAGTCCTGTACTACACGGCGGCCGACACGCAGCATGGTCTGGAACCCTGGACCCTGCTGATCAATCATCAGCCGACGGATGTCTATCTGACGCCGGACAGCATCAATGAGAAACAGCCGATCGGCTCGGCAGTCGGAACGCTGTCGACGGTCGATACTGATGTTGGTGACACATTCACATATTCGCTCGTCGCGGACTACGGAGATAACAGCCTCTTCTCCATCGTCGGAAATCAGATTCAGACCGCCGCGGTGTTCGACTATGAGGCGAAATCGAGCTATGACATCCAGGTCCGTACGACAGACAATGGCGGGCTAACGCTCGATAAGTCCCTGGTGATTACGATCAACGACGTGAATGAATCGCCAGAGAACATCACCCTGTCCAATGCCACCGTTCCGCCACTCAGCCCCGTCAACACCGTCGTGGGGGACTTGGCAGCCAGCGACCCCGACAACGGTGACATCCCGCTCTTCACTTTAATGGACAGTGCGGGGGGCAGTTTGCGATTCTCGGAAATCAACTGGTGGTGGCCAATCAGCCGATTCCTGTTTCTCCGACAAGTTACAGCGTCACGGTCCAGGCGACTGATCCACATGGCCTGAGTGCGACCAAGACCTTCACGATTCAGGTTGTCGGCGACAATCCCAATGTCTATTTCGGTTCCGCGATCGGTGCGGGTGCGGAGTTTACGGACCTCGGGACGGGGGTCGCGACCGACACGCTGGGCAACGTGTACGTCACAGGCATTGTCGAAGGGGATGCGTTTGTCGCCAAATACACATCCTCGGGCACCCCAGTCTGGACCAAGGCGCTGGTCGGGTGGTTCGGCACGGAGGGAACCGACATCACCGTAGACGCTTCGGGCAATGTGTACTGGACTGGCAGCTATACGGGCACGGTGGACTTCGATCCCGGCACGGGAATCTACAATTTGTCCAGTCCAACAAATTACTCGGGCTACGTCCAGAAACTGGATAGTTCCGGCAACTTCTTGTGGGCCATTCGGTATGGCGGCAGCGGTAACGTCAACATGACCGGGATCGGCCTGGACACTGCCGAAAATGTCTATACGACTGGCGATTTCCACAATACCGTTGATTTCAATCCCGGCACCGGGATCAAGAATCTGACGAGTGCGGGGGGCAGCGACGTCTTCGTGGCGAAACTCGACAATGCCGGCAACTTTGGCTGGGCCGTGCAGACCGGAAGTAGCAGCGATGACAGGGGGCACGACATCGCGCTGGACCTGCTGAACAATGTTTACATCACTGGTGGCTTTGCGGACGGCGCTGATTTTGACCCGGGGCCGGGGACGTTGCTGGTCAACACCAACGGAAGCGACGATGCGTTCTTATGGAAGCTGACTTCTGCGGGGGCACTGGTCTGGGCACACGCGCTTGGTGGCGTGGCAACCGAAGTTGGCCAAGGCGTGGCCGTCGATCTGGCCAATGACGTCTATTTGACGGGTTACTTCTATGGGGATGCCGACTTCGATCCGGGAACTGGAGTCTGCCAACTGCAAAATGCCGGAAACAGCGATGTGTTCGCACTTAAATTCCATGGTGACGGGAGCTTCGTCTGGGGCAACCGCATGGGCGGCACCAGCGACGAACAGGGGCGGCGAATCGCCGTCGATCCTGCCAACAATCTGTTTGTCATGGGCCTCTTCCAGGGAACCGGTGATTTCAACCCTGGAACAGGCACGGCCAATCTGACGAGTGCCGGACTGAACGACGTATTCATTAGCAGGTTGGCGGCCAGTACCGGTAATTATCTCTGGGCGGGCAGCCTGGGCGGGGCAGGCCAGGATCAGGCTGCCGGCCTCGCACTGGACGGCACCGGGGCCTTATATACTGTGGGCTTTTTTGAAGGGACTGCCGACTTCGATCCCACTACGGGAATTCACAATCTGCTCAGCGCAGGTGAGACGGATTTGTTCGTATCGCAATTGACCTACGAACTCAGTACCCCCGCCGTCGTCATCAATCAGTCCGACGACCAGCTCGACCCGACCAACGAAACGGCCATTGATTTCACGGTTGTTTTCAGCGCTGCCGTGACGGGCTTCGCGACGGGCGATGTGACGTTGACCGGTACCGCCCCAGGCTCGCTGGTGGCGACGGTCACACCCGTCGGAGGGGACGGGACGACCTATCACGTCACGGTAACCGGTATGACAGGCAGCGGGACCGTGATCGCCACGATCAGGGCCGGAGTGGCGCAGGATATCGTCGGGCGCTCAAACCGCGCATCGACCAGTACTGATAACTTCGTCTTGTACGATGCACTTAGCCCTACTGCGAACCTCGTCGACCCAGCGAACGGCGGCTCGATCTCGGAAACCGTGATAAATGGCCGACACTACCTCGACGTGTCATTCAGTGAGCCGGGTGGCAGTGGATTGAATCTGGCGACGATCCTGGATGCTGACCCCGAATTCACGGTCAGCGGGATCAGCGTTCAGGGCACCCCGGTGCTCGTCAGTGGTACCACTTATCGGTATCAGTTCACCGGCACATTGGCTACGGGACCGGTCAGTGTTGTGTTTCTGGACGCTGGGTTTTCGGACATTGCCGGGAATGAGAGTACCGCGGCATCCCAGAGCTTCATGGTATCCGCGCTGCCCACGCTGTCGATTAACGATCCAGTGATCACCGAAGGTGACAATGGCTCGATGAATGTGACGTTTACGGTAACACTGTCCACAGCGAGCGGTGTGCCGGTCAGCGTGAATTATGCGACGTCCAACGGCAGCGCAGTCGCCGAAACGGACTATTCGAGCCGGAGTGGCACACTGACTTTCGCCGCTGGAGCGACAACCGGTACGATCGTCGTCCCGGTCCTGGGTGACGGCCTGATCGAAGGGAACGAAACATTCGTCGTCACTCTTTCGACACCGACGAATGCCGTAATCGCAGACGGTTCAGGCATGTGCCAAATCGTCGATAACGACTTCCCGCCGAGCGTCAGCATTAACGATGTCGAGGTCAAGGAAAAGAGCAAGGGCTCAAAGAAAGCGGTGTTCACGGTCAGTCGGTCCGTCTCAGGCTCGCAATCAATCACTGTGGCTTTCGCAACTGCCGACGGCACGGCGACCGCAGGAACCGACTACGTGGCACAGAATGGAGTTCTCACCTTCAAGCCCAAGCAAAAGAAACTGAAGATCAAAGTAGTCGTGCTGGGTGATCAGATCAACGAATCGAATGAGTCGTTCCAAGTGATCCTGTCCAATCCCGTCAACGCGATTCTTGGCGACGGTACCGGCACGGGAACGATTCTGAATGCTGGCGGATGACGCCATCAGATCGACCGTCTACTGGAATGAGCTCCCAAGGGCACGGATTTCTGCAGGATACTATGAACGCTG
>CAZQUW010000174.1:0-13364 GCA_964596215.1 uncultured Planctomicrobium sp. | reverse complement strand
CGCCGAAGCTTCGAGATTGGTTTCAAGTCTGAATCGGTAATGCTCGCAGACCACAAATCCAGTGACGCGAGATTTGGCAATTTGATGAGCTCTTGCAAACCGATTTCCGACACTGTTGAGCCGCACATCACCAGTTTTTCGAGTGCCAGAATTTGGCCGATGTGCCTTAAACCTACGTCGGTTACCTTACTGAGATTGCCGGTAATTGACCTGAGATTCTTAAGCCTGGAAAGCGGCTCCATTCCAGAGTCATCAGTCCCGTTTGAATTGAAATGGATCTCCAAACTGTCCAGGCGGTTGAGATTTTCGATCTGTGTTTCAGTCACCGCGACGCCGCTCAATCTCAAATCCCTGAGAGCTTTCAGCTGGCCCATATGTGCCGCGGCCGAGTCCATTAAATCATGAGTGTTGACACATAATCTGGTCAGCGAGCCGAGCCGTGACAGTGCATCAATCATCGCGTCAGGCACAGCATGCGTAGTGATGTCCAATTCCGACAACTGGTGGCATCCTGCGAGCTCTTCGATTCCTTGATGATCGATTTGGCGAGTGAAATTCAAGAACAAACTGGAAAGACTCTCAAGTTGACCGACGGCATGCATACCGCGATTCGAGACTCGTGAATAACTGAGATCCAGCCACTCCAGGTTCTTCAGTTCCACTAGATGTGAAAGTCCGTCATCCGTCACATGCGATTCTGTCAAGCAAAGATGGGACAGAGTGGTGCATTGGTTAATACCAGCCAGTTGAGCGTCAGTAATGGGACGGTCAAACGGCCCGAGCCCAAATGGAAACGGAATGTTTGGGACTATGTCGACAATTCGAGTGTTGGCGTCGAGCGGGGCTCGAAACCAATGGATTTGCCTGCGGGCGATGCCGTCGACGGATCTGTGATGAGATCCACCGATTGCGAGGAAACGATCTTGGATCGGCCTAAGTAGTTGCTCTGAAGGATCGCTGTCCGTGTGAGGAATGTCTGGCATAAATCGGGATTTCCGAATCCAATGGCGAATTCGGCGTTAATGACACGATTGGGGAGCGGGCTACGGAATTGTTCGGAGCCCTACTCCACCCGACTCACCTGTTTTGCCTTTTTCTTCGGTGCATTCCCTGTGCGCGTCGCTCTACCGCGGCTTCACTCCACTCGCCTCAGTCTTCTTCGGCCCCTTGAACAACTTGCGATCCAAGCGGGCGTTGAACGCCGTCCAGGTGGATTGCGGGTTCGGGTCGTTGTTGATGTCGCGGGTGAACTCGTGGATTTTGGCGTCGAGATTGTCGATGTAGTGGAGCGCGATCGCTTCAGGGGTCATCGGGAGTCGCGGGCTGCCGTATTCGTACGAGCCGTGATGGCTGGCAATCAAGTGCTTCAGGCGGATGGCCGTTTCTTCGGGGAACGGTTCGCGCGTCAGCTCGATCGACTCGCGGATCTTTTCACTCAGCATCTCGATGGCAATGATCATGTGGCCGATCAGCTGGCCTTCGTCGGTGTAGCCGAAGCCGTTTTCGTAGCTCAGTTCGCGGACCTTGCCGATATCATGCAGGAAGATGCCTGCCAGCAGCAGTTCGCGGTTGACGTCGGGGTAGAGGTCAGCGATCCGCTGGGCGACTTCCAGCATGTTGACGACGTGTTCGATCAGGCCACCCTGGTAAGCGTGATGGGCCTTCGTGCCGGCGGGGGCCAGTTCGAAGTTCTGCATCAATTTTTCGTCGATCAGGAAGCATTCCATCAGGGCCCGCAAGGGGGGATCCTCGATGGTCATCAGGATTTCCCGCAGGCGAACGGCAAGTTTGGAGACGTCGCGGTGCGAGCGGGGCAGAAACTCGGCCATGTCAAATCCGTCATGGGCCACGTGGTAGATGTGGGTCGCGATCAGTTGCAGGGTTCCCTGGTACAGCTGGGTTTTGCCTTTAACCTGCACCAGGCCTCCCGGCTGCAGGTGCGCCTGGGACTCTTCCGTGACGTTCCACATCCGGGCACTGATGCTGCCCGTCCGATCACGCAATTCCACGAGTAAATAGAGTGCGGCGTTCCGGTTGGCGCGGATTTGCTTGTCGGCCAGCAGAAAAACATCGTCGACGACGTCGCCGTCAGAGAATTCGTTAATGCACCGGCGCATGATGCCGAGAACTTTCCGTGAGGGATTCTTTTTTATAGGGGAAATCGCTGCTGATTTTAGGGGTGAAGTCAGACGACAACAAGCGACTTCCTGCCTGACGATGAATTCCCGGCGGATCGAATTCCGGTTGCTTTTCTTCCGGGGAGGCTTCTGTTACTGTAGTTTGGCGGGCACACGAAGCAGAACTTTGATTCGAGAACTGTGGAATCCCCGTCTATAATTGAGTAGTTGATCGAACTGGTCCTGATCTGCGGAATGCGGCCGGCAGAGTTTGACACCCGATGTGGTCGGGGGTTTTTGCTGGTAGCCGGGTGCGTACACCGTAATGTGGTGTGCCTGCCCATTCGAGCCGCGAGATTCAGGAACGGCCAACAGACGATTCGCAGCCAAAGGAGCCCAACTTGAGCGGGGTGAGACAGGCCCTTCTGAGCAACTGGTTTATCCGTGCTCTCTCGACATCCGTCGGGCAAAAACTGGTGATGGGGGCGACCGGTTTGTTGTTGTGCGGGTTCCTGACCGTGCATCTGGCGGGCAATTTGTTGCTGTTCCAAGGGGCGGAACACTACAACAAGTATGCCCACAAGCTTCACGAGAACGAATTGCTGCCAGTCGCAGAGGCGGGTTTGCTCGTCCTCTTCCTGCTGCACATCGTGCTCGCGTTTTCCACGACCCGCATGAATACGAGTGCGCGGCCGGTCGGTTATCGCGAGAAGCAAAGTAAACTCGTGGGTGGCCTGGACGTTCAGCCCCACAACTACATGTTTGTAACCGGCGTGATTGTGCTCGGTTTTCTGCTCCTGCACCTCAGTGATATGCGGTTGGCGGAGTGGAAGATGCGGCTGCCCTATGATGAGGGAATGACACCGGCCGAACACGCGTTGCTTGTGTTGAAAGATCCCATCAGCGCCACGGTTTATATCCTGGGCAGTCTGGTGCTGGGGTTCCATTTGTTGCACGGTTTCCAAAGTGCATTCAAATCGCTGGGGTTAAATCATCCCAAGTACACGCCCTTCATTTCCAAGCTGGGGGTGTTGTTTGCCGTCGCGATTGGATTGGGATTTGCCAGCCTGCCGGTCTGGTTCTTCATCCTGAATAAATAGATCCCGACGTAAGCCAGGCTGTTCCTGACTGGGAAAAGCCGAAAAAAGACGTGTTGGTGGTATGGAACGCTGATAAGTGATCAGGCACAGCCTGAGCTACTTCTGGTTAGAAAACTGGAAGGAAAGCACCCGACTCAGAGAGTCGGGCTACGATGCGATTACGGGCTGTGGCCCGATGTCCAGAAGGATGTCAGTCATGAGTGGCACTGTGGATCAGATTGGCAGCGACAGACTCGTTTCGCGAGTCCCGAGCGGGCCGATCGCGCAAAAGTGGGACAAGCACAAGTTCGACATGAAGCTGGTCGCGCCCACGAACAAGCGGAAGTACACAATCATCGTCGTGGGAACCGGCCTGGCAGGTGCCTCGGCTGCGGCGTCATTGGCTGAACTGGGCTATAACGTCCACGCCGTGACCATTCACGACTCCCCCCGCCGTGCTCACAGTATTGCGGCCCAGGGTGGTATCAATGCTGCGAAGAACTATCAAAACGACGGCGACAGCATCTACCGCCTGTTCTACGACACCGTCAAGGGTGGCGACTTCCGCAGTCGTGAAGCCAACGTCTATCGGCTGGCCCAGTCGAGCACCGCAATTATCGATCATTGCGTGGCGCAGGGTGTGCCGTTCGCTCGCGAATATGGCGGCACGCTGGCCAACCGTACGTTTGGTGGCGTGCAAGTATCACGCACGTTCTACGCAAAAGGACAAACCGGCCAGCAATTGCTGCTGGGGGCCTATGGCAGCCTGATGCGCCAGGTGGGACTCGGTCGAGTCACCATGCATGCCCGCCGTGAAGTGCTGGACGTCGTCACGGTCGACGGTGTCTGCCGTGGCGTCATCATGCGTAATATGGCAACCGGGGCCATCGAAAGCCTGGCGGGACACGCCGTCATGATGTGTACCGGCGGGTACGGCAATGCCTACTACCTGTCGACGAACGCGAAGGGCTGTAACGTTACTGCAGCCTGGCGAGCCTACAAGCGGGGAGCGTTTTTCGCCAATCCGTGCTACACGCAGATTCACCCGACGTGCATTCCCGTCACTGGCGATTACCAGTCGAAGCTCACCTTAATGAGCGAGAGTCTGCGTAACGACGGCCGCGTGTGGGTGCCGAAGTCCAAAGGTGATCGCCGTCCGCCGAACGAGATTCCCGAAAGCGAACGCGACTACTACCTGGAACGCAAGTACCCGGCATTCGGCAACATGGTGCCGCGCGACGTGGCTTCCCGCAACGCCAAGCAGCGCTGCGATGAAGGTCAGGGCGTCGGAACTTCGGGCAAGGCGGTCTATCTCGATTTCGCGGATGCCATTAAACGCCTTGGTGCGAAGGCGATTCAGGAAAAATACGGCAACCTGTTCCACATGTATGCCAAGATCACCGCGGAAGATCCTTACAAGGTGCCAATGCGGATCTATCCCGCGATCCACTACACGATGGGTGGCCTGTGGGTCGACTATAACTTGCAGAGCACGCTGCCCGGGCTGTTCGTGCTCGGCGAGGCGAACTTCTCGGACCACGGTGCCAATCGCCTGGGGGCGAGTGCCTTGATGCAGGGTCTGGCCGACGGTTATTTCGTCGCTCCCTACACGGTCGGCGATCACCTGGCGACCAGCAAACTGGCACCGGTCGGGACTGATCATGCCGCCTTCCGTGAAGCCGCAAGTTTGGCCGAAGCGAAGACCAAGCAACTGCTGGGAATCAAGGGCCGACGTTCGGCTGACAGCTTCCACCGTGAACTGGGCCACATCATGTGGGACAACTGCGGGATGTCGCGAAATGCCGCGGGCCTGGAGCAGGCTGTCGGTAAGATTCGTGAACTCCGCAGCGAGTTCTGGGAGAATCTCCGGGTCCTGGGCGACGGCAATGAGCTGAACCAGAGCCTGGAGTATGCTGGCCGAGTCGGCGACTTCCTGGAGTTCGGTGAACTGCTGGCGACCGACGCGTTGAAGCGCAACGAGTCGTGCGGCGGGCATTTCCGCGAAGAGTATCAGGAAGAGGGCGAAGCGGTTCGCGATGACGAACACTTCTGCCATGTCGCTGCCTGGGAGTATAAGGGTGACGATGCAGCGCCGGTCCGCCACCAGGAACCGCTGACATTCGATGAAGTTCACCTCACCAAGAGGAGTTATCGGGAATGAGCGCCACGCTCGACTTAACCTTGAAGATCTGGCGTCAAGACGGTTCCAAAGATCGCGGCCAGTTCAAGACATACCAGCTGAAGAGTATCTCCACCGAGATGTCCTTCCTGGAGATGCTCGATATTTTGAACGAACAGCTCACTCAACTGGGTGAAGAGCCTGTGGCGTTCGACCACGACTGTCGTGAAGGCATCTGCGGTACCTGCAGCCTGATGATTAACGGTCAGGCCCATGGTCCCGATCATGAGACCACGACCTGTCAGCTGCACATGCGGAAGTTCCACAACTACGACACGATCGTCATTGAACCGTGGCGGGCGAAGGCGTTCCCGATCCTGAAGGATCTGGTCGTTGACCGTTCGGCGTTTGATCGCATCGTTTCAGCGGGCGGCTTCGTCTCCGTGAACGTCGGTAATGCTCCGGATGGTAACTCGGTTCCGGTGCCGAAGATCAATGCGGATAAAGCTCTGGAAGCATCGGCCTGCATCGGTTGCGGAGCGTGCGTAGCGAGTTGCAAGAATGCCTCGGCCCTGTTGTTTGTGGGTGCCAAGGTTTCGCAGTACGCATTGTTGCCACAGGGTCAGGCCGAACGAGCTCAGCGCGTGCAGAAGATGGTGGCCCAGATGGACAAGGAAGGGTTCGGCTCGTGCACCAATACAGGCGAGTGCGAAGCCGCTTGTCCGGCAGGGATTTCAGTGGCCAACATCGCCCAGCTGAACCGCGAGTTCTTGCGGGCGACGATTACCGCTTCGACATAGTTTTGTCCCGGCAGCAGCGAAGCGGCAGGTGGGCTCGGTCTACAGGACCGAGTGCCACACGATGCGAGTCTGTGCACAGCAGAGTCGCTAACAAAGAGTCGCTAACAACCTCCGGCTTACGCCGGACGCTCGCCTTGGAGATCACTCCGCGGCGGCCGCGGCTTGCCGATAGAGCGGCAGGTGGCGGTAGTAGACTTCCAGTGTCAGGATCGACAGGCAAGTTACATAGAGTCGCCCGCCGGCTTCGCCGTATTCGTGGTCGTCGCCCTGTGGCTTGCTGGGGTGCCAGCTGCCGCTCAGTTTGCCGTTCTTGGCCTGGTTGGAAACGATCTGATCGCGGAGTGCGGCATTCCAGCGATCCCAGGCTTCACCTTCCATGTGGTGCATGACCTGAGTCGCGTAGTACCAGAAATAGACGTTGCGGCGTCCGTCGGACCACTGCGGCAGGTTCTGATCCTCAAGCAGCCAGTTGACCCCATTCTGCAATCCCGGATGATCCTTGGGCCAACCCAGGTATTGGCGGCATAGCAGGCCCTCCGCGGTCATGGCGGGCGAAGAACCCGATACCGGATCGGAGGCCTTATAGCGATAACGGCTTCCCTGTTCGCTGGAGACGGTATTCAAAAACAGGCTGGTCCGCGCCAGGACATCTTCGGGGACTTCGATCCCCGCCATGCGTGCGCTTTGCATCGCCATGACCTGCCAGCCGGTCACCGATAGATCACCCACGGCACCTGGCTGGTATTGCCAGCCTCCATGTTCATTCTGTGAATCGTAAATAAACTGCAACGCCTTGCGTGCTGGTTCCAGGAGCGTGTCGTCATTGGTCAGGGCATAGGCCTCGCATAAGACGATCGTGCCCTGGCCATGTGCATAAAATGCGGTCTGCCGACCGAGTTCTTCCCAGTCATGAAGATTGCCGTCGCGCTTCTGTACTTTCTTCAGCCAGCTCAGCCCTTTGCGGACGACCTCTTTATATTTGCCTTCCTGATGGGTGTAGCCTGCCCCCAGGAACGAAAGCAAGGCGAGCGAAGTTGCCCCGGTATCGGTTCGCAGATTTTCGCGGCCGGGATTGTCGTAGCCGCGGTGCAATTCCCAGCGGCCATCCGATTGCTGCTGTTTGGCCAGCCACCCCAAGCCGCGGCCGACGGCATCTTCGGATTGCTTCGTGCCTCCCAGCAATCTGAGGAGCGACTCTTTTTGCTCCAGGGTGCGACCAGTCAGCGCCTTCCCGACTTCAGGAGCATTCGCCACCGGAACGTCGGCGACTGCGGCTTCGGCCGGTGCAGGCTTGGGGCCGTTTTCGGTTTCCGGCTGTTGCGGGTTGTTCTTCGGTTGATTGAGGGCCACTGCTTCGATTTCAACCGCCTGCACCGCTTGTGCCATTCGCTGTTCACGTTCCGCAATATCGTCCGGCGTGAGCCAGGTGGCAATGATCCCGTCGGAAGCCTCCAGCCCTTCGCTGGTCTGATAGACGATCAGCCCCAGCAGCATGAATGCCACCAGATGAATGGCCAGGCTCACCATCACACTGGAGGCCCGCTCGGCAAAGTTCTGCCTGAGCCGTTCGATCAAGGTGTGAGGCCCCAGGTCCGAGGGATCAGTCTGGATCAGGATCTTGACGGTGGGCGTTGACTTCTTGGGGGTAGCGACAGGAATGCGCGGAGCGAGAGGACGCGGCGCGGGTCGGGGCGGATCTTCCGCTGGTCGATTTTCCCGACGCGCCATGGGATTAAACTTCGAGTAGGGGGGGCTGTTGAGTCTGTTTAGAAGCAGTTCGATCTATTCATAATCTCGCCGTTTGTGCCAGAACGCAAGAGAGATCGACGGTTGTTTAACCCGGATGTCATCCGCACTGCCGGCCGGATGACAAGGAGGCGCCCGCCTACTCAGTGGTTGAGACTTTCTCCGCCGGAGCCACCCGCAGCAGCGCCTGATATCCGCCGTCGGCTGGCTGGCCCGGTACATGATGACGTTCTTCCGCCAGTGTCACGTTGGGACGGTTTGCCAGGCAGTCCTCAACTACTTGCCGATTTTCGACCGTTTCAATACTGCAGGTCGAGTAGACAACGCGGCCACCGGGGCGAACGCGATCGAGGGCCAGGTTGAGCAACTTCCGCTGCAGTTTAGGCAGCTCACTGAGATCGTACGGCGTAATCCGCCAGCGCGCCTCGGGGCGCTTGCCGAGGACCCCGGTGTTCGAACAGGGGACATCCACCAGGACGCCATCAAAATAGCCCGTGGGGGCGTCCAGCGTTTCTTTCGACATCAGGTGCGTACGAATGCTCTTCAATTGTAGGCGATTGGCATTCGCAGTGACGACCGCCAGTCGCTCTGCCTGCACATCGACTGCCGTGATCTTGCCTTGATCGCCTTGCAACTCGGCGAGGTGCGTGGTCTTTCCGCCAGGTGCCGCGCAGAGGTCGAGCAGTCGCTCGTTGGGCTGAGGGTTCATCAGCAGTGCCGCGGACATAGATGATTCGTCCTGGATGGTCACCCACCCCTCCGCAAAATGGGGCAGATCATCGACCCGGACCGATCCGTCCAACTGGATGGACTCAGCCACGGTGCCAGGCCGCGCGGCAATGCCGCGTTCGCTCAGCAGGCCCAGGTAGTCATCACGAGTTGTCCGCAGGCGATTGATGCGTAAGCTCAAATGCGCCGGCAGATTGAACCACGTTCCCAGACGGAACAGTTCCTCGGCCGGAAACGCCTTCGCCCAACGCCTGGCCAACCAGTCGGGAAAGCTGTAGGCGGCAGCGAAGTACTCGCCCGGCTGGGTTTGCGGATCGGGAAAGACGATCTTCGACAGCTTGCCAAACTGCCCGTTGGCCAGCGGCACAGCATCCGCTGCCGGTTGCGACGTACGCTCGGGGGTCACCAGCTGCGAGACTCCGCGCAGGGTGCCATTCACGAAGCCCGGCCAGCCACCGCGCCCCACACGCCGCGATAGTTCAACAGTTTCATGGACGGCGGCATGCGGCGGAATGCCATCCAGCATGACGAGTTGATAAGCCCCCAGGCGCAGGATCATCCACAACTCGGGTTCAACTTGTTGCTGGCCGCGCCGGACATACGTCTTCAGAATCGCGTCGAGTGTTCCCGCGCGGCGGATCACTCCATAGATCAGTTCGGTCGCCAGGCGCCGATCAGCGGGCGTGACGACCTGATCAGCAGCCGCCTGCTCGAGGCGCTGCGCTGCGAATTCCGTGTCCTCGCCTCCACTGCAGAGGACAACAAATGCCAATTCCCGCGCATTACGCGGAATGAAAAACGGCCGCACTGGATGAAGACTTCCTGGTATGAGAGTGGACCACAGGGGGCAGGACGATTGCGCAACCCAAACCGCGATTATCGTCGATCAGGAGGCAGAAACCAATCGAGTCGGTGGCATTGAGATGAGTCATGTGCGACGTGCCTGGTTTTTGACCTGAGTAAGTCACTTAAGGCGTGAAACACCAGAGTCTGCACCCTGGATCAGGCGCATCTGTGCAAAACTCAGGACTGCGGAATCCCAAGCGGTTCGGAACCGAGGCAGAGGTTTCGTCAGGGTTTGTCAGGGAGAAAGGAGTGTCAAACTTTAACGATCAGTCAAAACAGAAGAAGTGTGCCGAGATATGTCGACCAGCATACGTGGGATGTAGCGATTGCATCAACGGGGGATCACGGGTGCTCCGATAACTCAGAAGTACCTGAAACCAACCAGCACGATGTTCAGCCGGGTTCGCAGTGATTGCTGAGAACTCCCGTTGTTGAATTCACGCCTCGAATCTCGATTTGTGAATGGGCGGAACTTGCGCCGGTGGATACAGGAGGGCCAGGTGCCGAGGGCGGCGACCTGATTTTTTCGCCTTTAGCGATGCTTGATGGACGAATTATGCAGATGCATTCTTCTCTTGTGGTGGTTGGAATACGGGCTTGCGCAATCGTGGCGGCATTCGCCGTCTGTTCGCCCTCTGCCGCTTCAGCACAGACGTTGCTGATTCCCGGAACGGGCACGTTGGTCGACGAGGTAGGTGATCATTTCGAAGATGAAACCTGGTCCTACGTTCCCGAACTCCCCAAAGGAAGTGGATCACTCAATCACGTCGACAACTTTCCCGCCGGATATTCGGTGAATGCACGTTGGTCGGAGAGCACTTATCGCGGCCAGCCTTGCGTGGTGAAACGAGTTCCCACGCCCGTCGGCGGCTTGAAAAACAGTAAAGGTGCGCTGCAACTGCAGACCTTAAGTACCGGGGTCCAGGGCAAGCTGAGCTATCAGATGCAACAAGACGATCTGTTGTGCAACATCAACACGAAGATCGGCGGATACATTCCGGTGTCATGGAATCCCAACTTTGTCGTTCGCGTGTTCCTGCCGCCGTGGGACAAATGGGAAGATCGTACCGGCCCTTCATTCGGTATCCGGGCAGACCTGTTTGGCACGAAGATCGATAATACTGTTCGCTTCCGACGTTTCTCAGCTCCGGAATCAGAACAATACTGGCCGGGTCTGTTTATCTGCCATCAGCGCAAGCAGGAAACTGCAGACGGAAAGCCTCAAGCCTACTTCATTATTCGCGCCGGCAATCAGGGCGAAGATCTATCGGGTCCGGTCATCAAGGAAACAGGCTGGTGGACGATCGGCATGTCGTTTACTGCTGACGGCAAAGTGCACTACTTCGCCAGCCCGGGACTCGATCACCTGACGCGTGAAGACTACATCGGGTCTTATTTCCCGCACGGTTTCCGGGCGGAACGCTTCCAGACGTTCTTCTTCAACGTCGTCAACATGGACAATGGCCGGACCTGGTCGACTCCCTGGGTTGTGGACGACTGCATGTTCTACATGACCAAGCGATAGAGCAGGACCGCTGCCGAAGAGTGCAGCAGCGAGAATCACTTCGCGTGCGAAGCAATCCGACGACACCAGGCCGACAAGATCGGGCTGGTGTCGTCGCGTTCTGATTCATGATGATGTCGCCCTGCAGGATTCGTTTCTCGCCAGTGACTGCCCGCGCTGACAGGTCGATTCCAGTGAGTCCGAATGTCGTGCGTTGTTAGGGGGGAACTCGGTTCTACTCGGCAACTCGCCGCCGGGATACAATCACATCCAGTGCCACATCCAGTGCAGCGCATCTCAATGGGCTGCGACTGTTCCCTTTCCTGTTGATCAGCTGCAGCGAGACGTCATGGATCTGGATCCGATCTATCAGAACTTGCAGGGGCGGATCGTTGTGCTCGATCTCGCCAGTCCCTACGTCTACATTGGCACTCTGGTCCGCTGGGACGCGCACTATCTGCATCTGGAAGATGCCGATGTGCATGACCTGCGCGACACCAAGACCACGCGGGAGATCTACCTGGTCGAGACGAAACGTCTGGGGATCAATAGCAACCGCAAGCTGGTCATGGTGCGGATCGCTGATGTGGTCAGTATCTCGGCGCTCGACGATGTGATCTGCTGATGCGAATGAGGTGGAACGCCATCAAGGTGCGTGGTGCAAACGCAACGCCGGCCTAACCTATTGATGTGACGGCATCTGGGACGCTGCTGCTAAAGCAGCCGGTTCGCGGCGTGTGGTTTTTCCGAATCAATCCTGCGGATGGGCGACTGGTCTCGATACGACGGAACTCGTTTCCATGCGAGATTGAGACATCAATCAGCGGGCACTCTGCGTAATCGTTATCCTCTGCATGGTGCTAATCATTGGCGCAGCGACTGACTGCTGATTCGCAAATTCCGACGCTTTCTTTCCCTGGGACAGGCTTATTCGGTGTCTCTGTGGAATGAGAACCAGTGTTCGTTCCGGCAATGGCTCCGTGATCTGGCAGTTGTGCGACCGCTATGCGAACTGAAACGTTGCAGTGGCTCTGTGACTGGCACGTGATCTGCTATTAGGGTCTGTCGTTCTCTCACTGACTCTGAAGAACACACATGACAAAAAACTGAGCCACGCGAATGTGCCGTTCGCGTGGCTCTTGTCGTTCCCGGGCGCTCTGCGACCGGGGATGTGTCTCTGCAGGGAAGTCTTCCGACTCAGCAAGTCGGGCTACGGTACCCCCTGCAGTAACTTCTCGGCCTGCCTGGCCGCAGTCGATTGCGGCAGCGTCTCAATGAGCAGTTGCAAGCGGCGTTTAGCAATGTCGGTCTTGCCTTGCACCAGAAACCACTCGGCCATATGCAACTGGCTGGCGGCGAGCTTTTCGGACTTCTCAATTTCGGCGGCGAGTCGAGCTGTCTTCTCCTCTTCGGAGAGCACTCGAGGTGCGGCCAGTTCGGGGTCGGGAGATGTCACCGACGGCATGGGCAGTCTCTCTGATCTAGTCAATCAAGGATGAGTGGAAGCGAACCCGCGTGGAGAGAAATCGTCCGCATGCCCCATGGGAATTGAGCTCGACCGGGGGCACCTCCATACGATCGGAAGGTCCCGGTGATCGGACGCCGGTTGGCACGATTTTTCACTCAAGCGATATGTGAGAACCCCCGCAGCCTGCCTGACCGGCGCTGTGGAATGAGCGGATCTCAGAGGGGAGATCGTTGAAATGAGCAGCCCGGTTGACCAGGCTGCCTGGGATCGGGCCGTGCCTATGGATCGTGCAGTGATGCAACCGTGAGATCGGTTCGCAGCGTTAGCGAGTACCTGCCTGTGAAGAGAATGCAGCAGGTACTCGCTGGCACTGCGAGGGGGGGGCTCGCAATTCGCTTGCGGCGTGGAAAAAACCAGCCTTCGGGAAATAGAAGAAGCGGTCAAACTCAAGGTTCGACCGCTTCTTACTCGTTGTAGCGGGGGCGGGCAGAAAGCCCGTCTCAAGTCCGTACTAAGCGCCCTTGGCAGCCTTCTTGGTGGCAGCCTTCTTGGCGGTCTTCTTAGCGGGGGCAGCCTTCTTAGCAGGAGCGGCTGCTGCCTTCTTAGCGGGAGCTGCTGCCTTCTTGGCGGGAGCGGCTGCCTTCTTAGCGGGGGCTGCGGCCTTCTTTGCTGCGGCTTTTTTCTTGGCCATGAAAAGTTCCTCCTTACATTGCCAACCTGTAGCTGTTTCGGCGCTGGCACCGGGCTATGTCGTCGAAACTGCTAACTCGAAACATGTCTCTTTCCAACTTACCAACCATGATAAGCCGGGGGTCACCGGGGTCATCGCCGCGTATCAATCATTTAGCAACTCGACATTGTTGCTTGAGCTTGACAAACTTCATGATCATGTGACCCATAATGTTCGCCATCGTAAGCATTTCAAAAAACAACGCAAGCCTTATCTCTTGATTTTT
>CAZQUW010000173.1:8943-13389 GCA_964596215.1 uncultured Planctomicrobium sp. | reverse complement strand
CGCGCGACGCTCGCAGTGCAAGAAGAATCTGAAGCAACTGGGCCTGGCGCTGCACAATTACGAATCTTCGTACAACATCTTCCCCCCCGCCTACATCGGCAGCATGGTTGCCGATACCGAGCAGGAGCAGCACGGTCATGGCTGGGGCACGATGCTGTTGCCATTTATTGATCAGACACCGCTCTACAATATCGTGAAGCCCAATGGCATCAGCGGCGCCGCTGATGATCCCGGGATCTGGGAAGTTCGCGGCGGACCGACACAGGGGGAAGGTACGATTCTGCCGGCCTTCCTGTGCCCATCATGCGCGACGGTAGCCTCGAAATCAGTAGGGATGGACGAAACCTGGAAGAACGGCTTTGGCACTTCCCACTACGCCTGCAGCCAAGGTCCTGAGATTCCCGTGGACGGCGACGAACAAGGGCTGTTTGGCTATCGCGGTGGCTTGCCCAGCGCTCAAAAGATTCGCGATTGCACCGACGGGACCAGCAACACGTTGGCCTTCGGCGAGAAGTGCTATTTCACCATCGACGACGGCGATCTGAAGGACTGGCCGGTCTGGGTCGGGCCCATCGGCGAAGACGAGCAGGTCGTCTTCAAGTCCGAACCTGGTGACGTGATGAACACCTCGGTTGACGACGATTCCGCCTTCAGCCCGCATGTAGGTGGCGTGCATTTTACTTTCGCCGACGGCAGCGTCCGCTTCCTCAGCGAGAACATTAACACCACGGTTTACCATAACCTGGGCGCCCGCAACGATGGCAATCCGGTGGGCGATTTCTAATTACGGATACTTCGACGAGACATTCAACCATTTACGACCGCCGACGGTTCGCCGTTCGGCGGTCCTGTCTCTTCTGCAACCCAGCACGGAATTTCGTCCGATCCAGGGGCAGGTATTGATGTGATCTTGGTGAGCCGGATGCCGTCACGCCCCGGACCCTTTCGTTCTCTCGTTAAACACGAAGTCCGGGGCATCCAGGCACCCGGCTCATCTGAGCAATCTGTTTGCGTTGCCAGATAGATAGAAAGCACAATTCACTCATGAAGCGACCGTACCCATTGCGTCACCCCATCACAGCCGCATTGATCTCGATGTTCGTCGCGACTCTCTCATCCGGTTGCGCGAAGCAGGAATTTAAGACGGCCCTGGTGTCAGGACACTGTACCTGCAAGGGTGAGCCGATGACTGCCGGACTGTTGATCCTGGCCCCCGTGGACGAGTCTGGATCCGACAAGCCGACGACCAATCTCGGCAAGCCGGCCCAGGCTTTGATCCAGTCTGATGGATCGTTCACGATGAGTACCTACGGCAAAGACGACGGCGCCGTGGTAGGCAAACATCGCGTGGTCCTCAACCTCGCCGTCCTGGATGAAGACGATCCCAAGCAACCGTGCCTGAAGGTTGCGAAAGACCTGATCGTCGAAGTTGAGCCCGGCGAGAACGACCTCGAGATTGATCTCGCGGGAAAGTAGCGTCCTCGGCAGAAAGCCAGCAGAGAGACCACGAGAATTTGCTTGCGAGTAAGCTCCTGGGATAGGTCACCTCAATCATGACGAGCATGTCGTCACCCGCCGCCACGTCTGGTTTTCCGTCTCCTGCGGCGGCGGGGTGGAAGCAACTGGTCTGCCGTCGGCTGTTTGAACCGGTCGACAATTCGAGCCTGACTGTGTTTCGCATGGCATTTGGCATTGCGGTTGCCTGCTATGCCTGGGAGACGCTCACGACCCCGGTACTCGCAGCCGACTACATTCAACCCACCCTCCACCTGACCTATTGGGGCTTCGAATGGGTACGTCCCTGGCGGGGGGACGGCATGTACCTGCATTTTCTCGCACTGTTCGTGGCGGGAATTGGCACCGCGCTGGGCTTGTTCTACAGGCTGTCGGCCTTCGTCCTGGCGATCACCTTCACCCATGCGTTCCTCATCGAACGGACACTCTACAACAACCATTACTATCTCATCGTGCTGCTGGCGTGGCTGGGGAATGTGCTCCCCCTGCATCGCGGCTGGTCACTCGATTCAATGCGGAATCCCGACCGTTATAGTCCTTGGCTGCCGCGTTGGATGTTGTGGCTCATCCGGTTTCAGATCGGCGTCGTCTATTTTTTTGGTGGAACCGCGAAGCTCGATGCAGACTGGCTACGTGGTCAACCGATGGGCATGTGGCTCGCGGCAAAGTCGAATCTGCCGGAGATCGGCCCGCTGCTGGCGAACGGGTCGCTCGTACCCCTCTTCTCTATTGGCGGACTGCTGATCGACCTGTTAGCAGTTCCACTCCTGCTGTGGCGGCGCACACGGCTGGCGATGTTCGCCGTGTTGGTGATCTTTCATCTGCTCAACTCGCTGCTGTTCACAATCGGCCTGTTCCCGTGGCTGATGATGGTCGCCACGCTGATCTTCTTTGAGCCCGATTGGCCGCGCCGCCTGTTTGGTATTCCCAACTCCTGCGGAAATCCTGATCTCCAGCCACGGTTCGACTGGACACTCCGGCGTACGCTCGTGGCATCATTCCTCGGTGTCTATGTTGCCATCCAACTGCTCGTGCCACTGCGACTGCACCTCGATCGCGGTAATCCCAGCTGGACGGAATATGGCCAGCTGTTTGCCTGGCGAATGATGCTGCGGCAAAAGCTGACCGGCATCCGCTTCTATGGCACGAACCCGGCGAACGGTCAGCACGGAGTGATCGACATCACCCAGTTTCTGAACCAGCGTCAGGCCGCCCAGATGAGCCGCGATCCTGATCTGATCGTGCAGTTCAGCCGGCAGTTAGCAGACTACTATCGTCGGCAGGGTGTTCCCGGAATGGAGATTCGGGCGAAGGTCCTGGCATCTCTGAATGGGCGCAAGCCACAACTGCTGATCGATCCGACGGTCGATCTCGCACGGGAACAACGCCGGCTCACCTGTCAAACATGGGTGCAGCCGCTGACAGAACCCTTTCGAGCCGATCCCTGGAATGTGCCGGTTGACCAGTGGGAACGTTTCGTGGACGAGACCAAGTCACCCGGCCCCGCCGTGACGAATTCATCCACAGCTGGCTCGAAGGCGGACTCGTTATGACCACCGCATCGACTACAGCCTCGACCTTAGTTCATCCTGGGGCGACCTTCTCGTCTCGCTGGGCCTGGCTGTTCGATCCCGTTCCGATTGACTCGCTGGTCGCATTTCGGGTCTTCTTCGGTCTGATGGCCGGCCTGGATTGCTTCTGGTTTCTGCAGCAGGGCTGGATCGCGACGACATTCCTCGAACCACCTCTGTTGTTCAAATACTACGGTTTTGGCTGGGTCCATCCGTGGCCGGGTATCGGACTTTATCTCCATTTCACGGTGCTCGTCTGTCTGGCGGCGGCGATCTGCTGCGGTTTCCTGTACCGGATTGCCACGATCTTGTTTGCCCTGGGATTCACGTATGTCTTTCTGCTCGAGAAGGCCATCTATCTGAATCACATTTATCTGATTTGCCTGCTGAGCGGGATCCTGGCAACGATTCCGGCTCATCGCGCCTGGTCGGTGGATGTGTGGTGCAACCCGCGGCTGCGAAGCGAAACCGCGCCGCGCTGGTGCTTGTGGCTGGTCCGGGTTCAGATTGCCGTCCCGTATGTTTATGGCGGCCTCGCGAAGCTGAACCGGGACTGGTTGTCGGGGGACACGATGTTCATGTTCTTCGTCGATCAGGGTGACTATCCCGTGTTCGGCTCGGTGATGTCGAGCAACGTCATGGTGCTGCTGTTTACTTACGGGGGGCTGTTGTTCGACCTGAGCATCGTGCCGTTACTGTTGTGGCGTCGCACCCGGTTCGTCGCATTCGTCGCCACGGTGGCGTTCCACCTGGTCAATTCCCAGTTGTTTCAGATCGGTATTTTCCCGTGGCTGATGATTGGCGCGACAACGATCTTCTTTCCGCCTGACTGGCCCAGACGATTCCTGCAAGTGCCGGTGTCAGCTTTCCCAGCGTTGGGCTGCACGCCGTTGTCGCGTCGACAAGCGGGCGTGCTTTTCGTGCTGTCCGCGTATGCCGCGTTTCAGCTCGTCTTTCCGTTGCGGCACCTGGTCACTGCGGGCGATCCCAGCTGGACTGATGAAGGGCACACTTTCTCGTGGCGAATGATGCTGCGTGCGAAGCTGGCGCGGGTGGAGTTCACCGCGGTCGATACGCGGACCGGTCGGCGCGGACCGATGCCGCCAGAACGGTTTCTCAATCCCCGTCAGGTCCGCAATCTCACCCGCAGCCCGGATCTGATGCTGCAATACAGCCATTTTCTGGCCGACAAACATCGCCGGCTGGGAGGTGGCCCCTTACAAGTCTTCTGTCGCGCCGAATGCTCATTGAACGGGCGCAGGCCGCAGTTACTGATTGATCCTGCTGTCGACTTAGCGGCCCAGCCGCGCAGCATGTGGCCAGCGAAGTGGATCATGCCACTGACCCAACCCGCGATGAC
>CAZQUW010000173.1:5841-8843 GCA_964596215.1 uncultured Planctomicrobium sp. | reverse complement strand
TGCAACTGGCCAACGTTCCCAAGCCGGGCAATATCGACATTCGCCAGGACGTTGATTGCGACGGAACACCGCGCGACCTCATTGTCGTCAATCAACGCACCGATGGCTGGAAGCTGGCACTTTTTGAAGTCAATCGAAAAGATCGAAAGCTGGTACGCCTCGACAATGGTGAGCTGAAAACCGGTCCGAACTACGGCGTCTGTTGGTATCACAATGCGAAGCAGAAGTCGTTGTATGCGGTCGTCACCTCAGAAGAGGGAACGTTGGAACAATATCAAGTGACGGTCAATGCCAAAGGTCAGCCGTCGAGCAGCAAAGTTCGCAACTGGGAACTGGGAAAATGCGAAGGCGCGGTCGCCGATGACAGCTTGGGAAAACTGTACATCTCGGTTGAAGAGCAGGGGGTCTGGGAACTGGGAGCGGAGCCCGATCAGCCGACGCCGGGGAAGCTCGTGATTCGCCTGGGCGAAGACGGCCTGAAGCCTGATCTGGAAGGGATTACGATCCTCAAGCAAACGGAGCAAACCGGATACCTGCTCCTGTCGAGCCAGGGGCAGAACCTGTTCTTCGTGTACGATCGAGCCGGAGATCATCCCTTCCTAGGGACCTTTAAAGTCCAGGGAGCTGAAGACACTGACGGGATCGATGTGCTGGCCAAACCGCTGGGTGACCAGTTTCCGCAGGGAGTATTTGGCTGTCACACCGCCGCGACAAAACGCTGCAGCGTGATCCTGACCCCTTGGGATAAGATTGCCAAGGAGTTGAAAGTTTCCGCGAAATAGGGAGAGGAAATGAGGACAGGTCCAACGCTGTTCGACACGATATGTGTTCCACGCGAAACTCGTCAACCGATACCTGGGAGACGGGCGTTTTCTAGCCACTAACGAGTTTACCACGCCGTGGGTCAAGGGCCTGTGGCGCATGGCAGTCACGTTACGAGTCATGTCCGGGTGGCACTGTTTCAGGTCGGCGCGGTGCGGTCTGATTGTGAGTTGACATGCTCGCAGACTTTTAGCAGTGGTTCCGCGGGCATCGGAGTCGCCAACAGCACTGCTTGGTTGCGGCGTCCACATCTCTCCTTAAGTCACAGCGAACCGAGCCGCCCCCAAGACAGTGGCACGCGAGACGGCGTGGGGGCGGGCCGATTCTGGAAAATTGAACGCCTGACCCCCAAGTTGGCCCGGCTCGCGGGCGCATTTGGAAGATATTTATGGTCCACGGCGCGCTCGGCTGTCTTCACGCGGAGCGATGAAGGCTGCTTTGGTAGAAATCCGAGTCTGCTCGCGGTGACGCGGTTGTTTCAAGGTCCGTGCTGCAATGGTCCGACAGTGCTACTTGACTGGCTTCTCATGCTGGTGCTTTCCTTCGGCTTCATCGGGGCGATTGGTCGAAGTGATGTTCTGATCGTTAGGGCGGATCGCTTGCACGTGCGTCGTCCCTTTCACGTTCTGGTTGCCTTGTCCACGGATATCGGACTTCTTTTTAGACTGGCTCATGATTGCTCTTTTCGACTTTCTGAAGTGTTGCTGACTCGAACTTCACCCGACTCCTCTGCGGCCCCCTGATCTTCGAGGTCGACTGTCTCCGTCGCCGCCTGCACCATCCGGGCACCGCAGCAGGTCGGTATCGCGGCAGTCAGCTCGACGCGTTTGATGGCCCCACAGCTGAGGCAGTGGTAGATCGGCCGGTTAAAATGTTTCATTCCAGTGTGCTCCTGGATGGGGCGGCGCGGACTGCCGTCGCAGGTCTGAATTGGGGTGCCACCGGCTCTGCCAGTGCTCGTACTGGGAAATCTCGCCACGAACGGCACTGGCGGAGCCAGTGGCACCCATTACCAATATCAAATGTAGGCAGTCCAGTCGCCACAAGGGGCTATTTCGCGGCCGCTTTCACCGCGATCTTCTGGGTCTTGGCCGCTTCCACCTTGGGTAATTTAATGGTCAAGACGCCATCGGCGGTTTCTGCCGTGACCTGGCCTTCCTTAACGGCGACCGGCAATGTGACAGTGCGGCTGAACGAGCCACTCCGTCTTTCGAGACGGTGAAAGGTTTTCCCTTTTTCTTCTTTCTCTTCCTTATGCTCGCCGCTGACCCGCAGCGTCGTCCCGGACACTTCGATGTTAATCTCTTCCGCTTTCATGCCCGGGACATCCATGCGAACCTGGAGCGCATCATCCGTCTCCGAGAGATCTAACGACGGGAGATTGGCCGCCAGGAGCCCATTGCCATTACCGTTCCAGTCGGATTGGAATTTGCTGAGCAGATCGTCCATCTCGCGCTGCAGGCTGGAGAAAGGATCGCGGCCAAACAAGGGGCTGAGGGCTTGAGAAACTCGGGTAGATAAGGCGCTCGACATGTTTAGATCTCCTGGTAAATCAGCTTGCACGATTTGGGGACCAACAAATGGGAACGACGTCGGGTACTTCCCGACGCAGCATGCGTCATGGCATGCTCGGTTCCCCGAAAGGGATATCTCTCAAGACCCAAGGGCGCCTGGTACGCCGAGCGGACCCTGGGTTGGACTGCAAAGTCGAAACTGTCAATCTAGGTTGGACGGACTTCAACGAGTTGTCGCTGAATCGTCCAACGTGATTTAGTGTCTGAGGTTGCCATTTCGCCATCGAGCGACAGTCGGACGATCATCCGCCTGGGCAGAGGAGGGGCAGCCTTGGACCGCGAGTTGGGAATGCAGTTTTTGTGCCGGTTGTGCTGTTAAGAATTGGCAGTCAATATTTGCTGGAGTTTTCGCGGATTGGCCATGGCGCTCGCGGCGCGGCCGCGATGCGTGCACTAACGGACTGTACCGCTGGGGCACAGTGGTGTGCTCGATGGCGCGCTTCCGATTGGGACTGGTCGCGGTGGGGCGAGCCGGCGCGGACTCACCAGTCGCCCGCCGCGGGTTCCGTCAGCAGGAGGAACCATGAACAGTAAATTTAAGCCACGAATCGGTTTATTGCGACGAAATGTACGGGAACGAGCATGCCTGCCGTCAGAACGATGAGA
>CAZQUW010000173.1:0-5741 GCA_964596215.1 uncultured Planctomicrobium sp. | reverse complement strand
GTGTCAGTGGTGATTCGAATATGCGGTGAAATGTCTCTGGCGCATTGTGGGGGCCAGAGGGGCGATTATCCGCGGGATACGTCGATATCGCTGCTCAACATAGCAACGCCGGGCAGACCACGGACGATGAACTCCGCTTTCTGTTTCAGGAAATAGCTGGGCACGCGTCCGCGCAAGCGCACATCGCGTCCATCAATGCGGACTTCAACATCGAATAATTCCAGATAGCCGGTGCCTCGCAGGGCCAGCGAGATTTCTTCAGAAAGCGCGTCTTCAAAGGAGGTTGTTCCAACTGGTCGTGTCTGTTGTGGAGCGACGTGGATCATCTGGGTGTTCCTTGGGGATCAGGAATCTGGGAGTTTGGACTTCAAGACGTACCGGTGCTGCGATGTAATCAGTACTAAAAAGTTGTGAAAATGGTGGGGAGCCAACCCCCTGCGGGCGAACTTCAAATTAAGAAATCGTATTCGACTGCCTGCGCTGGCAAGTCATGCCGGCTGAATTCTGCTGCGTACGGTGCAACTGAGTTTTCAAAGCAAATGTCGTTATCCGGCGAACGCCTGGAAGAAATTCGAGATCGCAAACCGATTGGCAACCTGGGGTGTGTGCGATGACTTACCCCAGCGTGTATCTCGTTTGGTTACTATGCAGCATCCTGTTCCGAAAGCGTATCGAGCAATTCACCAATTTTGAGGTGGCGGATTTCACCATGTTCAGAACTCATTGAACAGTCTACATTTAGGGCTGAATGCAAGTGGTGAATGCAGGAGCTCAGGGGACCGCAGCGATTCGATGCGGTTCGATTGGAGGCTGGTACAGCCATCATGTCCGAGACAACTTCCGAGCCTACCACCCCGAGGCCGCAACCCGCTATTGCTGCGGAGGAGGGGGCCAGTCCTGCCACCGCCGCGAATTCAGTGACCGAGTCGACTGCTGCACCTCCAGAGCCAAACCACGCTGGCATCGTTCCACATCTTGAGCAATCACCAGGGTTTCCGGTGGTTGGTATCGGAGCGTCGGCGGGGGGCTTGATGGCTTTCAAGCAGTTTTTGAGCAAGATGCCGCCCAACAGCGGCGCGGCGTTTGTCCTGGTTCCGCATCTTGATCCGAAGCACGAGAGCTTGATGGTTGAGTTGCTGGCGCGCCAGACTCGAATGCCAGTGACCGAAGCACGGGATGGCCAGGAGGTCGAGCCCGACTGTGTGTATATCATCCCTCCCCAGAAAGATTTGACCATCACAGGCCGGAAACTGCATTTCTCTGACCCGGCAGAACGCCATGGCTTGTCGACTGCGATTGATCTGTTTCTCGAGTCGCTGGCCCGGGACCAGCACGAGCGCGCCGTGGGGATCATCCTGTCGGGGACCAGCAGTCATGGAGCGATGGGTTTGAAAGAGATCAAGCGCCATGGCGGGATGGTCATGGTCCAGCAGCCGCAGTCCGCCGAGTATGACCAGATGCCGCTTAACGCGATCGCGACGGGAGTCGTCGATTTCATACTGACGCCGGAAGAAATGCCGGAAACGCTGGTCAAGTATCTGCGACATGCGTACGTCGTCGGCAGTCATCGACCTTCGGTGGATGAATCCTCATACGAACAGCTCACGCGTATCTTGTCTGTCTTAAAGTCGCGGACCAAGTACGACTTTCACAATTATCGCAAGAACATGCTGTTGCGTCGAGTTCAACGCCGGATGGGAGTTTGCCATCTGGCGAGCCTCGCGGACTATCTCAGTTATTTACGTCGTCACCCCGGGGAGGTTGACGCGCTCTACAAGGATTTGCTCGTCGGGGTGACTCAGTTTTTTCGTGATCCGGAGGTCTTTGAGGTCCTGGAACAACAGGTGTTACCAGAGCTTGTGGCCCGCGGTCTCCAGCGGGCGAATGTCGACCAGGCTGATGGCGGCGTCCTGACCGCAACGGAGGCCAAACGAGTGCGGGTCTGGGTTCCAGCCTGTGCGACTGGCGAGGAGGCCTATTCGATTGCCATGTTGCTGATCGAGCGTTTTACGGCCGCGGGTAAGACTCCTCAATTTCAGCTGTTCGCCTCGGACATAGACGAGCAATCACTGGGGATCGCGCGCCAGGGGACGTATGCCGACAACATCACCACCGAAGTCTCGCCGGAGCGACTGCAACGGTTCTTCACCCGGAGTGACGCACAGCACTGGCAGGTGAATAAACCCTTGCGCGATTCAATCACGTTTGCCGCGCAGAATCTGATCAGCGACACGCCCTTCACGAAACTGGATCTGATCTCGTGCCGTAACCTGTTAATCTATCTCGAACCTGCGGTGCAGGAGAAAGTGATCCGGCTCTTTCACTTCGCGCTGGCCGAGGGGGGCTTCCTGCTTCTCGGCCCGTCAGAATCGATCGGCAGCGAGACCGATCTCTTTGAACCGATCTCTAAAAAGTGGCGTCTGTTTCGCCGTGTGCAAACGGCACGGCGCCCGGCTGTCGAGGTTCCGATCGTCCCCGGTGAAGATCGGCGTCCGATGCGTAGTGTCCCATTCCGCCCAACTCCGACACCGACGATCGGCTTCAAGGAATTGACGCAACGGCTGATTCTCGACGACTACGCACCCGCTTCGGTCTTGATCAATTCCAATCACGAGATCATTAACCTGATTGGACCGCTAGTCAATTATCTCGAATTTCCGCCGGGCGAAATCACCCATGATCTCCTCGCGATGGCTCGCACTGGTTTGCGGACGAAAATTCGAGCGGCCGTTCACAAGTCTCAGGAGACGGGAAGTGTCGTGTTCGACCTCGACGCGCGCGTCAAGCGGGATGGCGCGTACGTGCCGTGTACTATCCGAGTCAGGCCGGTGACCGAGCCGAAAGATGCGGCCGGTCTCCTGCTGGTGACCTTTCAAGACCGGGCATCGACCGAAGTTGCCGTCGTTGCCGACGCGGTGACATGCAGCAGTGAAGAAGCCCAGTCTCAACTCATCCGACATCTGGAACAGGAGCTCAAGGCGGCACGTGAAGATCTACAAAGCTCTGTTGAAGACTTTGAAAGTTCGTCAGAGGAACTAAAAGCTTCAAACGAAGAAATCATGTCCATGAATGAGGAGCTCCAGTCGGCCAATGAGGAGCTGGAGACGTCGAAGGAAGAGTTGCAATCGTTGAACGAGGAATTGACGACCGTCAACTGTCAGTTGCAGGATAAGGTCGAAGAACTGGACCGCTCGCACAACGACCTGATCAACCTGATGACGAGCAGTGAAGTGGCCACTGTTTTTCTCGATACCGAATTGCGGATCAAGCGGTTTACGCCCCCGGTCGCCAGACTGCTTAGTCTGCGGCCGACCGATGTCGACCGGCTGATGAGTGACCTGGCACCGAAGTTTAGTGACACGCAGCTACTGAACGACTGCCAGAAGGTACTCGACAGCCTTGTTCCGATGGAGCAGATTCTCGTTGACACGGAGAGTTCGGCGGGCATTCAGCAACCGCTGGCGGATCGCCGCGACAACACGGTATCCCCGGCGGGGCCCTCCACCGGCATGCTTCCCAGGAACACGTCGAGTCGGTGCTATTTACGACGAATTCTGCCCTATCGCACCAACGGCAATCGGATCGACGGCGTAGTGATTAACTATGTTGATGTGACTCAGCGTATGGCAGGCGAGGCGCAGTCGCGTCGGCTGGCTGCCGTGCTGTGGGATTCCAATGACGCGATCACGGTGCATGACTTGAATGGTCAGATCCTGGCGTGGAATCGCGGGGCGGAAAAGATCTACGGATACCCGGCATCCGATGCGCTTAAAATGAACATTCGGGACATTGTTCCGCTGGACAAACGCGAGGAAACGCTGGCCTACGCAGCCCGCCTGGCACGTGGCGAATCGGTTACAGCCTTTGAGACGCAGCGACTGACCAGGGACGGTAGAACTCTGGATGTCGATCTGGCCGTCACGGCCTATCGCAATGAATGGGGCCAGCTGGAATGCATTGCCACGACGGAACGCGACATCACCGAGCGCCTGCAGCTCGCGCAGAAACTGGCACAACTCAATGCGACGCTGGAACAGCGCGTGGCCGATCAAACACGTGAAGTCAGGCTCCTGGCGCAGGCGATTTCTCATCTGGGAGAAGGGGTGATAATTACCTCGGCCAAGATGGATTGGCCTGGTCCAGAGATCATTTTTGTCAATGATGCGATGTGCCGCATCAGCGGGTATGCAGCCCACGAACTCCTTGGCAGGACACCGCGAGTGCTGCAGGGGGATAAGACTGATCGCGACCAGGTTGATCGAATGATTCGCGATCTGTCCGTCGGACAGTCGTGCTCGATTGAACTGGTCAAATACCGGAAAGATGGCACTGCCTACGACACGGAACTGTTTATTACGCCGCTGTTTGATGCCGCGGGACAGCGGACTAACTTTGTCTCCATTCAACGTGATATATCGGCCCGCAAACGGAGCGAAGAAGTAATGCGACAAAGTGAAGAGCGGATGCGTGCCGTGCTCAATACCGCATTTGATGCCATCATTCTGATTGATCAACGTGGCGTGATTGTGTCGGTCAATCCCGCAACCGAACGTCTGTTTGGATATGACCAGAAAGAGCTCCTGGGCCAGAACGTCAGCGTGTTGATGCCTCCACCTTATTGCAACGAGCACGATTCCTACATTGCCCGGTTTCTGGAGACCGGGGAAGGTCGCATCATCGGCAGCGGGCGAGAACTGGTGGCGCGTCGCAAAGATGGGACCCTGTTCCCGATCGATCTGGCGGTAAGTCAGGTCGATCACATCGGTCTGTTCGCAGGGATTATTCGTGATATCTCCCTGCGTAAGGAGTTGCAGCAGCAAGTCCTGAGAATTGCAGAAGAGGAACAACGGCGCATCGGGCAGGAGTTGCACGACGGCACGGGACAGGAACTAACCGGTCTCAGCCTGTTCGCCGGGACAATCGTGGACCTGCTGCATCGGGCACCACGGAAAACTCAGCCTGATCAATCCGACTGGCTCATTACAGCTGACGATTTGACGCGACTCCGGGAGACGGCGATGGGCCTCTCTCGGAATCTCGTTGAGACGAACCGGCACGTGCAGCAACTTTGCCACGGGATTATGCCGGTGCAGGTGGAGGTAGAAGGGCTCCGGGCGGCCCTGGAACAACTCGCGACATCGACGAATGACTTACAGCGGGTGGCGTGTCGCTGCAGGAGCTCCAGTTCAATTGCCGTGGCAAATAACACAGTCGCCACTCATCTCTATCGAATCGCTCAGGAAGCCGTGAATAATGCCTTGAAACACAGTCACGCGACCGAGATTGAGATCTCGCTCTCCACCTTGCAGGGTGACATTGTCCTGGAAGTGTCTGACAACGGAATTGGATTTGATCCCAACTCCCTGGTACGAGCCACCGCGCCGGGCCATTCGCACGGTTTCGGGTTGGAGATCATGAACTATCGCGCCGGAATTATTGGTGGACAACTTCGCATTTTACGGCGTGGCGCGGGGGGAATGCTGGTGAAATGTGTCGTTCCAACTTATGGGAAGAATCCGTGAACAATTCTCAGACTCAAATCAAGATCCTGATAGTCGATGACCATGCCCTGGTCCGCGAAGGCCTGGCGTTGCGTCTGTCCGCCCAGGCGGATTTCAAAGTCTGTGGTGAAGCGGCCACTGAAGAGGAAGGATTCCAGCAATTTCAAGAGGTTAATCCCGATCTCGTGCTGCTTGATATTTCGCTCAAATCGGGCAATGGCATTGACCTCTTAAAGCGAA
>CAZQUW010000172.1:0-13418 GCA_964596215.1 uncultured Planctomicrobium sp. | reverse complement strand
GGGCCGGGGCATTTCTGAAGAATGCCCCAGTCCCAGCCCTGTCGTGTTTTATTGATCACGGTTATGGACCGGGTGTATTCGAAGGTGTTCGGCGGAATTTGCGATATCAGGAATGGGAGTTAGGGGATCATACAGAGGAAGTCATCAGTCCCCCATTCCACTCCTAAACATCCGCTTCCAATTCCCGCGCCCGGGCCAGCAAAAACTCCCGCTCTCTCACATTCCGCGTCAGTGACGCCGCCCGTTCAAATTCCTCGCGGGCTTCTGCGAACCGCCCCAGCCTCACCAGAAAGTCCCCACGCACGCTGGGCAGCAAGTGATAGCCTTCCAACGCAGGGTCGTTGGTCAGCGACTCGACAATCTCCAAGCCCGCGGCCGGGCCAAAGGCCATCGACACAGCCACGGCACGATTCAGTTCGATCACCGGTGACGGTGAGACCTGCAGTAGTGCCGCATACAGTCCGGCGATCCGCACCCAGTCGGTCTCTGCGGCAGTCCGCGCCCGCGCGTGGCACGCCGCGAGTGCCGCCTGCAAGGCGTAGAGACCCCGGGCTCCCCCCAGCTGCTCGGCGCGCTGCAATGCTGCCAGCCCGCGCCGGATCAGCACCTGGTCCCAGCGCTCCCGATTCTGATCGAGCAACAAGATCGGCTCACCCAGGGACCCCACGCGTGCCGCGGAGCGAGACGCCTGGATTTCCATGAGCGCCACCAGGCCGTGGACTTCTGGTTCAACCGGCATCAACTCAGCCAGCACGCGTCCCAGTCGCAACGCATCTTCACACAGTCCCGGTCGCATCAAGTCATCGCCGGTCGTGGCCGTGTAACCCTCGTTGAAAATGAGATAAATGACTTCCAGCACGGATGACAATCGTTCGGCCAGCTCGGCTCCGCGCGGCACTTCGAAGGGGACCTGCTGCTCGGTCAAAGTCCGCTTGGCACGTACAATCCGCTGGGCAATGGTGGGCTCCGAGGCCAGGAAGGCACGGGCAATCTCTTCCGTCGTCAAGCCTCCCAGCAACCGTAACGTGAGCGCCGCGCGGGCTTCCGTCGAGAGTACGGGGTGGCACGCCGTGAAGACGAGCCGCAGGAGGTCATCTCCCACATCATCGTCGAGAATCGCATCGAGATCCGGCATGGCAGCCTCTTGTGCGGCCTCGAGTTCGCGACCAATCTCTGCGTGCTTGCGTTCCAGCAGCTTGCGACGGCGTACCAGATCAATCGCCCGGTGCTTGGCGGTGGCCATCAACCAGGCCCCCGGTTTCTCTGGCACACCCGACCGGGGCCATTGTTCCAGAGCCACCACCAGTGCATCCTGGGCCAGCTCTTCGGCAAGTCCCACATCGCGCACGATACGCGCGAGCCCGGCGATGAGTCGCGGTGACTCGATCCGCCAGACTGCATCAATCGCGCGATGTGTTTCGGAGGCCGTCATGGCCACCGATTATATGACATCCAGTCATTTCCGACACCACTGCCGGCAGATCTCGCAGGCACTTTTTATGCGTCTCGCAGGCAGCACCGGCGACGGCTCGGGACACGGTCATACGAGACCGTCGCGGGAAGGGGACGAATATCGAAATCATCCCCCTCGCTCTCATGCCGACTTGTGCTGCTGCTCGGCACACTGTGCCCGCAAGCGATCTTCCTGTGCGCGGAGTTCCGGTGTGAACTCCGCACCGAAATCCTCCATTTCAAACACCTGGCGGATCTCGATCGTCGAATCACCAAGGAGCGGATTAGGGCAGCGTTTGACCCATTCAATCGCCTCATCGAGCGATTTGCACTGCCAGATCCAGAAGCCGGCAATCAGTTCTTTCGTTTCGGCAAACGGGCCATCCACCACAGTTCTCTGGTCCCCCGAGAACAGCACCCGGGCCCCTTTCGAACTCGGCTGCAATCCCTCACCCGAGACCATGATCCCGGCCTGCACCAGTTCTTCATTAAAATTGCCCATCTCCGTCAGCAGTTGCTCGCTGGGCAACACACCGGCTTCGGAATCCTTGTCAGCCCGGATCATGACCATAAAGCGCATTTTAAAAAAACTCCTCGGAGGTATCAGTGGTGGGATAGTTCGATCATTCCGCAACCGGGTATCTGGCTGCGGTTCGCAATCGTTATGCACAGCAATGCAGGACATCCTCGTTGCGGGCAACGGATCTGTTCATCAGGGTTGTTTTTCCGCAATCGCCTTCAGGTTGGCGAGACCGGTTTCGAAGTCTTTTCCAATCATTTTGTCACAATCGATAAAACAGCTCATTACCTTCGCGATGTACGGCCGCGAACCGTGCGTGGTCCACGTGAGGTCGGTCGCATCCCCCTGTTGCGTGAGGGTATACTCGGTCACCATGTGCCCCTCAAACGGCTCGACAAAGTCCAATTTGATCAGCACCCTGGAGGGCTCCGCGGCTTCGGTGATCTCGATCCGCCCCTTGCCGACCTGATCGTTCCCGGCCCAGGCATAGGCGGCCCCAGGTCCACTGGTGGGTCCGCTGTAGGTGCGTTTCAAATTGGGATCCAGTTTTTCCCACGGCGACCATTCGGTCCAGCGTTGAAAATCATTGAGCAGGGGGAAAATCTGGTCCGGCGGGGCCTTGATGCTCGTCGACCGTTGCACGCGAAACGTGTCCGACTTGGTGGCCGCATAGCCGAGAATCGCGACGATCGGCACCAGGATCACCGCCGCCACAATGACTGCAATTTTCCGATACATGGAAACCTCTGTTTTGAAATCGAACTGGTGTGCCCTGGCTCTGCCAGTGCCGAGCGTCATTCGACTCGCAAACAGCACTGGCAGAGCCAGTGGCACCCAAGTCCTGGCGTTGAAAGTGAACTCGATAGATGGCACTCGTTTTGTTCCCTCACACCTGAGGGACACGGCGAACACTTATTGCGGCGCACACGTCAGGATCATCCAGCACACGCCAAACTTATCGGCGACCATGCCAAATGACGGGGAAAAGAAGGTCTTGGTTAACGGCATCTGGACCTGGCCGCCAACACTGAGTGCCTCGAACAGACGCTGAGCTTCGGAGACTTCAGGCACCGAGATCGTTAAACAGAAGCCGTCAAACTTCGGCTGCGACCGGCAGTTTCCGTCGGAAGCCATGATCGTGGTGTCCCCGACACGAAAGCAGGAGTGCATAACCTTATCGGGAGGACTGGGTGGCCCCATCTCGGGATTCGGCGGCTCGGGGTTGTCCTTAAAACGCAGCAGTGCCGTAATCTCCGCACCGATCTGTTGACGGTAAAACTCCAACGCTTCTTCACAGCGTCCATCGAACATCAAATAAGCTTCTACGCGCATGACATCGTCTTTCTGACTCAAGGTGATGAAATGTCGGCATCACACTGGGACTACCTGCCGCGGCAACTACCGGCTATTGAACAGGCTTCGGCGTGCAGATCCACTGTGATCAGCAGCATGCATCGGATCGTCGTAACTCTTTCTGATTTCCAAGGGTTAGAGCTAGAAATCCGGTCCAGCTCAACCGCCTGCAGAGCGTTCGCTCTACCAGTACGACGAACGACGATTCCAAGAATCGACAGACTTCCGGATTTTTGACGAAAATCTTCCGTGCGATCCGGCGGCTGGCGCCGTCGCGCTGACGAGCCGCGCCACAACGTGAGTATCAGTTTGGCGTCAGCCCGCGGAGGCTTTCGGCTCGCTTCCTAATACACCGTGTCACGGCGAAAAAAACGGGAGTCACAGAGAACACGACGCACTGATCCGAACTCCGTGATCTCCGTGTCTCTGTGTTGCCAGGTCTGACTTTGGTAGCGGAACGGTGCGCGTGCGCTGTGAAAGCCAAGAAGCGGGGAGCTACTGAATCGGCCAGACTGAATCTGCCAGTACTCTGGGTGAGTCAAATGAAACGCCGGACGGGCTCAACACGCTAATCAAAAACTAACCAGGCCCCTGCAGCCTCAAGAGAATGTATCCCGCACCAGCTTGTTCACCGCTTCGGCAGTGCCGAACACGAACAGGCCGTCGCCGGAATGGATGACCGCTGACCCCGGGGGTGGCATCAGGCGTTCGCCGTTTTCCCGGCGAATTCCAATGACCATGATTCCCAGGTCACGCAGATCGGTCTCCATCAATCTCTTCCCGACAAACCGGCAGGCGGGCCCCACCTGGACCTCGGCCATTTCCAGATCTCGCCCCTTCTGGTCGGCGATTTCCAGAAAATCTTCCATGTTGGGACTCAGCATAAAACGGGCCATCTTGGTGGCCGCGGTCGTAAATGGACTGACGACGCGGTTCGCCCCGGCCTGCTGCAATTTGGACGCCGCCTTATCGTCGCTGGCCCGGGCAATGATCTGCAGATCCTTCTGCATCAGCCGCGCCGACAGGACCACGTAGACATTCCCCGCATCGTTCGGCAGCACGGCCGCCAGCGACTTCGCCCGCTCGATTCCAGCTTGCTCGAGGATGCGATCATCCGTGGCGTCTCCCACCACGTAATGCCAGTCATGCAGTTTGCAGTAGGAACTCACCCGCTCTTCATTATTGTCGATGACGATGAACGGCCGATGCCGTTCGTGCAGTTGTTCGCAGATGGTCCGCCCCATCCGCCCCATGCCGCACACAATGAAGTGCCCCTGCATCGCCTTGATCGCCTGCGACATATGCCGTTTCTCCAGCAGCCCCTGCATTTCGTTGCTGACCAGCCACTGCCCCATCGTGAACGCACTGAAGGTGAAGGCGCTGAAGCCGACAATCAGAAACATCATCACGAACACCCGGCCGCGCTCACTGAGCGGGATGACCTCGCCGTAGCCCACCGTGGTCAGCGTGGTCATCGTCATGTAGCAACAATTAATCCACGTCGCCTCCGGCTTGTCGCCTTCGATCACTCGAAAGCCGATCGTGCCGGTGACGACCAAAGACAGAATGATGATAATGACGCGGGCCATACGTTGCATGGCGAAGAGTCTATCTTGAAGCGTTCAACCTGCCAACAGTCATTAATCGTGTCATTAATCGTGACGAACCAACGCCACTCAGACTGGCCAATTGATGGGGACGATTGTCAGACAAACCGACACGCATTCCGGGTCTGTGACGATTACTTGCGATGCCCCAAGGAATTGCCATTCTGTCATAATTGATACAACCCTTACGTTTGCCAATGATGCATGAGGTCGTGTAACGCTTCCCCGTTAAGTCTCACAGAGACTTCATTCAGCGGGCTAGCCATTTGACTGCGGGTGAGGTAAAAGACAGCAACGCAGGGTTGGGCTAACGCTGGTATCCAAGATTGCACCGAAATCTTCATCTATTTAAGGCGATGAACATGACTTCCGATCCCCAGCTGCTCAGCGTGTACAAGACCGGCCCACTGACTGTTGTCGGTTTCGGCGGACAAGAAGTCCTGGATCAAGTCAACATTGCGGCGTGCCGGCATGAGATCCTGGCGCTGGTCCAAGAGAATAAGACAGAAGTTCTGGCCTTTGACCTGACCGGCGTGAAACTGGTCCCCAGCGGTCTGCTGGGGCTGCTCGCCTCGCTTCGCAACCACGGGGTTAAGATTCAGATCTACAATCCCTCGGAAGACGTCACCGAAGTCCTCCAGGTGACGCACCTGGACCAGGTTCTGGAAGTGCTGCACGTGAAGGTTTAGTCGCTGCACGGAACTCCCGGACCGACAGAACCTGCCACCACCAACTTCACCCCCTCAATAATTATCTCGCGATTTTCGCACCGCGACACGCCCCTTCACATTTGCCACACGGCCCCCCCCCACTGGCTGATTCGTTCCAATTGAGATTCTCCAGCCCGGAACCCAGCTGCGCGGTCGGTTGCCGCTGCGAACTGATGTGTGCAGAGTTGACGCGATCCACATCCGGCGGCCCTGCCACGAACGGCCTTTGCCTTTTCCCCCGGCCCCCTGATATAAGTGGGGTTGTATCCGTTCGTCGACCCGTGATGAACGCACCAGGGAAACAACCAGTGTTACAAAGGTCCGTCGCATGCTCCAGAAAGTCGCCCCCGGTGACATGGGTCTCGATCCGCAACGTTGGCAAGGAGTCCTCAATCTGGTCTCCGGCTGGTGTCACCGGCACGAGATTCCCGGGGCCGGCCTGCAGATTGTCCGGGGCGAACAGACCACCGGCCCGCAGCTTCTCGGCCGCCAGTCCGCTGAGCCCGCTGCCCCGCCCATGCGCCAGGATGCCATCTTCCTGATCGCTTCGATCACCAAGCCGATGGTCGGTGCCGGCATCCTGCTGCTCGCCGAACGCGGCTTGCTGACTTTGGACGAACGGGTCGAGGAATACCTGCCCGATTTCGGCAAACATTCGAAACACGGCATTACGATCCGCAATCTGTTGACGCACACGTCGGGGCTGCCCGACATGCTGCCCCAGAACCGTGACCTGCGCGTCGCCAACGAACCGCTGTCGGCTTTCATCACGGCGATCTATGGCATTTCACCCGACTTCGCAGCGGGCCGTGGCGTGCAGTACCAGAGTACCGGCTTCGCCATCCTCGGCGAGATCCTCCACCGCATCTCCGGCAAGACTGCCCCGCAGTTCCTGCATGACGAATTCTTCGCCCCCCTCGGCATGCACGACACCGCCCTGGGAGCCCCCGACAGCTGGTACGAGGGCCCACAGCCGCGCATTGATCGCATCGCCGGGCTGAGCCTTACCCCCGAGCAGCTGACCGAACACACCTGGAACTGGCACAGCCGCTACTGGCGTCAACTGGGAGCACCCTGGGGCGGCCTGCTGACCACCCCCGCCGATCTTTCCAGGTACGCCCAGATGTGGCTGCAGCAAGGGGAAGTCGACGGCCGCCGCTACCTCAGTGCCGCCACCATCGCAGCGGCCACGCGGAATCAGCTGGAACAAATGAAAGAGGTCCCCGCCGACGACCGCCGCTGCCGCCCCTGGGGCCTGGGCTGGCGTCTCAACTGGGGAGCCCACAGCGCCAACTTCGGCGATTTTCTAAGCCCCACAGCCTACGGCCACTGGGGAGCCACCGGCACAGCCCTGTGGATCGACCCCGCCCGAGACGTCTGCTGCACCTTCTTAACCACGCTGCCACAAGAACCGCACGGCAAATACTTGTCGCGACTGTCGAATGCGGTATGCGGGGCGTTACTGTAGCCTGACTCTCCAGAGTCGGGCGAGTCCGTACGATCATCCGTGCGTGGCCCGATCGGTTAGCGATGAAATTCGAATGCCCGACCTCAATTCCTCGGATTCGATCGGCAGAAAATCATTTCAGCGGTTCTGGGGGAGCAAGGTCAAAGGCCGATTACCCGGCAACCGAAAGACGGAAAAGTGGCGATGGTCGAGAGTGAAAATCGTCTCGATCCCCTCGCGTCCCGCGAGATACACAATTGCCGCGTCCGCTAGTTGCGGCTCCTGATCGTGGTATTGATCGAAAAACTCTGCGAACCAAGGAGCCGCAGAACTGTCCAAAGGTGCCAGCACCAGGAAACCACGCTCCAACTTCGAAACAGACTCTGCAATGCCGCTGGAGACTGCCGTAACAGATATGCTGCTTCGGTAATCACCGGCCAGCATGTCACCAGCGGCGGACGCAGCGACTTGAGAACTTCCACACATGCCGAGTGATACTGATCTCGACTGGCAAGAATCGCGACCAGCGGACCGGTATCCACGAGAACTGAGTTCATCAACTCCCAAATCCGCTCAGGTGTATCGGGTTGGTACTTAAATCTACGGGAGTCTCGTCAGCCGTTCCGATTAAACCCAACTCGATCGCCATTTGATGGCAGGTGATTTCTGAATCGGGTACTTCGCCCTTCAATGCGATGACGGTCACTAATACGTGCTGATGCTCAGGCAGGTCCAGCTGCGTCAGCGGGCGAAGCAGGCCACCTTCCACGACGGCTTCTAGAGTGTTTGGAGTCATACCGGAATTTTACTCGGAAACCACAGGCAAGACGACAGAAATTCGCGGTGTGTGGATACTGCGTCCGAAATTTCGCCAGGCAAGTCCGGTCGATCATCCGTGCGTGGCCTGATCGGTTGGCGATGAAATCTGAACGCCCGCCCCCAAATCCTGTTTGCCAATCCAGACGGGCAGAAGTGCCCATCTTACGGACCGAGGAAAGTGTGAGGCTCCGCCGAACCCATTTCCGGACTCTCCGAGTCGGGTCTCCTTCGCCCCAAGCTCCCGACTCAGAGAGTCAGGCTAAAGAGTTGCTCGACGGAAACCTCACCTTCTCACTCACACGCCGGCCTGCGATCACTCCATCTTCACCACAGTCTCCGCAGCCTCGGCGGCTTTCCATGACGAGATGGCCTCTTTCGTCAACCGTTCGGCGAGTTCCTGCAATCCCGCCTCTTCCTCCGGCATCGCTAAGGCGAATCCGGATTTCTCGGCGACTAATAGCCCCAACAGTTGTCCCAGTAAACCTTGACCGGCCCCGGCCGAGGAACCGTCCTGGTTGCCCGATACAAACAGCCGTTCGGGGACCAGAGGCTGCGATGCGTGAGCCAGTTCGTTGGCGGCGTGCGAGAGAACGTACAGCCGCGGATCGCCATAGGCCCGCACCTTTCGCAACAACGATGACGCTTCCGCCAGACCGGTCTGCAGGATGCGCTGGGCCTCGCCGCGGCCGGTCAAGATATTTCGCTGGCTCTCGGCTTGTGCCAGGACGATCGTCTGGTCGGCATGCTTGCGGGCCCGCGCCAGTTCGGCTTCACCCTGACATTCGGCAATCTGCACCTGCAACCGGTTGCTTTTCAAGTCAGTCTCGGCCTGCATGATCGCCCGGTCATTGGCGCGTCGTGCCAGCGCCAGTTCCGCGTCACCCTTGCTCTCGGAGATCTGCACCCCCAGCTTGGCATTGGTCAACTGCGTCTGCATCTCCGCCTGAGCCTTGACCTCGTTCAACATCCGCAGCCGTTCGGTGGCTTCGCGCTGGCGATCGAAGGTCTCCACCTGTTCGATAGACAGTTGTCGTTGACGCAACTGTTCGAGCAGGACTTCAATCTTGCCGTCCCGCTCGAGGGTATCCGGCTTACCGATCAGGACGTCGACGCATTCAATGTCGAACTCACGGAATCTCTGCCGCAGTTCCAGCCGCGCTTCCGCCTGAATGAGGTCTCGCTGGTGCAACAGTTCGAGCATCGTCTTCTTGTGGGCGATGTCTCGAAAATAGGCGCTCAGCATGGGATCCAACGTCTGGGTAATCAGCTTCTTCACATCGCCGAAACGCTGAATGACGCTGGGCGCGCGCTGATAGTCAATGTGCACCACGACCGACAACGGCAGCGTCGGTTCATACGCATCGCGCGTGACCAGATCGATCGACTTCAGGCTCTCATCGTACCGATGGCTCTCTGTGCGACCGGTCACCCAATGCAACACAAAGTTCGTCGTGGGGACTAACACGATCTGCCCGGCATAAGTATTAAAGGCGTACTTGCCCGGCCCCAGGGGACGTTCCCAGACACCACGTTCCCCTTCGGCAACTCGTTCACCGTGGCGAAACGCGGTTCCCGACAGGTCGGTGCCCGAGCGACCGTAATAACTGACGACCACTCCCACATAACCAATCGGCACGACGGTCTTCGGCAGCATCTCAGTCGAAGCAAACCAGCGGTTGATGAAGTAAGTACCATCCGTCAGCGCCAGGTACTGTCGGCCGCGGCGGCCTCCGGCGGCGAGGAAGGCTTCCGGATCTTGAAAATTGTTGTGATAGTTCGGCAGCGACGGTTCGGTCCCCACGGGTGCGGCGATGATTTCTCCCGGAGCCAGCGACGGTCCATCCTGCACGGTCACGATGGAAATTGAGTCGACCTGCTGGCCTTCTTCCTCGGCCAGGTTCGATCGCGCCACATTCATCTGCCCGCCCACGACGATCGGTCGAAAACCGCCGATCTGCTGCAACTCTTTCTGCCAATGAGTCACCGCCACAATCTCTTGCGGTTCCTGAATCTGCCGCAAAGCAAAAACATTATTATTAGTGATCACGACAAACAGGGCCGGGTTAATCGCATAGACCCCTTCGCGCAGTAATGCCCGCTGGCGTCCACGTTGCCCCTTGGCGCGTCCCTCGGCCGCGGGGGCGAGAAACTCCCGCGCGTTCTGAAAATTGTTGCAATCCACGCAACGGCCCAGCGTCTGGCTGGGTTCGAGCGGTTCGCCGTCGCGAGAATAAGCGTAGCCCATTTCGCCCTGCGGAATCACCACTAACCGGGCCTGGTGCACACGATATTGCCAGCGCCAATACCCGAAATGGATACCACCACGCAGCAGTTCTGCCTGGTAACCGGCTTCGCCGTTCAAGGCGATGATGCGGCCTTCACCGACCGACCCACTGGACGACCACAGCTTTTCGACGACACCCACGCGGGTATGCGGGATGTAGCGTAAGCTCAACCACGACGCCACCACGGCGATGCCGCTGCCCACCCCCAGCCAGACCCACAGATTGGCATTCCACAACCACAGGGCGAGTTCCATGAGCGACACATCCGCGACGAGACCGGCCGCGAACCTTTGCGTAATGGGTGATGAAAAGATCTTCATTGCAGCCTCCGGGGCGCACAGGGGCGCCCTGATTCGGACGGGCTTTCTCGTGGACTCGGCGAACTGAGCCACGCAGTTTCGAAGTCTTGTTCAACCTGAACGTCGCGGACCGGACCATGGATCACGGCGCGCGGAATGTCTGCGCGGAAGACCGTGAACAACATCCCCCGCCAGGGGAGCCGAGGCGACGACCGAGCGAACAGCCACGATCCTTGAGAAAATGCCCTTTCAACTAGCGCCGGAACGACACATCCCGGCCGGCCTACGAGGTTAGCTGACGGGCTAGGGCTTGAAAGTACCCCGGTTCGACAGTTCGAACCTGCGCCCCTGTGGCGATTCCTGCGAATCAGCCACCTTGGGTCCCCCGTTCCCGCACCATTCGGTACGAGACTCGGCTACATCAGTCGACATCTTATTTCCCGCCTGTGTCAGCACGTTGTTGTCAGGCGTCCACATCCATTGCAACTCAATATCTTGCAGGGTATTAAGAATTCTTGACACCCGCCCGGGAATTGATCTGGACACTTGGTAATTTTGTTTCAGACAGAATGGCGAAGTCCGGGGCGAACGGCGGAAACACCCCCAGTCAGGCCGACGGTGAGGGTGAGGTGTTCAATCTCAATCCAAGTTTCGATTCCGCTTCTATGCGAGCTCAGAACCAATCCAGAAATGGGCCAGTGATTGAATGCCCTGCAAGGGATCGCATCGAAGCTGAATCAAATTTTTGAAACACGGAGACACGGAGAACACAGAGGAATTACACACAGAGTTCATACAGAGCCTCTGTTTCCTCGGTGCCTTGTATGTTGTCAAATTCTGCGATGCCGTCCGATGTTTGCTCGACGTTCAAGGTCAATAATCCACGAAAACGCCGGTTTTCGATGAAACGAAACCAGGATTGAAGTTCGCCAACGGTATTCATCGGCCGATTTCGAAACGATCAATTTACGGTATCAGCACTCAATTCCCAGAGTCTGACGTGGCGTGAATAAAACATAAATGAGATCGGAAAGTTTTACGGATTGAACACGTCAGGCCGAGGGCGAACTACCCACTTCCGCCGGCCGGGCAGGGGGCGTTAAGGGAGATCTTGCCGAATTCAAGGCGCTGATCGCCACGGCGACCCCGAGGCCCCCCAGGCACACGACGAAATACAGAGCCCCGTCCCAGTGAAAACTTCGCTCCAACAGATCGGCGCCATCCCGCATCAGCCGTGCCGTCGCCAGTAGTGTAGGTGCGGCTGCTGAATGCCTGCCGCCCCTGATTAATGATCACCGCGCGGCAGCCGTTTGTTTATTTAATGTTTATTTGTAATCCCCCTTTGCACCAATCATCAGATCGACATATTGTTGATATGTTAACTTCGCCGGTTTCCAAGGCGTACTTCCTCGATCCAGTTCGAGGTCTCTGATTTTTCCGTTCAATCCCGCGCTCCTGCTTGCTGGAGGTAACGTGACGAGATCATTATCTGGAAGACGGCAGGCCTTTACGCTGATTGAATTGCTGGTGGTCATCGCCATCATCGCCCTGCTGATTGCCTTGCTGCTGCCGGCCGTGCAGCAGGCCCGGGAAGCGGCGCGGCGGTCGCAGTGCCGCAACAATCTGAAGCAACTGGGATTGGCCATCCACAATTACCACGAGATCAACGGGACCGTCCCCGTGATTGGCGGATATGGCTACCTGGGATGGGGCCTGTTCACGAAGATACTGCCCCAGATCGATCAGGCACCTCTGTACAATCAGATCAACTTCAGCGACAGAATTGAGTGCACCTACGCCAACTCCATTCGAGAGAGAGTACTGTCGGTCCTCCAATGTCCCTCGGACGCGGGAGACGTGATCCGCCAGGCCTATTCTCCCAACTCAGGTTGTATTTCGGGGGGCGGTTCGACACCCACGGCCAGTGCCAGTCCCCAATTGTGGTGGGGTGCGGCGACCAGTTATGGTGGCAGCTATGGCGATGCCTTCAATGCCGCAGGTGACGTTTACGGCGGGCCCAACGCCCGCCTGCTGTACGGGGCCGGAGGCTGCAGTTCCACCGGTGCGGCGGGTGCCCCGGCCGACGCGGCTTGCCCCCAGCCCACCAACAACTACGGCAGCGCCCGCAACCAGCGTGGCATGTTCGACTTTTCCGGCGGCCCCGCCACGGTCGCCCGCTTCCGGGATGTCACCGACGGCCTCAGCAACACGATCTTGCTGGGACACCTGACCCGCGACTGCAGCGGGGGCCGCAATCACTGGATCCAGAGCATCGGCAGTACCTGGGGGACGAGCGTTCCCATTAACATTAATGCCCCGTGTTTCGCGGGTAAGACGTACGTCTTCTCGCGCGACGGGTTTTCCAGCCCGCATACCGGGGGCTCCAGTGCCTGTATGGCCGATGGCTCCGTCCGCTTTCTGTCACAGAATATTTCCACTTTCACCCACAATGCACTCGGCAGCAAAGCGGGTGGCGAAGTCAACGGTGAGTAACCCGAAAGGTCGACATGCAGGCACGCGGACGCAGTCGAAGGATTGAATACGGCCTCCTGGTGATCCTGGCCATCATGGCCGGAGGTTGTGGTAGCGGGACGACGAGTGGCCCTCCGATGGGCGATGTGATCGGGAAGATTACCTACCAGCAGCAGCCCGTGATCGGAGCTAACGTCACGTTTGTGCCGACGACCAGGGAAACGCCGGCGGCGGCCGCCGTGACCGGCAGCGATGGGTCCTACAAGCTGAGCATTTCCGGACAGCAGCAGGGCGCCGTCACCGGAAATTATCAGGTGATGATTACGTTGAATGCTCCCTATGACGGACCGCTGCCAAAGGATATGAGCCCCGAGGCGGCGAAGGAGATTTATGTCGGTAAGTCACTGATTCCCGAGAAGTACCGCTCACCCGCAACGTCACAGCTGACCGCAGA
>CAZQUW010000171.1:2073-13422 GCA_964596215.1 uncultured Planctomicrobium sp. | reverse complement strand
ATTACCGACTTATCCGAGTCCACGTGGCGCGAAATCATTGCGCCGAGCTCCAGGTCGAATTCCAGCTTACCCGAGGTTTCGCGTTGGATCAGCTGAATGGCGACCGTTGGGTTCTTCACCGGGGTCAACACGGATGTCTTGAACGAGACGGTCGCAATATTACCGTTCACCGATTCCAGCGTGTATTTTCGCTGGAGTTCGACGGTCTCCTTCAGGTTGTCTTCGACTGTGACTTTGATGTCCGATTTTTCAGTCCAGGTTTTGCCGACTTTGATCGGCTCGTCCGGGAAGACCGTCAGGAAATTGAAATCTTCTCGGCCGGCCACGTCCTTGAGTCTGACAGGCTGAGCTCCGGCAGCCGCTGGTGTGACCAGGGAGATCTCCTTGATCTTCAGCACTTTGCCGTTTGCTGCACATTGCAGCTGGGCCTGCGGTTTACCGACGTTTCTGAGAACATCGGCAAACTTAGCCTGCGTTTTCGCGGCGGGGTCCTTGCTGTCGAATTCGATCGGCAATCCGCCACCACCGAAGTCGGCTTTCATCCGGACCCACTCGATAACGAGTTCCAGATCCGCGGAACCATCAGGGTTGACACTCACCACGCGATAGTTTTTGCGGGTTTGAGTCTTATTGATAGCCGTCTCTTCATTCCCCTGGAATTTAGAGACGAACTTCACATTCTGCTGGGTTTCATATTGGACGACCCCGCCCTTCTGAAACTTATAAGCCAGCTTGTAAGTCGCATTCGGATTGCCGGCGGGAGTCTTTGCGGCGGGAGCGTCTTCGGCCACCAGGGGTGATAGCGCGAGTAAGCCGAATAAGACACACACGGGGTAGCGGGTGAGGGATAATAATTGGTGGGGCATCGTTCAGGCTCCTTCCTGAAGCATCTGTCTACGGCATTGTCGCAATCTGAGGCCAACCCTGGGCTGACTACTCACAGATTAAAACAGCAGGCTCCTCGCCGAGAATCATTCTCGGCGAACAGTCTTACCGCATTCGAATCCTGACAGGGCGAATACTGGTGGGGAAATAGGATGCGAAGAGGGGGATATTAGCACTGGGGGGAAAACGTGGCGAGACCAGATTTCGCGTTAAAAGGGGGCAAATTTTATGGGCAGTATTCGGCATCTCGACCAGGAATTCTGGATTGCAGCGGCCTGGGTATGCGGGACCCTAACTTTGATGTCAGGCACGAGTTACGGGGTGTCGCTGGCCGGGACATAAGTTGCGAGTTTACCTGGCGCAATTCCGCGCTGCGCGAAGTCCGCTCGCCTCAGACCGCGAATTGCAGATGAAATTGCAGATGAAGTTGACCGGCAGGGACCGGGACCCCGATCCCCGCTACGCAATCATTGCTTGGTGACCGCTTCGTCCAGATTCAGCAGGATTTGGGCGACGACGCTGTATGCCGCGAGTTGCTCGAGGGGAATACTGCCTTCTGGTGCCGTTTCGCCCAGCTTTGAAAAAGCCTTGGCGCTCTCCGGATCCCTGGTGAATCGATCGCGGTGATATTCCCATGCACGCACCAGCAGCTCTTGCTCCCCGGGGTGAGGCTTACGGGAGAGGACCAGTTGGAAGGCCTGCGTTAGACGGTCCACTGGAGTCGTGCCTCCCTGGTGCCAAGCTCGCTGTGCCAGGACCCGAGCGGTTTCAACGTAGGTGACGTCGTTCATCAGATTGAGGGCCTGCAGCGGCGTGTTCGTGCGCGTTTCGCGAACGGTGCAGGCTTCGCGGGTGGGGGCGTCAAACATCACCATGCCCGGTGGGGCCACGGTCCGTTTCCAGAAGGTGTACATGCTGCGGCGATACAGGCTGGCGCCGTGTTCCGGCACGAAGTCCGTTCCCGTGAGATCCTTCCAGAGCCCCTCGGGCTGGTAGGGCAATACGGAGGGACCGCCGACCTGTTCCACCAGCAATCCGCTGGCGAATAGCGCCTGGTCTCGAATCATCTCGGCGGACAGTCGAATGCGCGGTCCGCGGGCGAGCAAGCGGTTTTCTGGATCACGTTGTAAGAGTTCCGGTGTCACTTTTGATGACTGCCGGTAGGTTGCACTCATCACGATCTGCTTCTGCAGTTCCTTAACATTCCAACCTGAGCTGACGAAGTCCGAAGCCAGCCAGTCGAGCAACTCGGGATGGCTGGGCCATTCGCCCTGGGTGCCAAAATCATCGACGGTCTTAACCAGTCCCGTTCCGAAGTACATTTGCCATGCGCGGTTCACAGCGACGCGGGACGTCAGCGGATGTTGCGGGCTGACCAGCCACTGGGCAAAGTCCAACCGATTCTGAATTGGGGGCTTCTCACCCACCGTCAGGCTCACTGGAACGGAAGGGCGGACTGGCTCCCCCTTCTTGTCGTATTCGCCGCGTAACAAAACGTGTGTGTTCCGCGGTGTCGACAGCTCTTCCATCACCATCACCGTAGGAATCGAGGACAGTAGCTCCTGCTGCTGCTGCTGTAGCGTCCGGACGCGGTTGCGCAAGGGGACCAGTTTTTCGGGGAGGTGGTGTTCCAGGAAATACTGCCGCAATTTGAAGTTGTCTGCGGGCGAGCGCTGCGCGGCAGGTCGACCGGCGATTTCCGCAATCGGGGTACTGACCGCCTGGCTCAAGGCCGCTTCTGCATCAAGGGCCGTCGAATAGATACGAACCTCGTCGATCAGGCCGTGAAATCGACCGTCCGGTCCATTGCCCCCACCAATGCGCAGCGGTTCGTTCGCGACGAAGTTCTGATTCAGCTCGTCTAATAAAATGCGAGTCGGCACGGCCTTCCCGTCGACCAGGATGGTCACTCCGCTGGCCGAACGCGATCCGTCATACGTGAACATCACATGCTGCCACTTGTCCGCCGCCAAGGGGTCGCTGGCTTCGACGCGTAAGGCATCGTCGAGCCAGCGCAGCGTCAGATGAACCTGCAATTTGCCTTTAATGAGGTTGAGAGACCAGCCAGTGCCTTCGGATGTATCCACCATCTTGCTGACGATTGTTCCACCGCGGAGATCGCCGGGCTGAATCCAGCAGCCTGCGGTGAACGCATCGTAGAACCCAAATCCGGCGACTGTTCCCGCCTGGTAAAATACCTTGCCGTCCCCTTGCAGAGCCTGGCCGACCGGCCCCGGTGCGAAAACTGGCTCTGTTCCCAGGAACGTTTCAGGAAATGACTTCGGCTCGGCAAACGGTGTTTCACCGGGACGCAATTTGATGCCAGTCGGCGGGGCTTTGGCAACGACCAGCGGTTGGGTCGGTGAATTGAACGCGACATGGACGACAAGATTTTCTTCGAGTCCGCCTGCCGTTGCGGGCACCTGGTGTGCGGTCGGTTCCCAAGCGGCCATGGCCGCATCGAGTTCGGGTTGGGCTTGTTTCCAGGCCTCGGTTGCGGCGACGAGAGCTTCGTCCAACTGCTTGATCTGTTGCTGCTGAGTACGCGTCGGCGCGGAGATGTAGGGTTCGGAATTCCCGTATTTGGCCGCACGTCCTTTCTCGGGCAGATTGTTGAACAGGGCAAACGTTTCGTAGTACTCACGCTGGGTCAGGGCGTCAAACTTATGGTCGTGACAGCGTGCGCAGCCCATCGTCAGGCCCATCCAGACTGTGTATGTCGTGTCGACGCGATCGACGACATATTCCACGGCATATTCTTCAGGAACGATGCCACCTTCCCCATTACCGCGGTGGTTGCGATTGAAACCGGTGGCAATTCGCTGATCGAGAGTCGGATTGGGAAGCAGATCACCAGCCAACTGTTCGATCGTGAATTGATCGAAAGGCAAATTGCGGTTGTAGGCTTCGATCACCCAATCCCGCCAGCGCCACATATAGCGTTCGCCATCGCTTTGATAACCGCTGGTGTCGGCGTACCGCGCCCCATCGAGCCAGCGCGTCGCCATTCGCTCTCCAAATCGCGGAGAATCAAGCAAACGGTTGACGACTTTTTCATATGCATTCTCGGTGGAATCCGCCAGGAACGCTTCGACTTCCGCGACCGTGGGTGGGAGTCCGGTCAGATCGAGCGTCACGCGTCGTAGCAAGGTGGTCTTGTCAGTTTCCGCCGCGGGGGCCAGGCCTTCTTTTTCCAACCGCGCGAGTACGAAATGATCGATCGGAGTCCGACACCATCTGGCGGCCTTAACCGGGGGCAGCACCGGTTTCTGCGGCGGAATCAACGACCAGTGCTTTTGCCAGCCGGCACCCTGCTCGATCCAGCGTTTGAGAATATCGATTTGCTCCGCGGACAACTGCCGGGCAAATTTCGCCGGTGGCATCCGCTCGTTCTCGTCGGTGCTGGTCACGCGCTGGATGAGTTCGCTCTCGGATAGATTGCCCGGGACGACCGCGCGGTGGCCGTCGTGATCTGCCAGGGCGCCGGACTCAATGTCCAATCGAAGGTCGGCCTTCCGCTGCTTCTCGTCGGGGCCGTGGCATTGAATACAGAAGTCCGACAGAATTGGCCGCACATCCCGATTGAACTCGACCGGCCGCGGCTCAGCACCGCAGGCCAGTGTACCGGCCGACACGACGAATGCGGAAAGCCAACCTGCCACTCGACAATACATCACTGCACCATCTCCCACGCCATGTCGGATCCATCGAATTGGACTGATCCGTCACATCATACCGAGTCGTGGGCATGTGAGAAAATGACGAACGGCCAATGTCTGAGGACTAACTGGGAGAAATTCGTTCCATTGGATCAACTGGAACTGAAGCACACCGGCGAGATTCCGGACCGATTACTCGGCCAGTGTCATGCTGCTGACCTGCATTTTGCTCGATGCGAGATCCAGGCCGAAGTAGCGAAGCCAGTTGGGAACTGGTTGATCGTTGGCGACGACCATCGGGGTCGACACGGTCACGCGGACCTCATTGGCTGTCAATGGGTTGGGGCCGGTCGCGTTCGCTGCGTAATGCAGATTGCCGCGTTCGCCTTTCGTCAGTCCCCGCTCAATCAGGACATAAGCGTGGCCACCGCCGTTACTGATGGTGGTCGTGTCGAAGATCACTTTGTTTATTGCGAGGAACTGCTGGACAATGGCCGCGACAGCGGTGTCGTCGCCAGTTTTGGCGGCCTCGCGAGCACCCTCCACTGTCGCCGAAGTAACGGTTTCCTCATAGAGCAGCAAAATGCCGAATTCGAAGATGGCCAGGGTGGCGATGAACAGGATGGGCATCACCAGGATCAGTTCGAGGTATTCTACGCCCTTCCGTTTCGACGAACGCCAGAGGGGCGCGGAGCGCCTCGGGCGTTGGACGGGTCGGGGGGAAAAACTTCGCATGACGAGACCGTGGAGACCAGAATGAACTGTCAAGAGTGTTAACAGGTGGAAACACTCGGCGTCAATTCGTTAACGCGCTTGGCAACCTGAGTGGTCATCGGACATCCGTGATTGGCGGTCCAATTCTAGCGATTACGCTGGAAAATCAGGTATTGATTGCGTTGATCGCGTTGGCCAGGTCGAGCAGTTCGTTCACCAGTGCACCGCGGAGCGCTGCCAATCCGACGATGACTCCAAATCCAACTAACGTGACCAGGAGCAGGTATTCGATGAATACGGCCCCACGATGCCTCTTGGAGTTCTTGCGTTTATTCAGCTTGCTCGACCGAAACTGGTAGCGCACGTTTGACCCTCTTCTGGCGATTCCGGATGTCCACAGAGCCGGCACAAACATCCTTGGCCGGTGGCGAGCATAAACGCATCTTCCGTGCCAAGAGAGGTGGCTAACGCGATTTGTAAACGACGATCTGTCTGTTTTGAGTGCTCGCGTGATGTTCGTTCCACCTGTGCAGTCGGTTTGGTTCCTTGGCTGAACAGCAACACGCTCAGTGCCTTAAGGCAAAACTCGACCGCGGACTCACGGCGATTCCGTCGGTTCGTTACGGTAGCGTCTCACCTGGGAACGCCTGCCATTCGGGTGCCGCAACGGGGGGCAGTGCCTGTTTTTGACTACGCAGAATGAGACTCGCAAAACGAGGTATGCGTTTGACCCAGATTGTGGCCTGGTCGTCACGATAAATTTCGACGAAATCGCTTCGCTGCGCGAGATAGCCCGCCGCACCAGCGCCTACGGGCAGCAATACAATCTCGGTCGGATATTTATCGAGCATGGGGGTCTGCTGCGGCTGGACGCGACCGGACCGTTGAAAACTGAGGAACTCGGCTTCCAGCTGACTGGAGTAAACGGTCCGGTAGCGGCCGTCAAATGCCAGCTTGAATTGCGGCGCTTGCCAGAAAATAAATTGAGCCCAGCCGTAGTCGGTCAGCAAATTTCCAGACAGCTTCAATTTGTTGAGTTGCTTCACTGCCCGGACGGGCATGCCGGGGACCGGACTGCGGGACTCGACGCCGACATCCCACGGGGCCAGCCCATGCCGCCACAGATCGACGGTGCCGCGAACCTGCAGGATGATCAAAACCCCTGCCGCCCCGCAGACACCCAACACTCGCCACGGCCACCGTTCACGCGGCGCCAGTACCGAAGTGAGATGCTGAAACAGTCGCGGCAGGCTGTCTGAGAGAGGGCCTGGTAACAAAATCAGACACGCTGCAGCCAGTAGTGAAACGTGCCGGATATGCGAGACCGCTTGTGAGCCGATCACCAGCAAAATCAAGGCATCTGCCAGGCTCCAGCGCCGTGAGAAGGGCAGCGACAATGCCAGCAGCACGAGGGGGACATAGTATGTCGGGGCTTGTCGTGCTGCCCACAGTGGCTGCCACTCCACGACGAACTGCTCGGTCGCCAGGTGGTCCCATAACATCAGATAGAGATGGTAACCGTAAGGATTGACCAGCGTGGCCAACAAGGTCAGTAATCCGAGGCTCGGCAGACGCAGGCTTTCAAAACTCCACGTCCAACCGTTTCGCAACCGGTGCAGCAGGTCCAGCGCCGCGTAGACTCCCACGACTCCCACCCCGGCCAGGAATCCACCATGTAAATTGACCCACAGGGCCATCAGGGGGGGCATGATCCAGATTTCGCTCCGGCTGGCCCCATCGAAATTGCGTTTTAAGATCAGCAAAAATAGTGTGAACAGTGCCAGCGTAGGCACCTGAGGTCGAGCAAAGACGACAAATTGCGAGAGACATTCCGCTCCGTAAAGCAATAGAAGGGTACTGGCCGCAAGATTGGCGTGCTGGCGTTTCAATTCGGCCGCGGCACACAAGAAAACAATCAGCACCCAGAGATTTCGCCACATCCACAGGCCGGTGTTGCCTAATTCAGAGTACACCCAGGCGAGTTGCAGTTCGGTTAACCACTCGTGATTAACCCAGATGGCGTTCGGAGCAGTGTACGAAAACGGATCAGTACGTTCGGTTAAAACGTGTTGGTCAATCGCACGCAGGCCGTACAGCGTGTGGCCCCACAGATCAGGGTCTGCCAGAATCAACCCGCAGACGAACACATAAGCCACGGTCCACACGAAGATGGTCAGCCAGCGGTCCAGGCGGCGATGGACCCCTGATTGTAGACGGGCTTGGAATTCGGCAGCGTCAATCCCCTGGGAGTGCATACTTAGCTCCGGTGACGAGTCTCGTCCGAAGTCGCAACTGGTTTTCGCATCGTGTGTTGCAGTCGAAACTGGTTCTGCTGCAACACGATGTGGGACAGTGGGCTGGCCTCAGTTATTCAGAGCCCCGGGCCAGCCACGACGCGACAAATTCACTCGTTCTAATGACAGCAGCCCGACTGTCAAAAACAGTCGGGCTGCGAATTCTGATCCTGCATCGCTGTGGAATTTAGGAATTTGTCGTGCCGGGAGCCGGTGGTTCCGGCACCGTGTCGGTGGGCATATCTTCTTCTGTCTTCTTCAGCAGTTTTTCCAAATCGGGCAATTCTCTGGACACGTGCGGTAAAACCTGCAGCGTGTTGGACGGCTTGTTATCGGGTTCGTAGGTGGTGTTCTCAAACTGCTCGTACACCGGAATGAATACTGTTCGGGAATACGGGTTCCGCGGATCCCCGCCAATCGTTGTGATCCACTGCTGATGTTGCCATACGGCAGTATAGTTGTAGGGGTGGAAGTAGTAGTAGCCGTGGTTGTCCGGCTGATAGGGATAATGCTGGTACATATTACAGGTGCTGTCTTTACAGCAAGAGTGGCAGCGCCCTTTTCCACCGCGGCAATCGCGGCACGGTGAGTTGAACTCGCCATAGCCCTCACCGTCGCTCATTCCGAACTGACCGCTCATTCCGGCGACCGAGCCGGCGCCGGCATTCGGATCGCTGTAACCATGCCCGTTGGAGCTGTAGGCACCAGCTCCCATGCTGCCAGCAACGCCTTGGCAGGATGTGCAGTTGTCTTGGAGCGGAAAGCTGGCCAGGCTCCAAAGTAATAGGAGAGTCGTTTTCATTCTAAGCACCTCGGATGCACTGGATTGCGGACCCGGCAGCTTCACAATCGTGCGCTGCCCCCCAGACGATGGCGTGAACTACGGCACGCCGTTTCTACATATCGGACTCTTAATCGCTTCAGGGTCGCAGTATTTCCCTCATTTCATGGACCACGTGTCAATACCGGAATGTTCGATTCAATTCCACCATCCTGAAATTCCGATACGAGTGATGCAGTGCATTTGTTACGAGCCGATTTGACTCTGGCGTTTTGTTCACGCATGCCGACGCTGCCAGTAGTTTATTTGTGCAGTGTGTGGTGGTCGAGGATGCAGACACGGCCAGTTGCCGTTGCGTTCCAAGGAGGGCTTAATATGGTCAGTCTGTTACGAATCTTCGCTCAGCGGGGCCAGCGCCAGTGGATCATACCGTTGGCAGCTTTTGCGCTGATGGGTGGTCAAACACTCGTTCAGGCGCAGGAGAATCCAACTCAGAACAAGGTCTCTCAATTCGTTGAAGAGATTCTCGAATCTGAGGTGGAGCTCAAGGTGGGGCTGCGTCGCTCCAAAATCATTCGGATGAAGCAGGACGTCTTCCGCGTCGCGATGGCCGACCCGGATATTGTCGAAGTCGTCGCTTTCGGCTCGCGAGAGATCGAAATCATCGGCAAAGAGACCGGCAGCACGACTGTGACGCTGTGGCTGGGCAATGCCCAACAGTCCACAACCCTCAGTTTGCTGGTCTCCGTCGCCAAGGACGATGCGGTCGATGATCGCCGTCGCATGGAGTACGGTGAACTGCAGACGATGATCAACGAACTGTTTCCGAACAGTAAGGTTCAGCTCTTTCCTGTCGCCGACAAGTTAATTGTGCGGGGGCAGGCTCGCGATGAGCAGGAAGCGGTCCAGATTATGGCCGTGCTGCGCAAAAACGCCGGGAACATCCTCGGCACCTCGACGCAGTTGGTGCAGAATGGCCAGGCTTCGGAGCCATTCCCGGATGCTTCAACTCTTCCGCAGGCCAACATCGTTAATATGATGACGGTTCCCGGCGAGAAGCAGGTCATGTTGAAAGTGCGAATTGCGGAACTCAAGCGGTCCGCAGTGCGCAATCTGGGTGTTAACCTGGACGTGGCCTTTAATGAATTCTTCGTCCGCTCAGCCCTCACCAGCGGCTCCAACCTGGCCGTGTCGGGATTGTTCAGCGAAGGCAAGTTCAACCTCTTCATCAAGGCCCTGGCCACGAACGGTTCGGCCAAGATTCTGGCAGAACCGAATCTGGTGACCTTGAGCGGTCAACCGGCGACTTTCCTGTCGGGTGGTGAATTCGCCGTTCCGACCGTCGTCGGTGTCGGCGGTGCGCAAGCTGCCACAACCAGCTTCAAAGGTTATGGTACCTCGATCCGGTTCACGCCGACGGTCCTGGACCACGACCGGATCCGACTGCAGGTCGTGCCAACCTTCAGTACTTTGAATCGCAACAATTCGGTCAATGGTATCTTCGGTCTGGATACGCGAACCGTCAGTACGGTCGTCGATCTGCGTGAAGGTCAAGTTCTGGCACTGGCCGGACTGCTGCAGGAAGAACAGCGTGGTGAAAATACCCGCGTACCCGGCCTGGGCGATGTTCCACTGCTGCGAACCTTCTTCAGCTCGAAGACGATCACCCGCGATGAATCGGAGTTGATCATTCTGGTAACGCCCGAACTGGTGCATCCACTGGAAGCCGAAGACGCTCCCACGCTGTTGCCCGGAATGGAAGTGACCGAACCGGATGATATTGAATTCTTCTGCAAGGGCCACATCGAAGGCCGCCCGGAATGCCACCACCGCAGCACCGTCTGGCCGCTGTATCGCGACCGGTTGTGTGAATGCCGTAAGCAGTTGAATACCGGCTACCAGGACTCGCAGAACTACTACATCAGCGGCCCGAGTGGTTTCTCGGAATAGGGGGACGCAGTCCTCATTGGGGTGAGGCACTGCGATGTTCGGTCATTATTTCACCAGGATTATCGGTGAATTGCCGGGTGATTAACAGGGGGGGAATCATGTGGAATCGGAAGCGATTGGGCTTCATGGCCTCAACGGCCATCGCGTTGTCCCTGGTCGGCGGCTGCTGTCGACATTGCATGAAAAAATGTGACTATATGGGGGACATTACCCCCCACCCGCTCGGAACAGTCAGTGATCCGATCTGGCAGAAGCAGGAGCATAACGCTGAAGCCTCTGACTTCGTGATCCACGAGCACGAGTTCATTGCGAATACAGCTCGGATGAATGCCGCTGGTGAAGATCACGTCAAACAGATTGCGTTCCGGATTTCCCAGAAACCAACGCTGCCGTATCCGATCATCATCGAACCGAGTTCGATGAGCCCGCGACCTGGCGACAAGTATGGCTTTGCTGTGCATAACGACCAGGCTCTGGATATGAACCGCCGGCAGGTGGTGGTGACGTCCTTGCAGGCTCTGGGGCTGACCGATGCGGAGCAAAAGGTTGTGGTCTCACCGGCTTTGACCCCAGGCTTCCAGAGCTTCGAAGGCGAACGTGCTTACGGTCGCGGATTCAGCGGCATGCAGGGTGCGTTTGGTGGCGGCGGATTTGGTGGTGGCGGCGGATTCGGCGGCGGATTCGGCGGCGGCGGTGGATTCTTCTAAACGCGAGTCGAACTAAGACTGCACATTTACGCACGGCACCGGTCCAGGATGCAAGATCCCTGTCATGCGGCCTCCGTCAGTTGCAGTTGCGGCGATTGCGAAATTATATCGTTGTCTATTGCACGTTTGTATTGTTTCTTCGGGTCAAGAACATCACTCAGCGTAGACGGATGCTGCGCTGCATTCCGCAAATAGAAGGATCGCCATCATGAGACGTTACAGTCTCTCCGCTGCAGTGTTACTGGCGCTGGTCGCCGGCCCGCTGAGCGGCTGTGCTCACACGGGGGCGGGAAATTTTGCCTCCACCAAGTCTCACAAGATTGAAGCGCAATACGATCTAGCCCGACTCGCCGAGTCCG
>CAZQUW010000171.1:0-2063 GCA_964596215.1 uncultured Planctomicrobium sp. | reverse complement strand
AGTCCGAAGGGAACATTGATCGGGCGCGAGAAATGTATGAAGGAATCTACAAAAAGGATTCGTCCAACGCTCAAGTCGCGCATCGCCTGGGCATCGTCCATGCTAAGCAGGCTAACTACGAGGCAGCGAAACGCTACTTCAATGAAGCCCATCGCCTGCGTCCGTCCGACCCGGAGATCTTGAACGATCTGGGTTATACCTGCTTCTTGTCGGACGATATGGCTGCAGCCGAGTCGGCCCTGGAAGAAGCGATGAAGATCGATCCGCGGAATCCGCGGGCGACCAATAACCTGGCACTTGTCGTCGGCACGCAGGGGCGTCTCGACGAGAGCTTCCGGTTGTTCCGCCAAGTCAATAAAGAGGCTGAAGCACACTCCAACGTGGCGTATCTGTATGCCCAGCGGGGTGAGGGAAAGCAGGCTTTGGATCACTACAGCAAAGCCTTGTCGATTGATCCGCAGTTGAAGAATGCCGGCAATGCGATGGTAGAAATCGCTCGCCTGCAACAGAAGATGGAAGCCGATCGTAGCGCGGAACGGACTGAACTGGCGAATCGCATGCCGACTCCGGCAGTGCAACAAGTCTCGGTAAATACGCCTGCCGCGGCCCCGTCGATTCCCCAGCTGAATGAAGTGATTGCCGATGTCCGAGCCGCCGAACGTGGCAGCCCGGTGGAAGTCGTCGCGGCGGGTTCGGCAAATGCGGTCCGCTCCGTGGCCGCTGAACCCGTTGCTGAAGCGGTTGCGGTGCCGGTTGAATCAGAACTGGAAGTGACTCAGGTTGCGGAAACGGCCACGCCGGCGGAATCGGAAGACAACCCTTTCTTGCCGACTGAGACAGTGGAAGCCCAGCCGACGACAACTGTTGCTAAAGCACCGGCGAACGAATTCTTCGAAGAGGTCGAAGAGCGGGATACCGATGACAAGGCGTTTGAAGAAGCCGCCGTGGCGATGGCCGGTCCGGTCATCACTTCGACCGCCGCCGCAGTAGCTCAGCCGGGGAACATTCAGACCGTCGACTATGTCGCACTGTGTCCGAAAGCCAGTGACCAGGTCAAGACGTTGCTGTCGACGATGAACTCGAACGACGTCAGCCAGATTAAACCGGCCTTGCACAAGCTGGGCGAACTGGCTGCAGACGGGACGGCTTCCGAGCCCGCCATTCGAGCTGCCTTGACGCATGATGATCCATATGTGCGAATCCATGCCGCGTTGGCCTTGTGGCGAATTCAGGAGAATGCTGAAGATACTCTGCCGGTCTTCCTGGAAGGCTTGAAGAGTCCCGATGCTGGTGTGCGATCCTTCGCTGCAACAGCGATGGCGATGGGCCCGCATGTGACTTCCTCGATTGCTCCGTTGACGGCCGCTCTGCAGGATCCGAATGCTTTCGTCCGCTTGCATGCGGCCGAAACATTGTATCAGTACCCAGGCCAGGAAGCAGGAGCGACGGACGCCATCGTGGCACACCTGAATGACAAGGAAGCCAACGTTCGCTGGCTGGCGACGTTCATTCTGGGCGAGATTCATCCTGAATCCGACACGGCTGTGAAGGCGCTGACTCAGGCGTTGAAAGACAGCGACAAGCGGATTCGGGCCGGGGCGGCTTTCGCTCTCAGCGGTTTTGGCAAGCAAGCGGCCATCGCCCTGCCTGAATTGAAAAAGCTCACGACTGACACCCAACCCGATGTCCGCAAGGCGGCTGAGGAAGCCGTTCGCGATATCGAGTTCAGCAGTGCCCAAGCTTCGAAGTAGTTTTCGACGGTCAACCTCGTCGGAACGATGACGGAGTTTAAGTTCTAAAAGAAACCCTCACCGGATTCATTTCCGGTGAGGGTTTCTGCGTTTGTGAATGTTCCAAAATGACAGATCGGAATTGTCTCCAGTGGTCATCTATTGAGCTTGGCGAGCCCGGTGCCGTGAGGCCCGGGGTAGAGCAGCGACTTTGATTGCTGATCGGGTATCACTCGATGCTGATTAGCAGCGTGAGTCTCAACCCTACCCCGGGCCTTACCGGACTGTTGATTTACGCTACGGGGTTTGTTTTTTCAGCACATTTCCCCTTTC
>CAZQUW010000170.1:2375-13557 GCA_964596215.1 uncultured Planctomicrobium sp. | reverse complement strand
ACTCTTTGTTCTCTTTGCTCCCTTGCCCTCTGTAGCCTGACTCACTGAGTCGGGAACATTCCAGCGTCGAACGACCCGACTCAGAGAGTCAGGCTACAGATTCGCCCTCCGCCAGCCACAGCGGCAACTCGCGACTTCTTTGTCTTCTTTGACTTCTTCGGCCGTAAGCTGGGCACACCTGCCCGTCTCTGCTTTCTGACTCAACACAACAGACGGGCAGGAGTGCCCAGCTTACGGACCAAACGACACGCCAAATTCTCGCGTATTCTTTGTTCCCTTTGCTCCCTTACGACTTTTACCTCCCACCGACCTTGGAAGAGATTTTTCACGCAATGGCGCCAAGCCGCAAAGAGGTTACGTTCCAGCCGCCCGATTTCCACACTTTGCGCCTTGGCGCGAGATCTTCCTCACTTCATGTGACAAACAAAACTCGCGTCTTCTTTGTCTTCTTCGACCTCTTTAAACATTTGCATACTCTCTTCGCCGTTTCGTCATTGGTCATTCATTCGACATTCGGATTTCGACATTCGTCATTTCCCCACCTCCCTTCTACCACACACTCTCCCACCGGCCCAAACTCCATGTCGCCCGAACTCCAGCAGTCTCCGTGTTTCCCGAACGCTCGAATCCTTCCAATTCCTTCAAATGCTGGCGGTTCGGGAAATCTTCGATATTCATGGGCGCCCCCGAACTGGGCAGCAGGTCCCGCCGATCAACGTGGCACGCCGTCACACCCGCAGGGGATTGCCAGAATGTGAAGGACGAAGGGGGGACTTATTGGCCATCGCATCCTGTTGTGTTTTGAGCGCTCTTTTTCGCGCGGCCCCGCTTCACAAACCTTTCGCTCTGCAGCCGCGATGCCGTATGATCGACTCCTGGCATCGGAACCGGCTTATCACGGATCAGGTTTGCTCGATTCTAAAATTGGGGCCACTCGAGATTTCCGGCTGGGTGACACGTCAGGTGAAGCGATTTCCGCCCAGTCCCCGACACCGGTCCGCCACCGGCAACTACGGATTTCAGGGCCACCATCTGGTGGTGGCGTACTGCGACAGGAACGAAATATGAGCGGGCCGGAGGCAAAGCAGTTCGCAACCGGACCCGTTACCGGCAGCGAGATCGTCTTTCAGGCCCGGAATATCACCAAGGTTTATCAATTTGGTGAAGTTGAGGTGCAGGCGCTGCGCGGTGTGGACCTGGATCTGTATCGCGGTGAGTTCGTCGTGCTGCTGGGGCCGTCCGGGAGCGGCAAGTCCACGTTGCTGAATATTCTCGGCGGCCTGGATGTCCCGTCCAGCGGTACTGTGCATTATCGAGATCACGATTTGACGGCTTATGATGATGCAGCACTGACCCTCTATCGCCGGGACCACGTGGGCTTTGTATTCCAGTTTTACAACCTGATCCCCAGTTTGACCGCCTCCGAAAACGTGGGACTGATCACGCGGATTGCCGAGCATCCCATGAGGCCCGAGGAGGCCTTGGCCCTGGTAGGGTTGTCAGACCGGGCGCAACACTTTCCGTCGCAATTATCGGGGGGCGAGCAACAGCGTGTCGCAATTGCACGAGCCATCGCGAAGCGGCCAGAGGTGCTCTTATGCGACGAGCCGACCGGGGCGCTCGACGTACAAACGGGCATCCTGGTTCTGGATGCGATCCAACGCATTAATCGGGAAATCGGTACCACGACGGTCGTGATTACGCATAATGCCGTGATCGCAGATATCGCAGATCGTGTGATCTCACTGTTGGACGGCAAGATCGCTGGTATCAGAATCAATACGACCAAGGTCTCACCCCGGGATCTGGCCTGGTAAGTCACATGGACCCGTTTCATCGAAAACTGTGGCGCGATCTCTGGCTGATGCGCGGTCAAGCGCTGGCGATTGTGCTGGTGATTGCGGCCGGTGTGGCGACCTATGTGATGGCCAGATGCTCGCTGGAATCGCTGAAGCGGGCCCAGGCGGCTTACTACTCTCAGTATCGCTTTGCCCAGGTATTCTCGCACTTGAAACGGGCACCGCAGTCGCTGGAACAACGGATCGCAGAGATCCCCGGAGTCGCACAAGTGCAGACTCGAGTTGTCGAGACTGTGAAGGTGGATGTTCCGGGACTGGTCGAACCGGCCACCGCAAAATTGATCTCGATCCCGGACAACTCACTCCCCATTCTGAATCAACCACACATACGCCTGGGGCGCTACCTTGAACCGGGGCGGGCTGATGAAATCCTGATTAGTGAAGGGTTTGCCCGAGTGCACCAACTGGTACCGGGTGACAGTGTGCGGGCCGTGATCAATGGTCGACTGCGTCAGCTGGCCATCGTCGGGGTAGCACTTTCTCCTGAGTTTATCTTTCAAATTCGGGAAGGGGACATCCTGCCCGATGATCGGCGATACGGAGTCTTCTGGATGGGCCACGAGGCGCTGGCGGCGGCCTTCGACCTGGATGGTGCATTCAACGATGTCACCTGCACATTGATGCCCGGAGCCAGCGAAGCCGAAGTCCTGCGACGACTCGATCAGCTCACGGAAACCTACGGAGGCTTAGGCGCCGTCGGGCGGGCGGACCAGAGTTCCCACAAGTTCGTCACCAATGAATTGCAGGAACTGCGCGGCATGGCGTTGGTGGTGCCGACGATCTTTCTGGCAATCTCGGCGTTTCTGCTGAATATGGTGGTTTCGCGACTCATTACCATTCAGCGTGAGCAGATCGCAACGCTGAAAGCGTTTGGTTACACCCGGCGGGAGATTGCTGCGCATTACGTCAAACTGGTCTTATTGTTCGTGGCCTGGGGCGTCATGCTGGGAGTCGCGGTGGGCGCCGTGCTGGGGCGTCAGGTGACGCAGATGTATTCCCATTTCTTTCATTTTCCGGTTTTCACGTTTTATCTGGATCCGGAAGTAGTGTTGTCGGCGACCGCGGTCAGCACGGTGGCGGCGATCCTGGGGACGCTGACTGCCCTCTGGCAGGCGGTGTCGCTGCCGCCAGCGGCCGCCATGCGCCCCGAGCCACCTGCGAGATGTGGTCCATCGATCTTAGAGCGGCTGGGGTTTGGCCGATTTCTGTCGGAACCAGTCAAGCTGGTCGTTCGAAAACTGGAACGTCGTCCGATCAAGTCGCTGCTCACCTGCCTGGGAATTTCCCTGGCCGTGGCCGTGATGATCCTGGGAAGTTTCATGCTGGATGCTGTCGACTACGCCATCCAGTCACAATACTTCGTTGCCATGCGGGAAGACCTGAACGTGATTTTTGTTGAACCCAGTGGCTCCAGCACGCTGCATGCCATCGCCGGTTTACCGGGTGTCCGTACGTGCGAGCCGTTCCGGGCGATCCCGGCACGCCTGCGATCGGGTTCGCATATGCGCCGTGTGGAAGTGCTGGGCCTGATGCCGGACGCCGAATTGCACCGCCTGATGGATATCCACTGTCAGTCGATCCCGTTACCACCCGAGGGACTGGTGCTCTCTGAAAAGTTGGGCGAAGTGCTCGGCTTGAAAGTGGGTGACGCATTACGAGTCGAAGTCCTGGAGGGGGTGCGTCCGGTGGCGGACCTGCCTGTGGTGGGGCTGATTGCCGATTTCGCGGGGACGGCCGCCTACATGCAGCGCGACGCCATGAACCGCTTGATGCGCGAAGGCGACGTCGTCTCCGGCGCCTTCATCGCGGCCGACTCGGCACAAATCGGCGAGTTGCATCGGGAGCTGAAGAATGCCCCGCGTGTGGCGAGTGTGCTGATTAAAGGCTCGACGATGCGCAGCTTCCGAGACACGATCGGCGAAAATTTATTACGCATGCGGTCATTTATCGCGTTCTTCGCGGCGATTATCGCGATCGGGGTCGTCTTCAACAGTGCCCGGATTTCGCTCGCAGAACAAAGCCGCGAACTGGCGACTCTCCGTGTCATCGGCTTTACGCGACGAGAAGTCTCGTTCTTGTTGTTCGGCGAACTGGGAGTGCTGACTGCGGTGGCGATACCTGTTGGAATGCTCGTGGGTTATGGTCTCGCGTATCTGCTGATCAAGTTTTCGTACAACACGGAACTGTTCCGCATGCCCCTGGTGGTCAATCGATCGACATTTGGATTTGCGGCAGTGGTAACATTGACGGCCGCATTGGGCTCGGGTCTGATTGTGAGACGAATGCTGGACCAGCTGGACCTGGTCACGGTCCTGAAAACCAAGGAATGAACTCAGCGTGAAGCTTTCCCCGCGGCCACTCATCTATCTAGGTCTGGCAGTCCTGGCCGGCGCATTGCTGCTATATGCCTTCCTGCCTCCGGCGACAGAAGTCGAAGTGGCCCGGGTGACACGTGGCCGTCTGGAAGTCACCGTGCGCGAGGATGGCAAGACGCGGATCAAAGAACGCTACGTGGTGTCATCCCCGCTGGAAGGAGAACTGCTGCGTGTCAATCTGGATGCTGGCGATCAAGTGCGGGCCGGGAAAACGCTGCTCGCCGCGATCGAACCTGGCGATCCAACGCTGCTCGATGCCCGCACCCGAGCGGAGACCGAAGCTCGAGCCAAGGCCGCTGGGGCCAGGCTGCAGCATGCCCAGTCACAGCTCGAACGTGCTCAGGCCAGTCATCAGTTTGCTCTTGCGCAGCATGTGCGCATGGAAACACTGCTCCCGCAGAAAGTAGTGACTCGAGAAGCCTACGATGCCGCGGTGTACGAACTCAAGGCCGCGCAGGAAGATGTCCATGCGGGCGAATTTTCCGTCAAGATTGCTGAATTCGAACTGGAGCAGGCGAAGGCGGCGCTGCTGCGGGCCAACAGCACACAGCGGCCCGGTGACAGCCGGTTTGAAATCCATTCTCCGATTGATGGTGAGGTGTTACGCGTCTTTCAAGAAAGCGCGGCGATGCTGCCCGCCGGAACGCGGCTGATGGAACTGGGGGATCGCAGCAACCTGGAAGTCGAGGTTGATGTTCTGTCCAGTGACGCGGTGAAGATCTCGCCGGGGTCGAAGATGTACCTGGAGCACTGGGGGGCCACGACTCCGCTGCTGGCCCGCGTTCGGCTGATCGAACCGCAGGCGTTTTTGAAGGTTTCAGCACTGGGGGTCGAGGAACAGCGGGTCAATGTCATCGCCGACTTTGTCGCCCCCCCCGAGGCCCGGGCACGACTGGGTGATGCCTACCGGGTGGAGGCCAGGATCGTCTTGTGGGAGGCGGACCAGGTATTGAAGACGAACGCCGGTGCGTGCTTTCGATTTGAAGACGGCTGGGCCGTCTACCGCATCCATCAAGGACGCGCTCAGCTCACCACGGTAGAGATCGGTCAAAACAGCGGGCTGGAAGTCGAGATCCTGAAGGGACTCAACGAACATGATCAGCTGGTCGCTTATCCCGGCGATCAGATTTTCGAAGGGACTCGAGTCGTTCCCCGGAAGGTTCGGCGTTGACGTGTTCTGCCTGAGACACGTTCCCGTGCGATGGTCGGAGACAACATCCTGAAGATTACTCAGAAGATTAGAGGTGCCGCACCACTAGCCTTGCAGAGACGAAGAATCTGATCCGGCTGGGAGTGATTGAGCCGGCAGGGAGCATAAATAGTCTGCGTAGATCGAGTTGTACAAGGCCCCCACTCGACGCTCCTGCAACAGCCGGCACGCTTCAGTTCCGCTCAGGCCGAGATAAGTCAAAGCCACACCGGCGATCAGCGGCGAGCGATTCAGGCCCATCGCGCAGTGAATCAGCACTGCCCGCTGCTGACGAATCAAGTCCGCTGACAACCGCCCCAGGGCATGCAGCTTCACCAGATCCGGCAATGCGGCATCGTCAAAGGGAAAGTAGACGTACATCAGCTGATTCGGAATGGTTGGTATCCCCTGGTCCACATGGCCATCCAGGTCAATCACCAATCGCACGTCCCGGTCAGCCAGCGGCTGCCAGTCCACAATGTCGGGTGACACAAACAGCAATCCGGCATCGTCGACTTGATACAGTTCCATGACGGTCTTTCTAAAGGCAAGTCATCCGAACAGGCCCTGCGTCGGTACGCTGCAACTCAGTGGGCAACGCGTTTCATGACCAGGTGACAGACCAGACTGGCAGTCAATTGCCGGTTGAGAAAGGGGGACCGGCGACTTCGTACCACAGCCGAAGGTTCCTCTTTTTATTCGCCCGGCCGGAGCGATGTCCAGTCCTCCAGGCCAGGTTCTAAGTCAGGCGGTTCCTGGCGTGCTCAATCTGGGACGCGTTGCCACGGTCACGGCGGCTGGTAAGCAGGGCGATCACTGTTTTATGTCCCAAGTTCTGACGCGGGCCGTTTCACAGAAGACCGCGTAGTGCCCCCCGATGCCAGATCGATTACTGTCGCAACGCACGCCCCGAGATGAAACTGGAACAACAAAAACGCCTCGCTATCTTTCGACAGCGAGGCGTTCCGGAATAGGCTCAAACTCTTCCGTCAGGCGAAATTAGAAGTCACCCACGACCTGGCCATCGTTGCGTGCGATTAACTTGGCAAACAACGAGTCGATCCACGTGACGGACCCAGCGACGGGAGCGGTCCCTGGTGTCGACTGGATGTTCTCGCTGATGAACCGGACCGAACCATCACACAGGACAAAATGGGCTCCCCCCACGTGCGTGCTGCTGAAGCCGCGACGATCATGCGAGTTGCTCAAGGTGCTGTTGATCGAATTGTACTGCAGCCCCAGCACGTTCATGCCGGCAGCTTTCACGTTTGCACTGCCGGACGCATCGCACACGGACGCACTGAACCCCAGGATCGTGGCCGCACCGTATGTCAGCCCATGGTGACTCCAGGCCCGTTCGCCAATCAGGATCACGTTGCTGGTGCCGTCCGTGATATCACGGGTGCCAATGTTGGAGTTCTGAAACCCGACCCCCAACGCCGGTCCCGATGAGGCGGCCGGATTCACCGGCGGCGTCGTGCTGACCCCGGGATTTGAAGCCATCACGTAGTTCGATGTGGCGATCGAAACCGTGGCACCAGCCACATTCTGGAGCTGGGCATTGTACCAGTTCGTGACGACCGAGCTCGGAAACATCGCGTCGGTGTAGTTGTTCAAGGCCGGACCGACATCGGACGGACAGCGGAAGGCCGGCAGTGGCGTCTGGCAGACCGCCAGATTATTCGTCAATTGCGTTTCCAGCAGAACGTTGCCGACCTGCAGGATGTTGTACATCGGAGCCTGATCGACATACGGCAGAATAAATGCCCCCCAGGCCCACAGGCTCTTCTCGCTGGACGTGATATTCCCGGGAACCTTCGCGATGTACCCCGGCGCGAACACATTGTACACGTCGTGGTAGTTATGCATCGCCAGGCCCATTTGCTTCAGGTTGTTTTTGCACTGCGAGCGTCGCGCTGCTTCGCGCGCCTGTTGCACTGCCGGCAGCAGCAGGGCAATCAACACGGCGATGATCGCGATGACCACCAGCAATTCAATCAATGTAAACCCGCGTCGAACATTTAACTTCATTACGTGCTCCCAATAAACAGAATCAGACAACAGAAAAACAAAATGACCACTGCGAAATATGTGGATGAAACCATGACCAGCAGCAGTTCGTGCGCGATGCCCCGCTGACAGCGGTTCACCATTCTAATCCGGCTGCTTCGGTGCCTTCGCCGGGTTATTCGGATCAGATACCAACGTCAGGTCGAACTGGTTGTTGCCCGGCTTGACGTCAAATTTCAATTCCGAAGTCTTGCCCAGATAACGGGCCGGGATCGGCTTGGCTCGGGAGTCACCTGGCAGCCACGAGAAAGCCACCGTGTTCGGCCCCACCTTGGTCCCTTTCTCTCCCTTGATGTATTCAATCACGTAGTAACCGTCTTCATTGGCCAGCCCGCCAGCGGGACGGCCATCCTCGGGCTGAAACAATACCTGCACCCCTTCCAGCGGCTCGCCATCCAGCGTGACGGTGCCTGTCACGTAACCCAGATCAGGACGATCAGCGCCGCCACCACACCCCACCAGCGATATGAGCGCCAGACAAGCCAGACAGATCGACATCTTGGAACCGAACACGATGTAATTCTTTCTCTTAATTGCAGAATAAAAACAGCACCGAAATCAACGAAGAACACCTGCAGTACCGCGGCAAAAACATGGGCGACAGTCGAAAATTTCGCGGCCCCCTGTGAGGCAACAGGGCGACGATTACTCAGCTGCCGCCGAAAGGCCTGCAGATGACAAGTCCAGCGTTACATACGATGAAGTGCCCGTATTGGTATCCATGTCTGTGATTCCACCGCGACTGCAGCCTCAGACCGACATTTCCGGTATCCCCGGTTCGAACTCACCGGCCGAAAACCATTTAACCCGCGCGGGAAAATGCCGGCCGTGAACTGCGAAGCCGTAATGCAAAAGACGTGTGATCTGAATCCGAGCGGATCTTCGATTTAATCAAAAATTTACAATTCATCGTAGTCTCGCAGCAGCGGAAGAGTCCATTCCGTTTCGAGAACATCCGCATTTTTCCAATATTTAAGAATGCTTTGTATACGAATACTGGTCGCGAAGCTCACGACATCGCCCCAGAACTGGATCAAATAACCTATTTACTATTGATGACATGGAGTCGTAGTGCCGGCTGCCTGTGGGTCGACTGACCGCGAGGCGTTCTGACTCACATCAACGCCTGCCACTCGGTGACGAACTGGGGGCGTGGGCCTGTTACGCCATTCCTAGACGCAAGACGGTGTGCCTGACTTCCTGCCCGGTGGCGACCCAGAGCGTCTCCGGCAGGGGTGAAACGGGAATAGCAAGTGGTCACTCGCCACGACGACTCGTTCGCTTATAATCAAACGCGTGCTGATGACTGTTTCTGGTCGCCAGGCACGCGGATCGTCCCTTCTCGAAATCGAGTTGCACTTCATATTATTTACATATTTACGTGCCTGTCTGACTTGAGAGGCGCTCGTCAGGAGTCCCCGCTCCGACAGTCTCGAGCCGGGAAATTCGTCACAGGTTGACTCTGTCAGGCCCTTCAGCTCGTAATTACTTTCTCCTGAAAAGCTGCATCGTGCATCCTCTCCGCCCTGCTCTGTTTCTCGTGGGAATACTCGTCGCCAGCACCGTTTCGGCGGGCTCGTTTCGAGTCCTGCCCTACCTGCAGAATCCCACGCCGGAGGCCATCACCGTCCGCTGGTTGTCCGATGTTGGTGAACCGGGTGAACTCTGCCTGGAGAGTCCCTATGGCGCTCTGCGGATTCAATCTCAGCCGTGGCGTGCCACAACGCTCGCCTACAACCCATTCAAGCCCGAGCCGGGGGAATCGCACCCCGGATTACCCTGGCTCCACTGCGTCCGGCTGTCTCGCCTGCAGCCCGGGACCAAGTACAACTACCGTGTCCGCCAGGGACAGGCCGAGCACTCCGGGGTCCTGCAGACGGCTCCCGGTCCCAATCAGCCGATTCGTTTTATGGTTTACTCGGATTCTGAAACTGAGCCGGAATCTTCAACCCTGCCACCCGTGGATTGGCCCGCCCCGCCACACAGCAACCGCCCTGCCGGAATCTCCAAATACGTCGCCGATCAGACAACCGGCTATCGGCAGAACTGCCGCGTGATGGCCGGCCGCAACCCCGACTTCGTCCTCGTCACCGGGGACCTCGTCGAAACGGGCGGCGAACAACGGGACTGGGATGAATTCTGGCGGCATAACGCCGGCGAGTTCGGATCACTCGCCAGCCGCGTTCCCTTCTTCCCCGCGTTGGGCAATCATGAAAACTTCGCCGGCCCGGGTGGTGGCTACACCGCCGCGGGCGCCGATTTCGCGACCGATAAGTTTCTAACTTATTTCGAAGTCCCCTCTAACGGCGCGCTCAAACCGCAGCAATCCGGCCGCTACTACCGCGTCGATTACGGCCCGATCACGCTGATTACGCTCGATTCGAGCGACGGGCTGCCCGACAAGTCGGCCTCCGACACGAATCACCTCCTGAGCGGCAGCCGCGCTCCCGATTTCAACCCCACCTCCGAACAATACCGGTGGCTCACCGCGCAACTGGCCGACGCCCAGCGGAAGAGCCGTTTCACCTTCGTCCAGTTTCATCACACCATGTACGGTTCAGGGCCCCATAGCATTCCGTTCGGCCATCCCAACTTTTCAGGTCAATCGGGAATTGCGATGCGCGTCATCCGGCCGTTGCTCTTTCGCTATGGTGTCGACGCCGTCTTCTCGGGTCACGACGAAATGCTCGAGCGTTCTGAAACCACGGGCGTCGAGATGCTTCCCGACGGCTCGACGCGTCCCCATAGCATGCACTTCTACGATGTCGGTATCGGGGGTGATGGCCTGCGCGGTCCCTCGCAAGGTTTCGACAATCCGCACCGCAAGTTCCTGGTCCATGAGAACGCCCCCGAAGTCTGGGAGGGGAAACGACTGGTGTCTGGCGGTAAGCACTATGGACATCTGGAGGTCAACGTCAACCAGAACTCCGCGGGCCGGTGGCAGGCTGAAATCACCCCGGTCCACGTCTTCCCCCTGCTGAATGAGGCCGGCGAAGTCACTGGCTGGGAACGCCGCACCTATGACGACGTCGTGACCCTGCTCGCCCCCGAAGCCCAGCCAGCCGCGGCCGCCGCGCAGCCCCTCGACGCCCCCGATCGCACCGGGGTCATGGCCGTCTTGATGGTCACCGGCCTCGCAGGTTTTTCGCTCCTCTTCCGGGGCTCACACGGTAAGAAATCGTAAGCCGGGAAACGGACGGAATAATACTCGGCAATCAGGACATCAGCCACCGGGTGAAGGCAGCCGTGTCGACCGCCTATCGCGCCTCGCCAGGCGACAACGGGGACGGCAAATCCGATTGGATTCGCAGTTCCCGTGAGTCCCGTCAGAATCGGTCGTGGGCCAGCGGGCTGCCTGCCATCACTTTACTGCTTCAGTTCAAACTTAAACTCGTTGCTATTTGGCTTGACCTCCGCTTTCAGGGGGCTGGTCCGCTGTTCCCGATAAACCCGCGGGATATTGGGATAGTCCTTAACCGTAGCCGGGCTGCCCGGTACGGGATCGGGTGGCGGCGGTGGCGTTACGACGACGGTGTAGTTCGCCACTTCGACATCGGCGAGTGTCACTGTGCCCGACGCATCCAGTTGACCATAGGCTCCCATCCCGGAGCCCGCCACGACCAGTTGCACCGCCCCCTCACTGACCGGCTGACCACCGTAGGTCACCGTGATCTTGGCAGTGCCTGTCG